>JAGWAJ010000078.1 GCA_021296475.1 Acidobacteriota bacterium
GGCCAGTAGCTCAATTGGTAGAGCACCGGTCTCCAAAACCGGGGGCTGGGGGTTCGAGCCCCTCCTGGCCTGCCAGTTTCTTCGTCGCGCAGCGAGGATGACGCCGTGAAGTCCGCAATGGTCGAACGCGAATCGTCCGGCAGCGCGCGGGGCGTCCTGGGATGGTGGGGGCGGTCCCGCACCTTCCTGGCGCAGGTGCGCAACGAGCTTGAGCGGGTCACGTGGCCGAGCTGGAAGGAGGTCCAGGCGACCACGGTGGTCGTGATCATCACCTCCATCCTGTTCGGCCTCTATCTCTGGGGGATCGACCTGGTGCTGGATCGGGCCGCGAGGACGCTGTTTCGGGCCTTTGGAGCGTCATGACCGAGGTCAACACGAAGCAGTGGTACATCGTGCACACGTACTCGGGGTTCGAGAAGAAGGTCGCAGAATCGCTGCGCCAGCGCGTGCAGGCGTACGCCCTCCAGAACGAGATCGGCGAGGTGCTGATTCCGACGGAGGACGTCGTCGAGATGCGCGGCGGAAAGAAGGTGGTCAGCTCCAAGCGCTTCTTCCCCGGGTACATCCTCGTCGAGATGAACATGTCCGACGACGGCTGGCACGTCGTCAAGAACACGCCGAAGGTCACCGGCTTCGTCGGGGCCGGGGCGAAGCCGACTCCGCTGACGCGCGAGGAGGTCGACCAGATCCTGCATCAGGTCACGGTGGCGGCGGAGAAGCCCAAGCCCAAGTACACGTTCGAGAAGGGTGACCAGGTGCGCATCAACGAGGGTCCGTTCACCAGCTTCAACGGCCTCGTGGACGAAGTGAACGTGGACCGCAACACGCTGAAGGTGATGGTGACCATCTTCGGGCGGTCCACGCCCGTCGAACTCGATTTCCTGCAGGTGGAGAAGATCTAGGACGAGCCGGGCCGCCGGATCCGCAGGCGGGCGGATCGGCGGACATCGCTCCTGCGGTTTCCGGCCCGCGCCTTCGTGACGATCATGGCGAAGAAGATCATCGGTCAAGTCAAGCTGCAGATTGCCGCCGGCAAGGCAACGCCGGCGCCGCCGGTGGGGACCGCGCTCGGCCCGCACGGCGTGAACATCATGGACTTCTGCAAGGCGTTCAATGCCAAGACGGCCGCCCAGGAAGGCCTGATCATTCCCGCGGTAGTGACGGTGTTCGCCGACCGCTCGTACAGCTTCATCACCAAGACGCCTCCCGCCGCGGTGCTGCTCAAGCGCGCCGCCAACATCGCGAAAGGCTCCGGCGAGCCGAATCGCAACAAGGTCGGCGTCGTGACGCGCGGTCAGGTCGAGGAGATCGCGAAGACGAAGATGCCGGACCTCAACGCCAACTCGCTGGACATGGCGGTGAACATCATCGCCGGCACCGCGCGGTCGATAGGCCTCGAGGTCGAGGGGTAGCCGATGCCGAAGCGTTCGAGGAAGCTGACGGAGGCGAGATCGAAGGTCGGGGACCGGCTGTACGCGCTGTCGGAAGCGATTCCGCTGCTGCAGACCGTGGGGTTCGCCGGGTTCGACGAGACGGTCGAGGTTGCGATGCGCCTCGGCGTCAACCCGCGCCACGCCGATCAGATGGTGCGGGGCACGGTCGTGCTCCCGCACGGTCTCGGACGCAGCAAGCGCGTGCTGGTGATTGCGAACGCCGACGGGCAGCGGACCGCGCAGGATGCGGGGGCCGACGTCGTGGGCGGCGATGAGATGGTGGACAAGATTCAGGGCGGCTGGATGGACTTCGACGCCGTGGTCGCGACCCCCGACATGATGCGCTCGGTCGGCAAGCTCGGTCGCATCCTCGGGCCGCGCGGGCTGATGCCCAATCCCAAGACCGGGACGGTGACGGTCGACGTTGCGAAGGCGGTCGGCGAGATCAAGGCCGGCAAGGTGAACTACCGCGTCGACAAGGCCGGCGTCGTGCACGCGCCGATCGGGAAGAAATCGTTTGCGGCCGAGAAGCTCGTCGAGAACGCCAGCGCGCTGGCCCTCAGCGTCATCAAGGCCAAGCCGGTCGCCGCCAAGGGCAAGTACGTGAAGAGCGTGGTCGTGTCGTCGACGATGGGGCCGGGAATCCGGGTCGACGGCGCGAGCGTCGAAGCCGCGGCGAAGTGAAGGTGTGACGAATGGCGATAAGCAGGACGGAGAAGGAGGCGCGGGTAGCCGACCTCCGATCGGCGTTCGGCGCCGCCGAGAGCGTGATCCTCGTTGATTTCAAGGGCCTCGACGTCCCCGAGGTCACGGAGCTGCGCCGCAACGTACGCGCGGCGCAGGGCGGCTACCGCGTCGTCAAGAACAAGCTGGCGCAGCGCGCGGTGAGCGGCACGCCGTTCGAGGTCCTCAAGGATCACTTCGACGGCACGACGGCCGCGGCGTACGGCAGCGACGACGCCGCGCTGCTCGCGAAGACCCTCATCGAGTTCGCGAAGTCGGCTCCCGCCCTGTCGATCAAGGCGGCGGTCGTGGAGGGGCGGACGCTGGACGCGAAGGCGGTGGCGGACCTGGCGACGCTGCCCGGCAAGCCCGAGCTGCAGGCGATGCTGCTCCGTGTCATGCAGGCGCCGATGACGCAGCTCGCGCGTGTGCTGAGCGCCGCGCCGCGGGACCTGATGAGCGTCCTGAGCCAGTTGGAACAGAAGAAGTCGAAGGAGAGCTGAACATGGCTGAGGTGACCCAGGATCAGGTGGTCGACTACATCAAGGGGATGACGGTCGTCGAGTTGTCCGATCTCGTGAAGCGGCTCGAGGACGAGCTCGGCGTGTCCGCGGCGATGCCGGTCGCCGTTGCCGGCGTAGCCGCGGGCGGCGCGGCGGAGGCGGCGGAGGAGCAGACCGAGTTCACGGTCCAGCTCGTCGAGATCGGCGCGAAGAAGATCAACGTCATCAAGGTCGTGCGCGAGGTGACGAGCCTCGGCCTGAAGGAGGCCAAGGACCTCGTCGAGAGCGCGCCGGCCGCCGTCAAGGAAGAGATTCCGAAGGACGAGGCCGAGGCGATCGCGAAGAAGTTCGAGGAGGTCGGGGCCAAGGTCGAGATCAAGTGAGGCCGGGCGGGCCCTGCCCGCCGCTCGAGGTCCCGCGGCCGTATCGCTCGGACAAGGTCGGTCGCGGGAAGGGCGATTCCGCGAGGACGCCACCGATCCCCCGTCGTGGTCACGACCGCGACCGGAGCGCGCAAACGCCGGCGCCGCCCGGCGTCGCTCGACGTGGTTCAGGCATCTGCGCTGACCGACCTAGACACTGAGGATTCCAGACCGTGCAGACTCTGCCCAAGAACGTCTACCGGGAGCGTATCGATTTCTCGAAGATCCGGACGACGGTTCCCATCCCGAACCTTATCGAGATTCAGAAGAAGTCCTACGAGCGCTTTCTGCAGATGAACCGTATGGCTGCGGAGCGCGAGGACTCCGGTCTGCAGTCGGTCTTCAAGTCGGTCTTCCCCATCAGCGACTTCCGCGAGAACTCGTCCCTGGAGTTCATCGAGTACTCGATCGGCAATTGGGAGTGCAAGTGCGGACGCCTCGCCGGGCTCCGGCACCTCCGGCAGCCGTGCGAGGGCTGCGGCGCCACGCTCGAAGCCGACCCGCTCGGCGAGGGGGCGGTGACCTGTCCCACGTGCGGGCGGGCGAACACCGCCCGCAGCACCGTCTGCGACGTCTGCGGCAACGGCGTCGACCTGAAGCTCAAGTACGACGTCGAGGAGTGCCAGGAACGCGGCATGACGTACGCGGTGCCGCTGAAGGTCACCATTCGCCTCGTGGTCTGGAACAAGGATCCCGACAGCGGCGTCAAGACGATCCGGGACATCAAGGAGCAGGAGGTCTACTTCGGCGACATCCCGTTGATGACCGGCAACGGCACCTTCATCATCAACGGCACCGAGCGGGTCATCGTCTCGCAGTTGCACCGGTCGCCGGGCGCCTTCTTCCACTCCGAGGACAAGGCGTCGTTCGTGGCCCAGATCATCCCGTATCGCGGTTCCTGGGTGGAGTTCGAGTACGACGCCAAGAACCTGGTCTACGTGCGGATCGATCGGAAGCGCAAGTTTCTGGCCACCGTTTTCCTGCGGGCGCTCGGGCTGCGCACCGCGGAGGAGATCATTCGGGCGTTCCATGAGGTCGAGCGGGTCGAGACGACGGCCTCGTCCGTGGAATGGGCCGTCAGCGACCGCCTGCTCGGACGGCGCGTGGCGCGGACGGTCGAGATTCCCGGCTCGGAGGTGACCATTCAGGCGGGGAAGAAGGTTACCCGGGTCGCCCTGCATGCGCTGCGTTCCGCCGGCGTGCCTTCGGTGGCCCTGTCGGACGCGGAGCTCGACGGTGCGTTCGCCGTCGCCGACGTGGTCGACCCGACGAGCGGCGAGGTCGTCGTCGAGGCGAACAACGAGGTGACGCCGCGCATCGTCTCGATGCTGCAGGAATCCGAGATCGGCGCGATCGAGGTCTTCTTCCCGGAGAAGGACGATGTCGGGCCCGTGCTGTCCACGACCTTGAAGAAGGACCCGATACTCACCCACGAGGACGCTCTCATTGAGATCTACCGTCGCCTGCGGCCGGGCGATCCGCCGACCCTGGACAGCTCGCGGTCGCTGTTCGAGAACATGTTTTTCAACGCGCAGAAGTACGACTTCTCGCGCGTCGGCCGGCTGAAGCTCAATACGAAGCTGGGCCTCGACACGCCGCTCGACGAGCGGGTGCTGCACCCCCAGGACTTCTACGAGGTGATCAAGTACCTGCTGAAGCTCCGGGCCATGCCGACCAACGTCGACGACATCGACCATCTCGGCAATCGGCGCGTCCGCTCGGTCGGCGAGCTGCTCGAGAACCAGTTCCGGATCGGACTCGTGCGGATGGAGCGGGCCATCAAGGAGAAGATGTCGGTCTACCAGGAGATGGCGACCGCCATGCCGCACGACCTGATCAACGCCAAGCCGGTCATGGCGGCCATCCGGGAGTTCTTCGGGTCGTCCCAGTTGTCGCAGTTCATGGACCAGACGAACCCGCTGTCCGAGGTCACGCACAAGCGCCGGCTGTCGGCCCTCGGCCCCGGCGGGTTGTCGCGCGAGCGCGCCGGATTCGAGGTGCGTGACGTCCACCCGACCCACTACGGCCGCATCTGCCCGATCGAAACCCCGGAAGGCCCGAACATCGGACTCATCTCGTCCCTGTCGTGCTACGCCCGGATCAACGAGTTCGGCTTCATCGAGTCGCCGTATCGGAAGGTCAGGGAGGGGCGGGCCGTCGACTACGTGCGGATCACGAACTCCGGCGGCACCCGGTACAAGCTCGGCCACGTGGTCGAGGCGAACGCTGCCGACGCGGACAACGCTGCCGCCAAGAGCCGCAAGAAGCGCGCGGCCGAGCATGAGCCGCACTCCTTCTACCTGACCGCGTGGGAGGAGGACAAGTACCTGATCGCCCAGGCCAACGCCCGCCTCGACGATGACGGCAGCCTGGTCGACGAGCGCGTGAGCGCCCGCATGGCCGGCGACTTCCTGCCCGCGTCGCGGGACGATATCGACTTCATCGACGTGTCCCCGAAGCAGCTCGTCTCGGTGGCGGCGTCGCTCATCCCCTTCCTCGAGAACGACGATGCGAACCGCGCGCTGATGGGGTCGAACATGCAGCGCCAGGCGGTTCCGCTGCTGCGCGCGCGCGCGCCGTTCGTCGGGACGGGAATGGAATACATCACCGCGCGGGATTCGGGGGCGGTGGTGAGCGCCCGGCGCGCCGGTACCGTCGATTTCGTCGACTCGCAGCGCATCGTCGTGCGCGTGGAGGGAGAGCAGGCGAGCGAGGTCTCGGGCGAGATCGGGGCCGACATCTACAACCTGACGAAGTTCCGCCGGTCGAACCAGAACACGTGCATCAACCAGAAGCCGATCGTCAGCGTCGCGCAGCGCGTCGACAAGGGGCAGGTGCTGGCCGACGGGCCGTGCACGGAGCTCGGCGAGCTGGCGCTGGGGTGCAACGTCCTGGTCGCGTTCATGCCGTGGCGCGGCTACAACTTCGAGGACGCCATCCTCGTCTCCGAGCGAATGGTCAAGGACGACTACTACACGTCCATCCATATCGAGGAGTTCGAGATCGAGTCCCGGGACACGAAGCTCGGACCGGAGGAGATCACGCGGGACATCCCCAACGTCTCGGAGGGCTTCCTCAAGGACCTCGACGAGAGCGGCATCATCCGGATCGGCGCCTGGGTCAAGCCGGCCGACATCCTCGTCGGCAAGGTGACTCCGAAGGGGGAGACCCAGTTGACGCCGGAGGAGAAGCTGCTGCGAGCGATCTTCGGCGAGAAGGCGGGCGACGTGCGCGATGCGTCGCTGCTGTGTCCCCCCGGCATCGAGGGCATCGTCGTCGGCGTCAAGATCTTCTCGCGGAAGGGCATCGAGAAGGACGAGCGGGCGAAGGCCATCGAGGCAGAAGAGCTCGAGATGCTGGAGACCAACCTGCAGGACGAGATTCGCATCCTGCACGAGGAGGTCAAGAAGCGGCTGCTGGCCATGCTCGACGGGCAGACGCTCGGGGCCGACCTGGTCGACGCGGACAGCGGGGAGCGCCTGCTCGAGAAGGGGACGGTGCTCACCGAGGAAGTCATCCGCGGGATGCAGTACAGCGACATCGCACGCCTGCGGATCGCCGCGACCGACTCGGCGCTCAAGACTTCGCTGCGCGAGATCGAAGATCGGACGGAGCGCCAGGTGGAGGTGATCCGACAGCTCTTCGAAGAGAAGAAGGAGAAAATCCGCCGCGGCGACGAGCTGCCGCCCGGCGTCATCAAGCTCGTCAAGGTCTACGTGGCGATGAAGCGCAAGCTCTCGGTCGGCGACAAGATGGCCGGGCGCCACGGCAACAAGGGCGTCATCGCGCGCATCCTGCCGGAAGAGGACATGCCGCATCTGCCGGACGGCACGCCGGTGGAGATCGTGCTCAATCCCCTCGGCGTGCCGTCCCGGATGAACGTCGGCCAGATCCTGGAAACGCATCTCGGTTGGGCCGCGCATGCGCTCGGCCTCTACTTCGCGTCGCCGGTGTTCGACGGGGCAGAGGAGCTGGAGATCAAGCACTGGCTGAAGCAGGCGAAGCTGCCTACGGGCGGCAAGACAATCCTGTACGATGGCATGACCGGCGAGCCCTTCGAGCAGGAGGTGACGGTCGGCTACATCTACATGCTGAAGCTCTCGCACCTGGTCGACGACAAGATTCACGCCCGATCGATTGGGCCGTACTCCCTGATCACCCAGCAGCCGCTCGGCGGCAAGGCCCAGTTCGGCGGCCAGCGGTTCGGAGAGATGGAGGTGTGGGCGCTCGAGGCGTACGGGGCGGCGCACATCCTGCAGGAGTTGCTGACCGCCAAGTCGGACGATGTTACGGGCCGCGCGAAGATCTACGAGGCCATCGTCAAGGGCGATGCGTCCTTCGCTCCGGGGCTGCCGGAATCCTTCAACGTGCTGATCCGCGAGTTGCAGGCGTTGTGCCTCGACGTCGACCTCGTCAAGACCAAGCGTCCCGTCGACGCACCGGCAGCGGAACCGCTCGAGGAGGAGACGGAGGCTGTGGCGAACGCGAACGCGGACGCGGTGCTGTCCGCGGCCGACGTGGAAGCGGAAACCGTGACCGAGGGGCTGGAGCAGGCATGATGGCCAACGACTTTGCCACGGACGTTCGCGGAGGGCACTCCATGAGGCCGGCCTTCGCGGATCGAGGTTCCCTGACCGTCGATTTCGACGCCATCCGGATCAGTCTGGCTTCACCCGAGAAGATCATGTCGTGGTCTCACGGTGAGGTGACGAAGCCGGAGACGATCAACTACCGCACGTTCAAGCCGGAGCGCGACGGCTTGTTCTGCGCCAAGATCTTCGGTCCAGTAACCGACTGGGAGTGCCTCTGCGGCAAGTACAAGCGGATGAAGCACCGCGGCGTCATCTGCGACAAGTGCGGGGTCGAGGTCACGCAGGCGAAGGTGCGCCGGGAGCGGCTGGGGCATATCGAGCTCGCGACCCCGGTCAGCCACGTCTGGTTCTTCAAGGGGTTGCCGAGCCGCATTGGCCACCTCCTCGACATTTCGCTGCGGGATCTCGAGCGCGTCCTGTACTTCGAGGCGTACGTGGTGATCGAGCCCGACGGCGACATCGGCGCCAACGAGCTGCTCACCGAGGAGCAGTTTCGCAAGGCGCGCGAGGAGTACGGTCCGAAGTTCCGTGCGCAGATGGGCGCCGAGGCGATCAAGGAGCTTCTCAGGCGGGTCGATATCGAGGACCTGGCCGTCGAGCTCCGCGCGAAGATGCGCAGCGAGACCTCGGTTCAGAAGAAGCTGAAGTTCGCCAAGCGGTTGAAGGTGGTCGACTCGTTCCGCAAGTCGACGAACAAGCCCGAGTGGATGATCCTCGACGTCGTGCCGGTCATCCCGCCCGAGTTGCGGCCTCTGGTGCCTCTCGACGGGGGGCGGTTCGCGACGTCCGATCTCAACGATCTGTATCGGCGCGTCATCAACCGCAACAACCGCCTGA
>JAGWAJ010000143.1:0-1420 GCA_021296475.1 Acidobacteriota bacterium
ACGAACGGCTTCATCGGGTGCTCGCCCGCCTGCACGTAGCGGGTCTGCTCCGGCATGTAGTGGATGGCGATGGCGCGGCGCGGCCCGTCGCTGCGGTTCGGGAACGAGGCGTGCCACGTCAGGCAGTGGTGGTAGTGGACGTGCCCGGCACGCACCGGTCGCGGCTCGGCGCGCACGGAGTGGCCGCCGTAGGTGGAGGGCAGATCCTGGCCCGGATCGGGCAGTGAAGCCTCACCCCAGTGATGGGAGCCCGGGACCATCCACATGCAGCCGTTGTCGAGGCCGACGTCGTCCAGGGCTACCCACGCCGTGACCTGCACGTCCGGCGTGATGACCGGCCACGCCGGTCCGTCCTGGTGCCAGTGCGTGGTGCCGCCGGTGCGCGGCGGCTTGTGCTGGATCTGGTCGTGCCACACGCGCAGCTCGCGCGCGCCGGTGAGCTGGACCACCTCCGCGACAATCGTCGGATGGTCCAGCAGGCGGCGGAACGCCGGGCTGGCCTGCCAGATGTTGACCACCTGCTGCACCGGGGCCCGCTCCTGGCCGATGTCGCGGTCCAGCACCGGCTTCGCGCCGTCCCCCGCATCGCGCTCGGCGGACACGCGGGCCAACTCCGTGCGCAGCTCGTCGACGGCGTCCACTTCGAGCACGCGCCCTCCGGTCACGAATCCCCGTTCCTTGAACGTGCGCACGTCGGCTGCGCTCAACATGGCTGTACCCACACCTCCACCTCGTCGATGACCACGGGCGTCGACCGTTGCGGGTCGGCCTCGTCCAGCGTGATCGCCAGATCGTTCGCTCCCTGGACCGGTGCCTCGGCGGGCAGCACGAACCAGCGCGTGTCCGGGCAGACCGGCCGTGCCGGCACGGCGGGGTTCGGAGGGCCGCCCGGGCGCTCGCGAGCCCGCGTGTCCGCCCGGCCCAGAGGCCCGTCGGCGAGCGGCACGCCGTTGAGCGCCACCGCAAGCTCGTCCCGCTCGGTGAGGTCGGCGCCGCGCAGCGCCAGCGTCGCACACCGCACCCGGTCCATCCGCTCGTAGAGGCGGAAGCGGTACGTGCCGGCCAGCCGATCGGCGGCTCGGTCGAGGACCAGCCGCTGCGCCTTGACCACGCCCGAGGAAGTGCGGTCCATGCCCATCCACGGCACGCCGCCCCAGGTGGGGTCGAACACGTAGTGCCGCTCGCCGGCGGCGACCCGCTGCGGGTCGCGCAGGTCGTGGAAGACCTGCAGCGCCTGCGGATAGTAGGGCGGCGTGAACAGGTGGCCAACGAAGTGGTTGAAGGCCGACACCCCGTCGGCGCCGCTGCCGTAGAAGGTGTGCGCCAGCGCCCGGCTCATCGACGGGCTCATCACCTCCTTCCTCCGGCGACGGCGGTGGCTGACCCAGGGATGCAGCCCCGGATACAGCATGCACGCGCT
>JAGWAJ010000143.1:1543-2231 GCA_021296475.1 Acidobacteriota bacterium
TCCACGGTGGGGAGCACGCGCGCCCCCAGCAGCAGCCGCCGGCCGCGCGCGCGGCCGTGCTCGTCGAGCGTCCGGCGTATGCGCCGGATCAGGTCGGTCATCAGGTGCGCCCGGTCACGGGCGTCCGGAACCGGGAAGTAGCCGGGATCGCGCATCACCAGCTCCACGCCGTCGACGTCGATGGTCTCCAGCAGGGTCGCGGCCACGGCGTGCACGAAGGCGCGCACCGGCTCGAAGGTGAAGTCGAGCGGCTTGCCGCCCCGGTCGATCTCGGCTTCCGGCGGCCGCTCGATGCCCAGCACCTCCCAGCGCTTGGGAAGCTGGTACTCGGGATGCGACTCCACGAACTCCGCGAACTTCGGAAAGTCGTGGGTGTCGTTCATGCGCAGGCCGCCCAGGAAGGTCATTCCGCGCTCGTGGCAGCGGTCGGCCAGCACCTGCATGGGCTGCACCCCCGCGTCCAGCAGCGGCAGGAACCGCCGGTGCTGGGGCCGCGTGTCGTACGGGAAGCGGTCGGTGCGCCAGTAGGGGGTGAACCCCTGGTTGTAGCAGTCCTGGACCATGGTATCGACGCCCGCGTCGGCCAGCAGGTCGACCCAGCGGCGCAGGTCGCCGGCGGTGACCGGATCGGGCAGCATAAACGTGGCGATGGTGGACGGATCGCTGTTGAAGACGATGCGGCGCTCGC
>JAGWAJ010000144.1:0-556 GCA_021296475.1 Acidobacteriota bacterium
AGGCCATCCGGGTGTCGAACCAGTTCCTGCCGCGGGGCGAGCTCATCGTCTATACCCGCGGCCGGATACAGAACTCCGACCAGGACTACAACGCCCGCGAGGACGGCGGCCACGTCGACATCCCCCTCGTGGTCCTCGTCAACCGCCAGAGCGCGAGCGCGGCCGAGATCGTGTCCGGGGCGGTCCAGGATCACGACCGCGGGCTCATCGTCGGCGAGACGACGTTCGGCAAGGCGCTGGTGCAGTCGGTCTACCGGGTGGGCCGCGAGGCCGGCCTCGCGCTGACGACGGCGCGCTACTACACCCCGAGCGGGCGCATGATCCAGCGGCCCTGGGACGGGACCTTCGACGAGTACCTGACCTACGCGCTGCGCGACCAGGAGCGGGCCGAGCCCGACCCGAGCGAGCGGCGGCTGACCGAGGGCGGCCGCGCGGTGTACGGCGGCGGCGGCATCGAGCCCGACCGCCATCTCGCCGGGCCCATCGAAGGGTTCGATCCCTCGCGGTTCGGGCGTCTGCTGTTCGCGCGGCAGGAGTTCGCCACGTTCGCCGAGCG
>JAGWAJ010000144.1:701-2495 GCA_021296475.1 Acidobacteriota bacterium
GCGGACATCGTCTTCATCAGGGCGATGATGCGGTACGAGATCGATCTGGCCCTCTTCAGCGTGGAGGAGGCGCGGCGCAACCTCGTCGGCGCCGATCCGCAGGCGCAGCTCGCCCTGAGCCTGTTTCCCGAGGCGGAGCGCCTGCTGCGGAGGTCGCGGCGGGGCGGCGCCGCGGTGGCGGCGGGCCAGTAGCAGCTCGCGCCGCCAGGGAGCCGCACGCGACGATTGGCGGTGAGGATCTCGCGCCGCACACGCGACGATTGACGGGCGGGCGAGCGGCAGCCCCGCGCCGAGAGCCGTCGCGGAGGCGCTTGCCCGCCGGACGCGCTCCTGGTACACTGCCGGCGAGTCGTCCGATGCACGCAGCGCGGGCGGCTCGTGACGGCGTTCGCAGAGCGCCGGTCTTTTCGCAGCGTTCCCAGCCGCTCGAAAAGGGGTGATATCCGTGCCCCGTTTTCGGGCGGCTGTTTTGGTGTACCTGCAGCAGCTCGCCATCTCCGGGTTCAAGAGCTTCCCCGAACGGGCCAACCTGGTGTTCGACGACGGCGTCACCGCCATCGTCGGCCCCAACGGTTGCGGCAAGAGCAACGTCATCGACGCCATCACGTGGGTCCTCGGCGAGCAGAGCGCCAAGAGCCTGCGCGGCGAGCGCATGGAGGACGTCATCTTCGCGGGAAGCGACGCCCGCAAGCCCATCGGCACGGCCGAGGTCAAGCTGTACCTCGCCCAGGTGGCGGCCGCTCCGGGACAGGTCGGCGGCCCCGATCCGGACCTGCGTACGGTCTCCGTGCCGCCCGCCGCGCTGGCCGACGTGCCCCCCGCCGCGGACGCCGCCGACCCGCCGTCGGACGACGCGGACATCGACGACCTCCTGCCGCTCATCACGCGCGACATCGAGGTCGGCCGCCGCCTCTACCGGTCGGGCGAGAGCGAGTACCTGATCGACGGCCGGATCTGCCGCCTGCGGGACATCCAGGACCTGCTGATGGACTCGGGCGTCGGCGTCAAGGCCTACGCCGTGATCGAGCAGGGCAAGATCGGCCAGATCCTGGGCGCACGGCCGACGGAACGGCGGCAGCTCCTCGAGGAGGCGGCCGGCGTCACCAAGTACAAGACCCGGCGGCGGGCGGCCGAGCTCAAGCTCGACTCGGCCCGGCAGAACCTGACGCGGGTCGACGACATCGTCTACGAGGTCGAGAAGCAGCGGCGGTCGCTCAAGCGCCAGGCGGCCAAGGCCCGCCGCTATCGCCGGCTGCGCGAGGAGCTTCGGCGGTGGGAGACGCTGGGTTTCGCGCGGCGGCACCGCGTGCTCGTCGCGGACCTCTCGTCCGCCCGCACCCGGCTCGAGGCGGCGCGCGAGGTCGAGGAGGCGGCGGCGGCGCGGGTGGCGACGGTCGAGGGAGACCGCGAGCGCTGCCAGATCGAGCTCACGGAGGCCGAGAGCGCGGCCACGGGCAGCCGCGACGCCGCCCACGCGCTCGACCTCGCGGTCGAGCGGCGGCAGCAGCAGTTGACGTTCGACCGCCGGCAGATCGAGACGCTGGCCGACTCGCTCGGCGAGATCGCGGGCGAGGTCGAGGCCCTGCGGGCGCGGCGCGACCCGGCCCGGAACGAGCTCGACGCCCAGATCGAGGAGGCGCGCCGTTGCGGCGCCGAGCGCGACGAGGTCGGGGCCGGCCTGCAGGCGAGGGAGGACGAGCTCGCGCAGGCCCAGCGCGCGCTCGACGGGCTCGAGGGCGACGTCGAGGCGGCCCGGAGCGAGGTGTTCGCGGCCGTGAACGCGGCCACCGCGCT
>JAGWAJ010000145.1 GCA_021296475.1 Acidobacteriota bacterium
ATGAGCCTGAGCAGGCGTTTGTCGGACACCCGCTTGGCCACCAGCCCCATCAGGATGTCGTGATTGACCCGGTCGAAGGAACACACGACACACTACCCATCTCGAAGACCTACCCGACTTCGCCACCATCACTCGTGAGGCACATCCCTTCAAGGGGCACCGTCTCGCGGTCTTGAGGCGGATGCACCGGCAAGGCGGGCATCAGTTCCTGTTGGTGTTTCCGGATGGGAACCGGCGCCTGGTGCCGGTCGCCTGGACCGACGCCGCATCAGACGGCGCGAACGACCGTGTCGCCCACGCCGCACACACTCTGGCCGGCATTGCCGACTTGTTGCAGACGCGGACGATTGTCGACGCTCTACTCCGTCGCCTCGAAACGGAGGAGGAGCATGCAACTGAACCTGGGCTTTCTGAAGAACCCGTGCCCCGGCCCGAACGTGTGGGCGGCGCTGGAGGACGAACAGCGCATCGCGGTGCTCGACGTGCTGGAGAGACTCATCGTGCAGGCCGCGCGACCCGAAGCGGAGAAGGAGGACGGCGATGAGTGAGACGAAAGTCCAGCCCACCCACCTGCGCCGCGCCGCGGTCGTGTACGTGCGACAGTCCTCTGCCGCCCAGGTCGAGCAGAATCGCGAATCGACGCGACGGCAATATGACCTGACCGAACGAGCGCGCCAGCTCGGGTGGCGCGCCGATCAGATCACGGTTGTCGACGAGGACCTGGGATTGTCCGGCGCGACCACGCAGGGTCGTGGTGGCTTCGCCCGCATGACCGCGCAGGTCGCCCTCGGACACGTCGGCATTCTCCTCGGCCTGGAGGTCTCGCGCCTGGCCCGCAACAACGCCGACTGGTACCGGTTGCTCGACCTGTGCGGCATGACCGACACTCTGATTGGCGATGCCGACGGCGTGTACGATCCGAACGTCTTCAACGACCGGCTTATCCTCGGTCTCAAGGGTACGATGAGCGAGGCTGAACTGCATGTCCTGCATGCGCGCCTCGACGGCGGGATCCGCAACAAGGCGGCGCGCGGAGAGTTGCTCGTCTGGGGCGAGCGTGACGGCGAGATCCGGCTGCATCCCGACGAAGCGGTCAGCGGGGCCGTTCGTTCCGTTTTCGAGCGGTTCGCCGAATTCGGGTCGGTGCGCCGCGTCTGGTTGTGGTTCGTTTCCGAGAAACTCACGTTCCCGCTGCGCTTGAACCACGGCGACGCCATCCGCTGGATTCCTCCGTCGTATCATGCGATCCACCAGGTACTCACCAATCCGGCCTATGCCGGCGCCTATACGTACGGCAAGTCGCGGCTGGAGCGCGTCGTCGACGAAAACGGTGTGGCGCGCAAGCGTGTGCGTCGAGTGCCTCGCTCGGAGTGGCCGGTGCTGATCACCGACCACCACCCGGGCTATATCGACTGGCCGACCTACGAGGACAACCTCGCCCGCATCGCGGCCAACACGCGGCCGCGACCGCATGCGGCGGGGAGCGGCGCGGTCAGAGAAGGAAGCGCGCTGCTGCAAGGCATCGCCACATGCGGCCACTGCGGGCGGCGGTTGTATGTCCATTACCTCGGACGACGCGCCTCGCCGGGCTATCACTGCCCGGGCAAGAACATCGTTCAGGGAAGAGGCGTGTACTGCCTGAACATCGGCGGCGTACAGATCGACCGGGCGGTTTCCGAGGCCGTGCTCGACGCGGCGCAGCCGGCCGGTCTGGAGGCCGCGTTGGGCGCCGCCGAACGCATCGAAGCCGATCACGACGGCGCTCTCGAACAGTGGCGTCTGGCTGTCGAACGGGCGCGCTATGAAGCCGAGCGCGCCGAACGCCGGTACCGCGCCGTCGAGCCCGAGAATCGTCTCGTCGCCCGCGGCCTCGAGACGGAATGGGAACAGCGCCTGAGCGACCTCGAACAAGCGCGGTCCGAACTCGAACGCCGCGAGCGGCGCCGACCGCGCGAACTGACGGCCGACGAGCGCCAGGCCGTGCTCGCACTCGGCATGGACCTGCCGCGGGTCTGGGACGCGCCCACCACGACGGCGCGCGACAAGAAGGAGTTGCTGCGCACGTTACTCGAGGAAGTGATCGTCGCCGCGCCGCGCGGCGGGCAGACCGCCCACCTGACGCTGCGCTGGCGCGGGGGTATGCTGACCGAGCTCGACATCGATCGCCCCCGGACGCGCCAGGCGCGGGTCCGAACCGACGAGGACACCCTCGAACTCGTGCGCCGGCTGGCCCGCCACTATCCCGATGCGGTGATCGCCGGCATCCTGAGCAGCCAGGGCAAGAAGACCGCCTACGGCCACCCCTTCACCGCGCTACATGTCGGGAACCTGCGGCGCCGCTGGCATCACGCGCTCGACCGACGGTGAACTGGTCAGTATCCAGGAAGCGGCCAAACGCCTGGACATGGCGCCGTCGACGCTGCACCGCTGGATCAACGACGGATTCATCGCCGGCGAACAGCTCACGCCCGGAGCGCCGTGGAGGATCCGCGTCACCCCGGAGCTGCTCGCCCGCTTCGTCGAACAGACGCCGGACGGATACGTGCCAATGCAGGACGCGACCCGAATCCTCGGCGTGTCGCGCCAGACGGTGTTGCAGCGTGTCAAGCGCGGCGAACTCGACGCCGTGCATGTCCATCACGTCGACGACCAGGCCACGTTGTTTGGACACTCCTCATGAGTCAGCGGCAACCGCTATCCGCCTTGCGAAGCCGGAAGGCGAGTCGTGTGTTTCCAGGTCAACTATGCACGGTTACGTAACGGCGACTTGAGCCCCGGGAGCAAAGCCGGTGACGACGTGAGTCGTCACCGGCGATCCGACTGCCGCACCATGGAGACGTTCCGAACGCCAACGGCGACACATAGCCCAACGTGGAATGCCCCACGGTGCGCGTGTACCACCCTTCCACGAACTCGACACCGACGCCCGCGCCTCGGCGGGCGTCGACCACGTCGTGCGGGCGAGCATCTCGCACTCGAGCTTTCAACGATGGATTCATTGCCGGCGAACAGCTCACGCCCGGAGCGCCGTGGAGAATGCGCGTCACCCCGCGCTGCTCGTCCGCTTTGTCGAACAGACGCCAGCGGGGAACGTGCCGATGCAGGACGTGACCCGAATCCTCGGCGTGTCGCGCCAGGCGGTGTTGCAGCGTGTCAAGCGCGGCGAACTCGACGCCGTGCATGTCCATCACGGGAAGAGAAAAGGCCTGCGAATCAA
>JAGWAJ010000079.1 GCA_021296475.1 Acidobacteriota bacterium
CACCCGATCGTCTACACCGAGGAGAGCTTCGTCGACCGCGTGAAGGAGCTGACCGGCGGCGCCGGCGTCCCGGTCGTGTACGACTCCGTGGGCAAGGACACGTTCGACGACTCGCTGCGCTGCCTGCGGCCGCGCGGGCTGATGGTGAGCTTCGGCAACGCGTCGGGCGCCGTCGAGCCGTTCCGTCCCGCGGTGCTGGCCGCGAAGGGCTCGCTCTACCTCACGCGGCCGACGCTGGCGACCTACACGGCGACCCGCGAGGATCTGGTGGCGACCACGTCGGAGGTGTTCGACGTGGTCGGTCGGGGCGTCGTGAAGGTCGAGATCAACCAGACCTATCCGCTGCGCGACGCCGCGCAGGCGCACCGCGACCTCGAGGCGCGCCGGACGACGGGCTCGACGGTCCTGCTGCCGGGGTCGTGAGCGCGAGGCCTTGCCTGCGGTAATGACGATGCGGCGGCTCGACGACCCTGCTGCCGGGGGGTGATCGCGGACGCGGCAAGCGGTGAGCGCTGAGCCGGGACAAGGAGATTGAAAATGACGAGACTCGGAAGCGGTTTCCTCGTGGGCATCCTGGTCGGCGTGGTGGGCGGGGCCCTGCTATCGGGCGGGATCCCGACCGTCGGCGCGGCGCAGGAGGAATCGTCGGCGCCGCGCGCCATCAATCTGCCGGGCCGCACGACGACTGCGCCGTTCAGCGACGCGGTGCTGGCCGGCAACACGCTCTACGTCGCCGGCCGCCTCGGCATGGATCCCGAGACCGGGCGACCTCCAGCGACCGCCGAGCAGGAGGCGCGCAACGTCCTCGACGGCATCCAGGCCGTGCTTGCCGAGGCCGACATGACGATGGACGACCTGGTCAGCGTCCAGGTCTTCTGCTCGGACGTCACGCTCTACGGCGCCTTCAACCAGGTGTACCGCGAGTACTTCAACGACGACCCGCCGGCGCGCGCGTTCCTAGGCTCGGGCACGCTGCTCTTCGGCGCGCGCTTCGAGGTGACGGGCGTCGCGGTCAAGGGGTGACGCGCGGGATGCCGGCGAATACCGGAGCGCGCCCGGCGCGCTCGATCGGGGCCGCCCGCGGCGCGAGGCCACGTCGCTCTGCCGCAGTGAACGGGCGACTCCCGGAGCGACTTGCCGCGCCGGCACGGAGACGACGCCGCCTCCTGCCGGCGGCGGCAGGTGTGCTCCTCTGGTGCGGGGCGGCATCGTCGCCGGCCCCCGCGCAGCAGATCGAGCTGCCGTGGGTGACGGTCCCGGCCGGGTCTTTCCGCATGGGCTGCGTGCCCGGCGATGAGGCCTGCCTGGGCAGCGAGCGGCCGCGCCACGAGGTGACGCTCTCGGCGTTCGACCTGATGGCAACCGAGGTGACGGTGGCCCAGCTCACCGAGTTCGCGGCCGCCGTCGGCGCCGGGCCGCCACCCCAGCCCGACTTCCCGCAGGCTCCCGACCATCCGGCCGTCCACCTGACCTGGCACGCCGCGGCCGCCTTCTGCGACTGGGCCGGCGGGCGCCTGCCGACCGAGGCGGAGTGGGAGTACGCGGCGCGCGCCGGTCACGACGGCCGCCTCTTCTGGTGGGGAGACGAGCTGACGCGCGACTACGCGAACTTCGGCGACGTCGAGTGCTGCCGCGGAGCCACCGGCGGCACCGACACGTGGATCAACACTGCCCCGGTGGGCTCGTTCCCCCCCAACGACTTCGGCCTCCACGACATGACCGGCAACGTCTGGGAATGGGTCGACGGCTGGATCACCATCGCCTACCCGGAAGGGCCGCGCGCCGACCCGCAGCCCGCCGACGACGGCTACCTCCGCGTGATGCGGGGCGGCTCGTGGCTGAACTTCCCCGGCGTCCTGCGGCTCTCCGTCCGGCTCCCGTTCTCCGCCGACGGCCACACGAGCAACGTCGGGGCGCGCTGTGCTCGCGACGTGAGGGACCTGCTCGTCACAGAGTGACGGAGACCACCGGAGACACACGACGTGACCGTCGACACGACTCTCCATCTGGCGAGACTTCGTGCCGCGCCGCCTCCTCGCCTTGCCGAAAGAGGCGGACGGTGAGCTGCAGGCGGATGCGGAGATCGAACGAACCTACCTGCTCGGTGATCCACTGCGCGGCGCATTTCAACCCGAGCGCGACAGCGATCTTTCGGACCTGAACCTCAGCGTCTCGATTCCGGCCTACGTCGCCGACTGATCGCGAACGGCGCGTCGACGGCGANNNNGGCGGGTTGACCCGACCGTCAGGGTAGCAGTTCGGCGACCGCGATCACCGCCTCGGGGCGGGCGAGGGGCGCGACCGTACTCCCGCCCCGGTGCAGCGTGACGGCGCGGTAGCCGTCGGCTGCGGGGTCACGGTGGACCTCCAGGCGGGCGTCGGGAAGGGCGAGGATCCAGTACTCCGGAATGCTGCGGCGCGCATACAGGCGCTGCTTCACCGTTCGGTCGCGGCGAAGGGAATCGTCGGAGACCTCCACGACGAGCACGGCCGTGGTCGGATGCGCGTCGCGGTAGTCGCGGATGCCCCCCTCGACGACGGCAACGTCGGGTTCCGGTTCCGAGTCGTCGGCTATCGCCAGGGGCCCCTGCGACCGCACGTCGAAGCCGGCCCCGAACGCCCGTCGCAGCGCGTGCTCGACAAGCCGTACGCCGGTGAAGTGGCGGCTGCCCTGGGGTGTCATCTCGACGACTTCTCCGTCGATCAACTCGATCCGCGGTTCCGTGCCGAACACGCCCGCCGCCGTGGCGTGCTCGTACTCCGCGCGGCTCCAGCCGCGCCGGCTCACGATCGCTTCGGACGCGGATCGCTCCACAGGGGCCTCGTTCTTGGAGTCCGCTCGGTCAGGGCAGCAGGTCGTCGACCGCGATCCCCAGTGCGGGGCGGGCGCGTGGGGCCACCCGCTCCCCGGCCCCGTGCGTCGTCACCGTACCGTACCCGCCAGCGTGAGGATCACGGTAGACCTCGAGGCGGGCGTCGGGCAGGGCGAAGATCCAGTACTCCGGGATGCCGCAGCGAGCGTACAGGCGCTGCTTCGTCGTCCGGTCTCGGCGGAGAGAGTCGTCTGCAACCTCGACGACCAGGATCGCCGCAATCGGGTGCGCGTCCCGGTAGTCGCGGATGCCGCCCGCGACTACGGCAACGTCGGGCTCCGGCTCCGAGTGGTCGTCCGCTGCCAGGGGGCACTGCACCCGCACGTGGAAGCCGGCAGCGAACGCGCCGCGCAGGGCCTCCGAGACGAGACCGACGCCGGTCGCGTGCCGGCTGCCCTGGGGCGTCATGGTCAGGATCTCGCCGTCGATCAACTCCAGCCGGGCGCCCGGCGCGAAGACGCCGGCCTCCACGGCGCGGTCGTACTCGGCGCGGCGCATGCGGTAGCCGTCGCGGTCGCCGGTGGAATCGGGAGCTTGCACGATTCGGACCTGACTTCATCCTAACCGTTTTGACAGGTCCCGGATGGGGCGACTAGCATGCGGGCGGCGGCGCCGGATCCGCGCGGCCGCCGTCAACCTGCCGGGCATCGTCGGCGGACCGAGCGTCTGGAGGCTCCGATGAAGAAGACGACGAGGACGAAGGCGGCGACCGAATCGCGTCGCGCGTTCATGCGGCAGGCGGCGCTCGGCGGCGCCGGCGTCACGGCGGCAGCCCTGGGCACGGGACGCGTGGCGGCCGCAGCCGAGGGGGACGTGAAGCCGATCACGGTCCCCGTGGAGTTCGAGAAAGCCAAGTCGGCACCGCTCCCCGAGGTCGACTTCCCGATGACCGGCGCGCAGGTGTTCGCGCGGGCATGCAAGGAGGAGGGCGTCCGGGCGCTCTTCTGCTGCCCCGGAAACTACGGCGTCGTCCACGCGATCGGCGACACCGGCATCCCTACCTACTCGGGGCGCCATGAAGGGTCGATGTGCCACGCGGCGGACGCCTTCTGCCGCGCGACGGGCGAGGTGGCGGCAACCTCCGGCACGGAGGGGCCGGGCTTCACCGACATGATCGGCGCGATCTCGGCCGCCAACTCGGCCCGCTCGCCGGTGCTGGTCCTGGCGAGCAACAAGACGATCTTCTCCGAGGACACCGAGCAGGGCATCCAGGACCAGTACCAGCAACCGCTGACCGAGGGCATCAAGAAGTACGGCAAGCGGCTCATCAACCCGTCGCGCACCTGGGAGTACGCCGGCTACGCCTTCCGGCAGCTCAGGAGCGGCGTCCCGAAGCCGGTGCACCTCGACTTCCCGGCCGAGATCGCCCGCGCCCGCTTCGCCGACGCGACCGAGGTCGAGTACTTCTACGACAAGACGCGCTACCGCACGGACGCGCGGCCGCATCCGGACCCCGCCGCGATCGACCGGGCGGTCGAGCTGCTGCGGAACGCGGAGCGCCCGATCATCGTGTCGAGCAACGGCGTCTTCTACAGCCGGGCGTGGGACGCGTTGCGCCAGCTCGCCGAGCGCGCCCACATTCCCGTCGTCGAGTCGGGGGCGACGAAGGGGCAGTTCCCGGCCGAGCACGAGCTCTCGGCCGACGCCGCGCCGCAGGCGCTGATGAGCGCCGACGTCGTGCTGCTCGTCGGCCAGTACTGCATGCCGACCCTCGGGGAGTTCGCGTTCGGGCCCGACGCCCGCTACATCCGCATCGATCCGGCGGCGGAGGACGTCGGCCGCAACCTGCCGATCGACGTCGGCATCGTCAGCGACGAGCGGGCCGCGCTCGAGTCGCTGGCCGCCGCCATGCCGCGCCAGCGCCACGAGGCCTGGGTGGCCGAGGTGGCCGCGGCGCGGCAGGCGTTCGAGGCCGAGAACGAGGAGTACTACCGCATCGGCAGCGGCTACACGGACGCGGTCCATCCCGCCGTCATCGGGAAGGCGCTGGCCGACTTCCTGCACCACGGCGACCTGCCGGCGGACCGCACCACGATCCTGCAGGGCGGCTACGGCATCGCCCGCTACACGCGCCGCTACCTGCGCGCGCACCGGCCGGGGCAGATCATCAACGGCGCCTACCAGTACGGCGCCATCGGGCCGGACGTCGGCTACACGGTCGGCGTGGCGGCAGCGGTCCGGGACGGCGCCGGCGCGCAGGCCGGCTTCGAGGGGCACCCGGTCATCGGGATCACCGGCGACGGCGGCTTCGGGTACACGGGGATGGAGATCGAGACGCTCTCCAAGTACCGCTTGCCGGCCGTGATCGTCGTCTACAACAACAACGCGTGGGGCACGTGGACGGGGCAGCGCAACAACGCGGTGGGACTCCCCGTGCACCTGTTCCAGGAGAACCTGCGCTACGACAAGCTGGGCGAGGCGCTCGGCGCCCACGGCGAGTACGTCACGCGGCCCGACGAGATGCGCCCGGCGCTCGAGCGCGCCTACCAGGCGGCGCGCGACGGAAGCCGCCCCGCGGTAGTCAACGTGCAGGCGAAGAAGGAGTTCTGGCTGCGCGACCAGTACGCCCCCGGATTCCTCGGCAAGATCGAGCCGGGCCTCATGTCGTACTACCACTGAGCCGCGGGAGGGTTCAGCAGCCGACGCCGTCGGGCGAGTCATCGTCATCTGGCCCATGGTCGCGCGTGCGAAGTCCGATCGGATCCCGGAGCGCCGGGGCGGCGCTCCGGCACCGGCGGTGGAGGACACGCCGGTTCCATCGTTGGGATCGCCGGCGGAGGAAGGCCCGGCCGC
The DNA here is from genome assembly GCA_021296475.1 of Acidobacteriota bacterium. Lineage (GTDB taxonomy): Bacteria > Acidobacteriota > Vicinamibacteria > Vicinamibacterales > UBA8438 > JAGWAJ01. The sequence continues at coordinate 5,667 of JAGWAJ010000079.1, forward strand.
AGTGCGCGCGCGGCTCCAGGCGTACGCCGACCGGGGCGTCTTCCGCGGCTTCGCGGAGCAGCCGGCCCGCGGCGGGCGGCGCCGTTTCACATTCCTGTGGCTCGCGCCGTCGCCGTTCAAGCTGACCTACGACGCGGCGTCGGGCGCCCTGGCGTTCCGCGACCTCCTTCCCAACGTCCCCGCCCGCTCGCCGCTCGCCGGCGCGTTGCGGAGCTTCATTCGCGGGCGCGCGTCGACGGAGCTGCCCGAGCACCGGCGCGTCGATCCGGACCGCGCCGCCGTCGGCTGCTCCGTCCGCCGCGGAGCCTTGTCGGTCCAGGTCGTGGCCCGGCCCGGACACCACGGCTACGGCGTGAACCGGGCCGTCAATCTCGTGCATGAGATCTTCGTGCACCTCCAGGTCCACTTTCCGGAGTACATGTGGGAGAACTTCGATGCGCCCCAGGAATGACGATCCGGTAACCGCGCTCCGTCCCGCCCGTGGGATGCGCGCGTTCCAGGACCCCCGCCGGGCGGCCGTCGCCGCGGTCGGGCTGGCGGCGGCCTGCCTGCTGCCGGCCGCGGCCCCCGGCGCGCAGGCCGAGCAAACCGCCGAGCCTCAGGAGCACTCCGAGCAGCAGGCGATCGCGAACCCGATCGAATCCACCGCCGAGTCGCGAGCCATCGGCCGCCAGCGCTACGTGTTCATGTGCCGCGAATGCCACGGGAACCGGGGCCGCGGCGACGGCGACATGGCCCACGCTGGCGGCGTGCCGTCCGACTTCACGGACGACGTGTGGGATCACGGCGAAAGCGACGGCGAGATCTTCGCGGTGATCAAGGAGGGCGTGTCGGCGGACATGCAGGGCTACGCCAACCGCCTCAGCGACGAGGAGATCTGGCATGTCGTCAACTACGTCAAGAGCCTGTCCCGCTAGGAGTCGGCGCCGTGGAACGGCGCGGATGCCCCCAGGCTTGGCCGGGCGCCAGGCGGAGTCGTCCGGCGACGATCGGCGGCCGGGGGCTCGGGAGCCGTCATGAGCGCAGCGGTGGACTACCGCGCGATGCGGCCCGGCGAGGCTGGGGCCGTGTCGGCCCTGATCATCGCCTCGTTCGACGAGTTCATCGGACCGGATTACGACGCCGAGGGCATCGCGGAGTTCCACGGCTTCGCGGCGCCGGAGGCGCTGGCGGCGCGCGCCGCCGGCGACCATCTCGTCCGGGTGGCGACCGTCGACGGTACGCTCGCGGGCATGATCGAGATCCGCGACCACAACCACGTCGCGCTCCTCTTCATCGACAAGGCCTACCAGCGCCGGGGCATCGCGAGGGGCCTGCTCGACACGGCGCTCGCCGCTGCGCGGGCCGCCGACCCGGACGTCGAGCGGGTGACCCTCAACTCGTCGCGCTACGGCGTAGCGGCGTACGAGAGGCTGGGCTTCCGCCAGACGGGGCCCGAGCGGACCGTCAACGGTATCGTGTTCATCCCGATGGCGATGCGGCTCGGCGACTGACGGTGCGCGTCCCGTTCCTCGATCTGACGGCCCAGCTCGAGACGACCGGGCCCGCCGTGGAGCGGGCGATCCTCGACGTCGTCCGGTCCGGACGCTACGTCGGCGGCCCGATGATCGACGCCTTCGAGGCGGCGATGGCCGACTACCTGGAGGTCGACCACGCCGTCGCGGTCTCCTCGGGCACCGACGCGTTGCTCGTCGCGCTCATGGCGCTGGAGGTCGGCCGCGGCGACCTCGTGCTCACCACGCCCTACTCGTTCTTCGCCACGGCCGGTGTCGTGGCGCGCCTCGGCGCGACGCCGGTCTTCGTCGACATCGATCCGCGAACGTTCAACCTCGACCCGCGCGCCCTGATCGCCTGGTGGGACCGCCACCGCGAGGAGCGTGAGCGCGTCAAGGCGATCATCCCGGTCCACCTGTTCGGGCAGTGCGCCGAACTGGATGCGATCCTGGCGCTCGCCGCGGCGCACGGCATCCCGGTCGTCGAGGACGCCGCGCAGGCGCTCGGCGCCCGGTGCGGCGCAGGTGCAGGCGGCAACAACGTCGGCGGCGACGGCACGGGTGAGGGCGGCGACCCCGTCGTCAGCGACGGGACCGGCGCCGGCGGCAGCACCGTCGCCGGCAACCGCGACCGCGCCGGCGGTGCGGGACGGCCGGCGGGCACCGCGGGCGGGTTCGGGTGCTACTCCTTCTACCCGACCAAGAACCTCGGCGCCATGGGCCACGGCGGTCTCGTGGTGACCGGCGACGCGGACCGGGCCGCGGCGGTGCGTCAGCTCCGCGACCACGGCGCCCATCCCCCGTACCACCACGCGCGCATCGGCGGGAACTTCCAGATCGACGCGCTGCAGGCGGCGGTACTCACCGCCAAGCTCCCCTTCCTGGACGGCTGGCACGAGGCCCGCCGGGCGCGCGCCGCGCACTACGACCGGCGCCTGCAGGCGGCGGGCGTGACCCCGCCGGCTCCCGCGCGCCGGCCGGACGGCCACGTCTACAACCAGTACGTCATCCGCGTGCCGGACCGGCGCGACGCGCTGCGCGCCCACCTCACGGCGCAGGGGATCGACACGATGGTCTACTATCCCGTGCCCCTCCACCGTCAGGCGTGCTTCCGACATCTCGGCCACGCTCCGGGCGCGTTTCCGCACAGCGAGGCGGCCGCGGCGACGTCCGTCGCGTTGCCCGTCTACCCGGAGTTGACTCCGGCGATGCAGGATCGGGTGATCGAGGCGGTCGCCGCCTTCTACGGGGGCGGGGCGTGAGGGCGGCGCGCGCCCGGCCGCGGAGCCTGCGCCGCCGCCGGAGCCGAACGGCGAGCCGCCGGGCATGCCGAGCGACGGACCTGCCGGGCGCGCCGCGGCGGACCTTCCGGGTGCGCCGAGGCGGACCTGCCAGGATACTCATGATCATCGCGACTCCGCGCAAGTCTGCCCTTCCCACGGGAGTCGCGTGCGCCTCACGGGCCGGCCGCGGCTCGCCAGGAGACCCGATGCGTCAATCCGCTCTTCGCCGTTGTCGTTCGTTCCTCCCCTGCGCCGTGCTGATCGCGCTGACGGCCGGCGTGGTGCCCGCCGACGGCCAGGGACCCGACGGCGACGCGCTGTTCGAGACCCACTGCGCCGCCTGCCATCTCGCCGACGTGATCCCGCGCGCCCTGGCCATCGACAACATGCGCGCGCTGCCCCCGGCGGCGATCGTCGGCGCCCTGACCGACGGGGCGATGCGCGAGCAGGGCGAGGAGCTGAGCCCCGCGGAGCGAAGTGCGATCGCCGAGTTCATCACGGGGCGTCGTGTCACGGCGGAGGCCGAAGCGTCCGAACAGGACGGCGGCTGCACCCCGCCGGCGGCTGGGGACTGGCCCGGGCCGGACGACGGACCGCAGTGGAACGGCTGGGGCGCCGGGGTGAAGAACGATCGGTTCCAGCCGGCCGCGCATGCGCGACTCGCGGCGGCGGACGTCCCCCGGCTGCGGCTCCGCTGGGCTTTCGGCTACCCGAACTCCGCGACCGCGCAGTCGCAGCCGACCGTGATCGGAGAGCGCCTGTTCGTCGCCAGCGAACGCGGCGTCGTCTATGCCCTCGACGCGCGGACCGGGTGCACGCACTGGTCCTTCCAGGCGCAGAGCGGCGTCCGGAGCGCGATGACGGTCAGCCGCCTCGCGGACGGCCGTCACGCGGTCTTCTTCGGCGACTTCAACGCCAACGTCTACGCCATTGATGCGGCGACCGGCACCGAGATCTGGCGGCGGGACGTGGAGACCCACGTCGCGGCGCGCATCACGGGCGCCCCCGTCCTGCACGACGGAACGCTGTATGTGCCGGTCTCGTCCCTGGAAGAGCTGCTGGCGGCCGACCCGGAGTACCCCTGCTGCACGTTCCGCGGCAGCCTCGCCGCGCTCGACGCGGCGACCGGCGACGTCGTCTGGCAGGCGTTCACCATCCCCGAGGCGCCGGCGCCGCGCGGGCGCAATCCGGACGGCTACTTCCTCATGGGGCCGGCCGGAGGGGCGGTCTGGTCGGCCCCGACCGTCGACGCTGCGCGGGGGCTCGTCTACGCCGGAACCGGCAACGCCTACACCGAACCGGCGGCCCCGACCAGCGACGCCATCGTCGCCTTCGACCTCGCCACCGGCGCCATCCGCTGGACGCGGCAACTGACGCCGGGCGACGCGTTCATCCTCGGCTGCGGCGGCGGCAACCCGAACTGCCCCGACGCCGACGGCCCGGACTTCGACTTCGGCTCGTCGCCCGCGCTGATCACGACGACCGACGGCCGCGACCTGCTGGTCGCGGGCCAGAAGTCGGGCGTCGCCTACGGACTCGACCCGGATCGCGAGGGCGCCATCGTGTGGCAGTACCGCGTCGGGGCCGGGAGCGAGCTCGGGGGCATCGAGTGGGGCTTCGCGGTCGACGCCGAGAAGGCCTACTTCGCGAACTCCGACTACCTGACGCCGGAGCCGGGCGGCCTGGCATCGGTACGGCTCCGCACGGGCGAGCTCGTCTGGTACGCGGAGCCGCACCAGCCGGTCTGCGAGGCGTGCAGCCCCGCCCTGCTTGCGGCGGTCACGGCGATACCGGGCGTCGTCTTCTCCGGCGCGTACGACGGCCTGTTCCGCGCCTACGCCGCGGCGAACGGTGCGGTCCTGTGGGAGTACGACACCAACGGCGACTACGAGACCGTCAACGGCATCACCGGCCAGGGGGGATCGATCAACGGCCCCGGCCCGGTGGTCGTCGACGGGATGGTCTACGTCAACTCCGGCTACGCCGCGTTCGGAGGCCGGC
>JAGWAJ010000005.1:0-25749 GCA_021296475.1 Acidobacteriota bacterium
CGGGACCGTGACCGGGGCGGGCGGGCGGTACGAGCTGAGCGGCATCCCGCCCGGCACCTACGACCTGACCGTCTGGCACGAGCGCTACGACGGCGCCACGCGGCAGATCACGGTGACCGCCGGCGGCACCGCCGAGGCGAGCTTCACGCTCGAGTAGCGGTCCCGCAGCCTGCGGCGGCCGCCCGTCGGCCCGCTTACTCCCGTGGCCCGTAGCGGTGGCTGAAGCCGGTCCGGCTGTTGGTCACCGTGAACGATCCGTCGCGGCGCGCCTCCGCCCGGATCCAGTGCGACGTTCCCATGTGGACCGTCCGGCCATCCTCCAGCGCCACGCCTTCTTCCAGGTTGGCGATGAACCGCTCGGGACGGTTCGCGTCCCCGGCCGGGATGGAGTAGTGGTTCTGCCACAGGTGCTCCAGGGTCGGTGACGCGCCGAGTATCTCGAACGTCTGCGGCGCGCCCCCCTTGCGGGGACCGTTGTTCATGATCGCGGCGCGCGGGGCGATGGCGTGGGCGAGCGCCTCCGATCCGGACGTCTCCGAGCCGTGGTGGGAGACCAGGTAGAGATCGACGCTGCCGATCTGGTTGTCCGGGCACATCAGGGGATGCTCCTGGTTCCAGTTCAGGTCGCCCATGATGATCGCGCGGAAGCTCCCGAACGTGACGGCCGCCGCGACCGACTGGTCGTCCTCGGCGTTGCCGTAGCGACTCGTGATGTCGGGGCCGTGGACCGTGAAGCCCTCGCAGTACGGATTCGGTTCCCCCGCGCCCGGGAGCGGCGCGTCGAGCACCGCGCCGCCGGAGGAGAGGATCACGACGTCGAGGCCGTCCACCGGCAGGCGGTCGCCGGGCGCCACCACACGGTGGGCGCTTCCTTGGCGCAGGTCGACATAGGCGTCGAAAGCGGCGCGGCGGCGCTCGCCCTGGTCGACGGTCGTCCCGTGGTCGACGAACGTCCGGATCGGGAGCCGCTCCGCGAGCTGCGCGGCGCCGCCCATGTGGTCGGTGTGGAAGTGGGTGACGATCAGGTAGTCGATCTCCGTCACCCCGGCGTCGGCCGCGGCGGCGGCGATGCGATCGGCGTCGCGCCCGTCGAAGCCCGGCCACCCGGTGTCGACGAGCAGCGATTCGCCCGACGGGGCCACGAACAGCGTGGCCTCGCCCCCCTCGACGTCGATGACGTAGATCGCCAGCGTGTCGTCCCCCTGGGCGCGGGCGGCCGGCGCCGCCGGACCGAGAGCGAGAGCGAGGCCGAGCAGCAACGACGGGATGGCTCGCATGCGATCCTCCTGATCTCGCGTGCGGTTCTGCAGCGTTCCCCGGGGGCTGTTCGCCGCCGGTCGCGCAGCCCGTAGTATGGCGAATCGCATAGGATCCGGGAACCATGCCGCCACAGTACGTCTACACGATGAAGGGCTTCGGGAAGCGGTATCCGCCCGACCGCGCCGTGCTCAAGGACATCTGGCTGTCGTTCCTGCCGGGCGCGAAGATCGGCGTCCTGGGTTCGAACGGTGCCGGCAAGAGCACCGTACTCCGCGTCATGGCCGGCGAGATCACCGAGTTCGACGGCGAGGCGTTCCCTGCCGCCGGCCTCACCGTCGGCTACCTGCCGCAGGAGCCGCAGCTCGATCCGACGAAGAACGTGTCGGGGAACGTCAACGAGGGCGTCGCCTCGATGCGTTCGCTGCTGAAGCAGTACGACGAGGTCATCGCGTCGCTCTCGTCGGGGCTCGTCTCGCCGGAGATGGACGAGGCGCTCGAGTTGCAGGGCGAGCTCCAGAACAAGATCGACGCCTCGGGCGCCTGGGACCTCGATTCGCGCGTGCAGATGGCGATGGACGCGCTGCGCCTGCCGCCCGGCTCGGCCGACGTCTCGACGCTCTCCGGCGGCGAGCGCCGGCGGGTGGCGATCTGCCGGCTGCTGCTGCAGTCGCCCGACATCCTGCTGCTCGACGAGCCGACCAACCACCTCGATGCGGAATCGGTGGCGTGGCTCGAGCGCTTCCTGGCGGACTACCGGGGCACCGTCGTCGCGGTGACCCACGATCGCTACTTCCTCGACAACGTGGCGGGTTGGATCCTGGAGCTCGACCGCGGGGCCGGCATCCCGTGGGAGGGAAACTACTCGTCGTGGCTGGCGCAGAAGCGGCAGCGCCTCGACCGCGAGGCGAAGCAGGAGACCCGGCGGCGGCGCACGCTCGAGCGCGAGCTCGAGTGGATCGCCATGTCGCCCCGCGCGCGGCAGGCGAAGGGCAAGGCGCGGCTGAACGCCTACGAGCGGATGCTGAACGAGGACGTCGCGCAGAAGATCGAGACCGTGGAGATCTACGTCCCGCCGGGGCCGCGGCTCGGAGACGTCGTCGTCGAGGCGACGGACGTCATCAAGGGTTACGGCGACCGCGCCCTGATCGGCGGCCTGTCGTTCAAGCTGCCGCCGGCGGGAATCGTCGGCGTCGTCGGCCCCAACGGTTCGGGCAAGACGACGCTCCTCAGGCTCATCACCGGCGAGGAGGAGCCCGACGCGGGCACGATCCGCCTCGGGGACACCGTCGAGGTCGGCTACGTCGACCAGAGTCGGGAGCTCGAGCCGGAGCAGACGGTCTGGGAGGCGATCTCCGACGGCCAGGACGAGATCACGCTGGCGAAGCGGGCCGTCGCCTCGCGGGCCTACGTCTCGTGGTTCAACTTCCGGGGGAGCGAGCAGCAGCGCAAGGTCGGGACCCTGTCGGGGGGCGAGCGGAACCGCGTGCACCTTGCCCGGCTGCTCCGCGGCGGCGCCAACCTGCTTCTGCTCGACGAGCCGACCAACGACCTCGACGTCGACACGCTGCGCGCCCTTGAGGACGCGCTCGTCGAGTTCGCCGGTTGCGCCGTCGTCGTCAGCCACGACCGCTGGTTCCTCGACCGCATCGCCACCCACATCATCGCCTTCGAGGGGAACAGCGAGGTGGTCTGGTTCGCGGGCAACTACGCGGACTACGAGGCCGACCGGCGCCGCCGTCTCGGCCGGGAGGCCGATCAGCCGCACCGCATCCGGTTCCGCAAGCTGACCAGAGTCTGATCTCGCGGCGCGCGCCGGTGCCGACCGGCACGCCACGGAGGGTCGGCGCTGGGGTGTGCGGATCGGCGCCGGTGTTGCGCTGCCATTTTCGCCGACCGCGAATCGCCCGTTCAGAACTCACCCTCGCGCACGCGGTGTGCGCCCGACGTCCTGACGATCGTCGGCGGCGCGGGCTGCACGGGATCGTTGTCCGCGAGCACTCCCTCTCCCTTCTTCAGCTTCATCGCGGCCACGCTGTCGAGGCCGGCCAGCTTCCTCGCGCCGTCGAGCGCGGTCAGGTCGCCGCCGTAGTGCTCGAACCAGGGGAGCCCGGCATCGGAGTACTCCCGCGCCGTGGGCGGCTTTGCCGGCGGTGCGGCGCCGGAAACCCGGAGGAACTGCACGCTGTTGAGGATGTGCACGAAGCAGCGTGAACGCGCGGCGCGGGCCCACGCATCGAAGCCGTACTCGTCGCGGTAGATCTGCTGGCGCATGAGCCCGCCCGGCGCCAGGCCCATCTCGGCAGGTCCGGAGGGGTCTGCGCCGGCCACGGGGCCGTACGACACGAGCCGCTCCGACCGCTCCTTCTGCCAAGCCTCATATCGGGCCGCCTGCATCGGGTACACGACGATCTGCAGCCCGCCGTGTTGCGCCTCGCCGGTGAGCTGTTCCTCGGCCGTGAAGCCGCGTCCCAACGGCATGGCCACGAACTGCCGAATCAGCCCCTTCCCGACGCAGAAGCCGTCCAGCCACGGTTGATCGGGAACCGCGAGGTAGTTCTGAGGCCGCGGGGAGAGTTCGTCCGTCCAGCCCTCGCCCGTCACCGCGTCGACCTTCCCGGCGGCCACCTTGACGGCCATCGGGTAGGACGTGCTGAAGTGGAGCCACAGCGACTCCGCCTGGTACATCGGCAGGAAGACACCGCCGTGCCGGCCCCAGCCGTCCGGCGCCCGGTCGAGGTGGTCGTCCACGCGCCGGAGCGGGAACCGGCCCAGGCCCGGGGGCAGCGGGTAGTCCCGGTTGTCGTCCGGGATGCGCAGCGTGCGCTGGAATCCAATCCGGCACACCGCAGCCGCATGCACCTCCGGGAAGCGGAAGACCAGTTCGTCACCTCTCAGCTCGACCATGCGCCACCCCTTTCGCAATCACCGAAGAGCCAACCGCCCAGCGGGAACACGAGCGGCCGCTTCGAGGAAGCTTGCTGCGGGGAAGTGACAGATCCTGTCAGGCCTGCTCCGCCTGAGCGGGGATGCCGAGTGGCGCAGAAGAGACTCGCCTTGAAGTGGCGCCGATTCCTGAGAGCGCGATCGGGTCGGCGGCTCGGGACGACACGCCCGACGCCGGAGGGCAGTCGGTCGTCGGAGCCGCGGTCCGCACTCCGGGCACTTCGGCCGAACGTTCGGCGAGGCGACTGGTCAGTCGCGGACGAGCGCGAACTTCTGGTGGCGGCGCCCACCGATGGTCTCCGCCACATAGAGGTCGCCGTGCGAGTCGGCGACGACCGTGTGCGGGAAGGTGAACTCGCCGGCCAGATGGCCCGAGCCGCCGAAGCTGCCGACGATGTCGCCGCTCTCGCGCTCCAGGATCCACACGCGGTTGCTGCCGAGGTCGACGACGTAGAGGTAGCGCTGGTCGGGGTCGCGGGACAGCTCGATGTCGGTGGCCCGCAGCGTAGCGTTCAGGTAGGCGGGCGGATCGATCGGGATGATCCGCACCAGCGTCCCCTCGCGATCGAAGACCTGCAGCCGGTTCTGGCCGCGGTCGCACGCGTAAACCAGTCCGTCGTTGCCGATGACGACGCAGTGCGGGTGCCCCCCGCCGCGCTCGACGAATTGGCCCTCGCCGCTCCCGGCGGATCCCCACTGCCGCAGGTAGCGGCCCTCGGCGTCGAAGACGACCATCCGGTGGTTGCCGTAGCCGTCGGCGACGTAGACGGAGCCGCGCTCCCCGGTCACCGGATCGGGCTCCGGGTCCACCGCGACATCGGCCGGCGCGTTCAGCAGCGTCTCGCTGGCGTTGTAGCCCGGCTCGCCGCACGTGGGGTAGGGGGCGTTCGGGTTCGTCGTCGGCGGGCCGTCGCAGAGGCCCTTGGTGCCGATCTGCAGCAGCATCTCGGACCCGTCGCGGGACCACTTCTGGACGACGCCGTCCGAGTTCCCGGCGATCCAGATGTTGTCCAGGTAGTCGACGAAGCAGCCGTGGATGCCGTGGGGGAGGACGGACGCCGCGCCTTCGTCCGTCAACGTCGGGTCGCCCCAACTGTCGGCCACGTTCCCTTCGCGGTCGTACACGACGACGGGCGGCGCCGGGATCGACTGCGAGCCCTCCTGCGCCAGGAGGCCGCCCGGCAGGAAACCGCGGTTCACGGTGACGATGCGGTCCTCGGAATCGATGCAGCTTGCCCCCACCATCCCCGTTACCCACTGGTGGTCGAGCCCGTCGGCGTCGGTGATGGTCGGGAGCGGCAGCGGCCAGAACGGATCGACCCGGTACTCCGGTGCACCGTCGCCGGACGCCTGCGTCAGCGCGAGAGCAGCCGCGCCGGCGAGGACGAGGATCACGAGCAGGGCGGCCGCGCCGCGCCGGGGAGCCGCATCGATTCTGTTGCGCATGATGGACCCCATCCTACCCGACCGTGCGGGGAACGGAAACCGGAAGGCCGACGCAGCATGTCGAGGGCCGGGGATGGATCGCTGGCGGCAGGATCTGTGATCGCCGCCTGGGAACCGGCAGATGGCCGCTTCCTCAGCCAGCAATCCGCCGAATTTGAAACCAGCGATCAGACGATTGCCAATCCAGCAATCAGCCGCTAATGTAACCAGCACATGGACGCGGCAGGACCGCTGTATCCGCGCTCGCTTGCGCCTACTGTCCAGGAGGCCCTCGCCGATACGCCCGTCGTCTGCGTCATCGGCCCGAGGCAGAGCGGGAAGACCACGCTGGCCGGACAGGTGGCGGCCGACCGCGCCTTCGTCAGCCTCGACGAGCACAACCTGCGCCGGGCGGCCGAGGACGATCCCGACGGGTTCGTCGCTGGGCTCCCGGCTGCAGTCACCATCGACGAGGTCCAGCGCGTTCCGGCGCTCCTCGTCGCCATCAAGCACGCGGTGGACCACGACCGCCGTCCCGGCCGCTTCCTGCTGACCGGCTCCGCCAGTCCGCTGCTCGCGCCGGCGGTCACGGATTCGCTGGCCGGCCGCATGGAGACCGCCCAACTGCACCCGCTGACCGAATCGGAGAAGGGGCGCCGTCCCGGTCGCTTCCTGCGCGCCCTGCTGCACGGGGCGTTCGAACCCGGCATCCGGCCCGGCCCGTCCCCTGCGGCGGAACCAACCCTGCCGGAGCGGCTGGTGGCCGGCGGGTACCCCGAACCGCTCCGTCGTACGACGCGTCGTGCGCGGCAATGGCACCGGCAGTACGTCCGCGCCATCATCGAACGCGACGTTCGGGACGTGGCCCGGATCCGGGACCCGCACGAGCTCGGTCGTTTGTTGGAGCTCCTGGCCCTGCGCAGCGGGGAGCTCTTCAACGCGAGCGCCCTCGCCGGCGATCTCGGGCTTCGCCGGGAGACCGTGGACCACTACGTCGCAGTGCTCGAACGCATCTTCCTGGTGCGTCGCCTCCCGGCGTGGCGTCGCGACCCTGCCCGGCGGCTCATCGCGTCACCGAAGGTGCATCTGCTCGACAGCGGCCTCGCGACGACGCTCGGTGGTCTGACGGCCGACGACTGGCAGTCCGACCGGGACCGAATGGGGCATCTGCTCGAGTCCTTTGTGGTACAGCAGCTCGTCGCCCAGGCCACCTGGACCGACCCCGACCTGCGCTTCTGGCACTATCGCGACAAGGATCAGGTGGAGGTCGACCTCGTCGTCACTCGCGGCCGAAAGACATGGGGCATCGAGGTCAAGGCGTCCGGCGCCATCACCCGGGGCGACGGGCGGGGGCTCAGACGGCTCGCGGACCGCTGCGGCGGCGACTTCGCCTCCGGAATCGTGCTGTACGCCGGCCGCGATGTCCTTCCGCTGGGCCACCGCCGCATGCTCGTGGTGCCCCTAAGCGAGCTGTGGGAACGGTAGGCGACGATGTGGTGGCGCATCAGGCGGACGTTACGGCGGGCATGAGTGACGGAAACGGGACGGCGTTGCCGACGAACGTTCTGACTGTGATGTCCCGGTATCGTTCGGTTGCCGGTGCCGCCCCCCGCACGCGCTGCTTGCGGAGCGTCCGCGCATTCTCCCTCTCGAAGACGAGCGCGTAACCCACGGACATTCTCCTCGTCGTACCCGTTCCACGCTCCACGTCGCAGGCTGAACGAAGGGAATCCAGCACCGGCAGGGAGCGGCGCAGTTGCTCCCTGGGTTCCTCTTCATCGCTACGAGTCGACTTCAACTCAATCAGGATCGCTTGGATGCCATCACCGGATTCCGCAAGCAGAGCGTAGTCGCAGATCTTCCGGGCGGCCGCGCCCTCCTTCAATCCCGGAACGTGGCCCACCATCTCCAGGTGGACCTGCGTAACCGCAACCGTGGCCCCGACGATTCGCACTCGCATGTCCCGCATGCCGCGGCGCTTCTCAAGTAGCTCGATGCTGCCGTTCCCCGGGGCGCCTCAGAAGCGGTTGGCTCGTCGTGACGCGGCGTCGGCCCGGGTCCGCGGGCAGGATGACGGGCACGCATTCCGGAATCGGCGTCCGGCCGGCAGCATCGCCTGTTCGCGTAGCGCGCCGATGCCAGAGGATTCGGCAGTCTCCTTGACGATGTGCTGGACGATCGCGCCTCGCCGTCGGAGGCGTCATGGCTTTGGCGGTCGATTCCGGCTTGGACAGGGATTCGGTCTCTTCGTACGAAGGCCGGCGGAACGGGCCTGCGAGGCCCCGGACCGCGACTGCCCGGGACCCGCACGGCGCCGGTCCTTCAGTCGATGATCGCCTGGTGGATCAGGGTGCGCAGCTTGCCGTGGTCGTCGATGCCGCGGGCCGGGATGAGCTGCGTCAGGTAGACGACGACCATCTCCTCGGCCGGGTCGACCCAGTAGGTCGAATGGTACGCGCCGCCCCAGCCGAACTCGCCCTTCGACGCGGGCAGGCCGAGGGCGGCCGGGTTCTGCATGATCGAGAAGCCGAGGCCGAAGCCCTGGCCGGGGCGGAAGGCGATGCCGTCGAGGTGGTCCACGGTCATCGACTCGACGGTCTTGCGCGACAGCACCCGCGTGCCGTCGAACGTGCCGCCGTTCAGCATCATCTGCAGGAACGTCGCGTAGTCGGTCGCCGTCGAGAGCAGGCCGGCGCCGCCCGAGAAGCTCTTGCGCGGACCGTGCACGTACGCTCCCTGGCCGACCATGTGGCCGGGGTCGGGGGCGCGCTCGATGCCGCCGTCGTCGGTCGACGAGTAGACCGTGGCCAGGCGGTGGACCTTCTCCGTCGGCAGGAAGAAGTGCGTGTCGTCCATGCCGAGCGGGCCCAGGAGGCGCTCGCCGAGGAAGGCGCCGAGCGTCTGGCCGCTGATCTCCTCGATCATCGCGCCGAGGATGTCGGTGTTGTAGCCGTAGATCCACGCCTCGCCCGGGTGCGCGTCCAGCGGCAGCGCGGCCAGCCGGCCCATGACGTCGCCCACCGTCTCGTCGCGGTCGGCGAAGTACCACCCGGTGATCCCGGCCTCCTGCCACTTGTCGCCGGCGGGGCCGCTGCCGTAGCTGATGCCGGCGGTGTGCGTCAGCAGGTCACGAATCGTGATCGGACGCCGCGGCGGGACCACGTCGTAGCCGCCTTCTTCGTTCGGTTCCGCCACGGTCGTGTTCTTGAAGTCGGGCAGGTAGTTGCCGACGGGGTCGGTGATCAGCAGCCGCCCTTCCTCCTGCAGCAGCATCACGCCGGTGCTGACGAGCGCCTTGGTCTGCGAGGCGATGCGGAAGATCGCGTCCGAGGCCATCGCCGAGCCGGCGGCGACGTCGCGCTCGCCCACCGCCTCCAGATAAGCGATGCGGCCGTGCCGCACGACAATCGCGACGGCGCCGGCGAGCTGACCGTCGTCGACGTAGCCCTGGAGGGCGTCGGTCAGCCGGTCGAGCCGCTCCGACGACATGCCGACCGCCTCCGGCACCGCGCGGGTCAGCCCCTGCGCGACGAGGGACGACGGAACGAGCGCGACGAGGAGCGCGACGAGGACGGCCAGCGCCGCCGGTCGGATGCGTGACTTCATGGCTACACCTCAGCGTGTGCGGACCAGATGGAGCGCGATTGCCGCGCCGAACAGTAAGACTCCCATGATATCCGTGGCCGCGGTCGCGTAGAAGAGCAGCAGCCCACCGGCGACGGCCAGGAGCCGCTCGACCGGCGTCGTCGCCTGCCGCAGCCAGCCGCCGAGCCCCATGGCGAGGGCGCTCACGCCGACGACCGCCGTGCCGACGGTGCGGACGACGTCGGCGGCCGGAGCCTGCAGGAGCACGCCTGCGCCCTCCGGGCTCACCGTGAACGCGAACGGCACGAGGAACGCCGGCAGCGTGTACTTCCAGGTGAGCATCATCGTCCGGAACGGGTTGCCGCCGGTGATGGCCGCGGCCGCGAACGGGGAGAGCGCCGTCGGCGGGCTGACCTCGGAGAGGACGGCGTAGTAGAAGATGAACATGTGGGCGGCGAAGTCGGGGACGCCGACCAGCGTCAGCGCCGGCGCGATCATGACCGCGGCGATGATGTAAGACGCGGTGACCGGCACGGCGAGGCCGAGCATCCAGACGGCGACCGCGGCGTACACGACGGTCAGGAAGATGTTGCCGCCCGCGAGCGAGACGATGATCCCCGACAGCTTCAGACCGAGGCCGGTCAGGGTCACGACGCCGACGATGATCCCCGCCGTCGCCGTCGTCGCGGCGACCGACAGCACCCCCCGCCCGCCTGCCTCGAGGGCGGCCACGAGCCGGCGCGGCCGCAGCGCGTTCTCCTTCCGCAGGAAGCTGAGGCCGACCGCGAGCAGCGTCGACAGGAACACCGCGCGGAACGGCGTCATGCCGGTCACCAGGAGCGCGATGATCGAGATGAGCGGCAGGAACTGGTAGCCGCCCCGGCGCGTCAGCTCGCCGACCGAGGGGACGTCGACATCGACCGCCCGCGTTCCGAGCCGCCGCGCGTCGGCCTCGATCATCAGGACGATCGACAGGTAGTAGAGGATCGCGGGGATGATCGCCATGACGATTACCTGCAGGTAGGTGATCTGCAGGAACTCGGCGATGAGGAACGCCGCCGCGCCCATCATCGGCGGCGCCATGATGGCCCCGATGCCGCTGGCGGACAGGATGCCGCCGCCGATCTCGGCCGAGAATCCGGCGCGCCGCAGCATCGGCCAGACGACGGCGCCGAGCGTGACCGTCGTCGCCACGCCGCTCCCCGACACGGTGCCGAGCAGGAACCCCGACAGCGTCACCGTCCGGCCCGGCCCGGCCCCGCTCTGCGAGCGGCCGAACGCGGACATCGTCCACGTGATGAAGAACTGCCCGGCGCCCGAATGGCCCAGTACGGAGCCGAAGATCGTGAAGAGGATGATGAATGTCGCGCAGACGTTCAGCGGGACGCCGAAGATTCCCTCCAGCGTCATGTAGAGCGTCCCGACCAGCCGCGCCACGTCGTAGCCCCGGTGGGCGAACAGCTCGAGGCCGACCAGCTCGAGGAACGGCCCGTAGTAGCCGTAGAGCAGGAACGCCACCGCCGTTACCGGCAGGATGGGGCCGACCGTCCGGCGCGTCGCCTCCAGCACGAGCAGCGTCGTGACGGTGCCGAGCGCGAGGTCCAGCCCCGTCGGCGTGGCGGCGCGGTAGACGAACTGCTCGAAGTCGATGATCGGCCAGGCCAGCGCGGCCACCGAGACCGCGGCCAGGGCCCAGTCGGTCCAGGTCACGCGCTCCCGCCAGCGCGGAAGGGCGGGGAAGACGAGGAACGTCAGGACCAGGGTGATCAGGAGGAAGCTGACGCGGTAGATCTGCGGCTGGACGATGCCGACCACCCAGTAGAGGGCGTAGCAGGACAGGCCCGCGGCCAGCACGGTTGCCAGCGTCGCGGTCCGGCCCTGCAGCTTGCGGCTCGGGACGTCCGCTTCGGGGTCGTCGAACGTCTCGGCGGGCGAGTTCGCTGTCGCGGTCGTCAGCGGCGACCGCGCGTCTCCGGGACCGGCCCGCACGGGCGCTGGAGCGCCGTTGGTTGCCACGCGCCCATTCTATGGCCGCGCGCCGCGCCGTGCGCGGGACCCGCGCGTGCGGACGCGCCGGGGGCGGGAGCACCTACGGGGACGTGCCGTCACTCGGACCAGGCGCCCTGTTCCCGGTAGTAGCGGGCGGCGCCGTCGTGGAACGGGATGGGCGAGCCGGCGGTCGCCGACTCCATCGTCAGCACGGCCGCCATCGGGTGCACCGCGGCCAGCTCCGCGTGCTGCTCGAAGAGGACCCGCGTCAGCTCGTACGCGAGATCGGCGTCCATCGCCTCGTGGACGACGAGGACGTTGGACACCGCGACGACGGTGACCGTCTCCTCCATGCCGCGATACGTCGACGGCGGGATGGGGGAGTTGTGGTAGACGAGCGACCCGTACTGTTCCTGCAGGGTCGCCAGGGTCTCGCCGTTCGGGACGACCTTGATCGTGCGGCCGGGGGTCGACGCCAGATCGAGGATGGCCCCGGTGGGGAGCCCGCCGCTGAAGAAGAAGGCGTCGATCTTGTCGTCCTTGATGGCGTCGACCGACTGGGAGGCGCCCAGGCTCTGCTTGCGGATGCCGGTGTCGGGGTCGACGCCGGCCGCCTCGAGGATGCGGAAGGCGCTGACCTCCGTGCCGCTCCCCGGGGCGCCGGTCGAGACGACGCGCCCCTCGAGGTCCGCCACGGTCTCGATGCCCGTCGCAGTCACCGAGACGAGATGGTTGTAGTTGTCGTAGAGGACGGCCAGCGCCCGCATCGGCACCGCGCCGAAGTCGACGAACGCCCCGCGCTGGTTGGCCGCGTCGTCGATGGAGTCGGCCAGCCCGAACGCGATGTCGGCCGATCGGCTCGCGATGAACTTCAGGTTGTCGACGGTCCCCGCCGTCACCTCGGCGGTCGCCTCGACCCCCTCGACGTGCTCGCTGATGATCTTGGCGATGCCGCCGCCGTACGGGTAGTAGACGCCCCCGGTGCCGCCGGTGGCGATCGACAGGCGCACGGTCAGCCCGCCGCCGTCGGGCGCGACGCACGCCAGCGGCGCGGCGAGGACGGCGGCGACAGCCGCCGGCAGGAGCCACCGCAAGCCGCCGTTCTGCCGAGCCCTGGTCTCACCGGTTCTTGACGTCATCTGCCGCCTCCCGTGCGCCGGACCTGGGCGCCGACGCTCTGGCAATTCTATCGTGCCGCGGCGGGTTGCCGCGTCCTACTCCCGTCCCGCCGCGCGGCGGCCGACCGCAATCATCTCCGGTCCGCCGATCAGGACGCGGAACCCCTCGCGGATGCGCCGCTCGACGTCGTCCGGCCCGGCCGTGATCGCGCACGGGAGCCCGGCGGCGGTGGCCGCGCGCAGCACCGTCTGGAGCGCCTCCTCCGTTGCCGCGGCGTCGCCGCCGTAGGCCATCCCGAGGTCGCCCGGCGCCGCCATCAGCATGCTGACGCCGGGGACGCGCGCGATCGCGTCGACGTTGGCGATCCCGATCCGGTTCTCGATCTGGATCATGTTCAGCAGCTCGCCGTCGGGATCGAGCGGCCAGACGTCGGCCTTGGCGATGTAGTCGGCGCCGGAGACGCCCCAGTAGCGGACGGCGTTGCCGGGGCCGGAGCCGCGGAGGCCGACCGGCTCGGCGTCGGCCGCTCCGACACGCTGCGGATAGCGCATCGACTGCACGAGGTGCAGCGCCTGTTCCGGGGTCTCGATGTGCGGCGCGATGATCCCGTGCGCGCCCTGGTCGAGCGCGTTCTTGATCATCCACTCGTTCATCTCGCGCCCGTTGGCCGGAATCCGCACCCAGACCGCCTTGTCGGTACCGGGCCGGCCGCGCCGCAGGACCTGCGCCGGGTCGAGCAGGTACTGCATGTAGTCGCGCAGCTCGACCATGTCGAGGGGGCCGTGCTCCATGTCGAAGAAGATGTAGTCGGCGTCGGAGCGCGACATGTCGATGGCCCCGCTCGCGCCCGATTCCACGTTGGCGAACGAGCCGAACACCACCTCGCCGTTGGCCAGCAGCTCCACCACGTCGAGCAGGCGGCCGGCCTGCGCGGCGGGCCGGGCGGGCGCGAGGGCGAGCGATCCGACGACGAGCGCAGCGGCGAGCAGGGTGGTCCGAGGGGCGGTGAGCGTCACGGGCGGCTCCTTTCAAGATCGGGGCGGCGGCCCATTATGTCCGATTCGACAGGTCCGATTCGACGCCGGGCGGCCGCCGGAGTGCCTTACTGGCGCGATGCGGCACTTCAACACCGCGGGACCGATGCGCGAGAGCCGGCACTACTGCGTCCCGCCGCTGAGCCGCGTAGACCTCGACGACGTGCTGACCCTCGTCCGGCAGGAGCAGTACTTCGTGCTGCACGCCCCGCGTCAGACCGGCAAGGCCTCCACGCTGCTGGCGCTCCGCGAGGTGCTGAACGACGGAGCCGCGGGCGCCTACCGCTGCGTCTACGCCAACGTCGAGGCGGGGCAGGCGGCGCGCGAGGACACGGGACGCGCGATGCGCGCCATTCCGGGGCACCTTTCGTCCCAGGCGCGGTCGACGCTGGGCGACGGCTTCCTGGGCGGGGTCTGGGTCGGCCTTCTCGACGACTTCGGGCCGGACGGCGCCCGCGGCGAGGCGCTGACGCGCTGGTCGGAGGCGCACCCCCGGCCGCTGGTGGTCCTCATCGACGAGATCGATGCCCTGGTGGGCGACACGCTGCTCTCCGTGCTCCGGCAGTTGCGGGCGGGCTACGCGCGGCGTCCCGCCAGCTTCCTGCAGAGCGTCGCGCTGTGCGGCGTGCGCGATGTGCGCGACTTCCGCGATCTGGGGCTGATTGCGCCGGACAGCCCGCTGCGTATCGCCAATCCGATCTACGCGGAAGTCGTACCGCGCGAGCTGACCGCCGCGGCACAGGAAGGCCTCGTTCAGGAGACCGCCGTGCCCGCGAACAAGCGTGGGAAGGCCGGTCGGCGCATGTTTCGAGCGCGCACAAGAGCCCGAGCCCGGCGGGGTGGTCCGTCTCCCGTGCAGGCGGCCGGGTCTGCCCGACCGTGCTGACGCGAGGCCCCTACGGCCCGGCGGTCCGGCTCTCGGCCCGCGCGCCGGCGAGGATGTTGAAGAGACCGTAGTTGCCTTCGTGGCACGCGTACTCGAACAGCGGGTCCGCCGACCTCGTCATGGTCGTCTCAACGCTCCACGGCTGGGTGAACGCGGTCTCGTCGTCGACCGTGAACCGGTAGAGCAGCGTGTCGGCGTCGAGCAGGCTGAAGCGCTCGACCAGGTGGAGATCGGAGCCCAGCGCCTCCAGGAGCTCCATGTTGGGCGCGGGGTGCGCCGTGCCGAGGTCCCGGAAGTTCGCCGTCTCGACGACCAGCGTGTCTCCTTCCCAGCCACTGCCGCACGCCGGCGGCGAGGGTGGGTCGGCCGTCCAGCGGGACGAGCCGGGAGTCGTTCACCATCTCGTTGAGGATCGCCACGTGCCCCGGGGTCTGGAACAACTGCACGAAGTTGTTGTAAGCGCCGGGCAGCATCGGCGGTCCGGAGTTGAAGCCGAGGATGCACCGCTCGTCCACGTCGCGGTCCTCAGGGCCGGCGTTGCGGCCCCGCGCCTCCGCCCGGGCGGCCATCCGTTCCCTGCCCTCCGGCGTGTACTCGGGCAGGCGCCCGTCCGGCGGTTCGACGATGAGCGACGTGCGGCGGGTGCCCACGACCGTCGAGCCGTCGTCGAACCAGAAGCGGTTGTAGCTGCCGGGATTCCCCGGGCGCGGCGCCCGGTCCACGCGGGCCGCGGCGCGCGCCTCGATGGCCGAGATGTCCTCATCGGTCAGGAACTCCCGCCCCGCCAGCTCGACGGGTCGCTGCAGCGGGGTCAGCGAGCTGAAATCCCAGACGCCCTGGAGGTCCGGCCGACCGTCCGGCGTGCGCGGCAGGGATTCTCCGGACGACGGCTGCGCCGCGGCATGAGCCGGCGCCAGCATTGCCGCCGCGACGAGAACGGGGAGCAAGCGGAGGATTCCGGCAGGCCGAGCGTTCATGTTGGACATTTCCTTTCAACCTCGCGGTCTGCGGCGAAGGTGCGACGGTTCGGCCGGGCGTCGAGGGCAACGCCCCACATCCCACTTGGTGGGCAGGCTACACGAAGTCCGCCGCCTTCTCAACACCCTGTGGTAGCGGGAGAGTCCGAGTGCGGACCTTGCACGGATCGGCGCCTGGACCGAGTACCCTTTTCGGTCTCCACCCCGAGCGCGGAGCTCGCCGGAATCCGGCGACGCTCGCGTGCGACGCCGGTAGCGACCTGTCGGAGGGACATGCCATGTCGAACGTCATGACGAGGACCCGCTCTCGCTCCGCCGCGGCCTTCGCGGCGTGCGCCGCGCTGCTCGTCGCCGGCGGTCTCGGCGCGAGCTCCGAGCCGACGCGGGCTCAGAACGGCATGGTGGTCGCCTCGGACGGTGTCGCGGCGGAGGTCGGGCTCGATGTGCTGCGGGCCGGCGGGTCGGCGGTCGATGCGTCGGTCGCGACTGCCTTCGCGCTCGCCGTGACGCTCCCGGCCGCCGGCAACATCGGCGGCGGCGGGTTCCTCCTTCACCGCGCGGCGGACGGATCGGCAGCCGCCTACGATTTCCGCGAGACCGCGCCGGCGGCATCCTCGCCGGAGATGTTCCTGGCCGGCGGCGTCTACGACGCGGCCCGCCACCACGACAGCCACGTGGCGGTCGGCGTGCCGGGGACCGTCGCCGGGCTCCATCGGGCCTGGACCGACCACGGTCGGCTGCCGTGGCGGCGGCTGGTGGAGCCGGCCGTGGCGCTGGCCCGCGATGGATTCGTCCTCTCGCACGCGCGCGCCGCGTCGCTGGCCGCGGTGCTGCCCCGGATGGCCCGCTACCCGGCGTCGCTCGCGGCGTTCTCGAACCGCGGCGCGCCCTACCAGCCGGGCGACCTCCTCCGCCAGGCCGATCTGGCGGACACCCTCGAACGTATCGCCGAGCAGGGTCCGGACGGCTTCTACCGCGGGAAGACGGCGGAGCTGATTGCACGCGAGATGGCGGGACACGGCGGGCTGATCACGGAGGCCGACCTCGCCGCCTACGAGGCTCGGGTGCGCGAGCCGATCCGGGGAGCCTACCGGGGCCATACCGTGCTGTCGATGCCGCCCCCGAGCTCGGGCGGCGTCACCCTCGTCCAGATGCTCAACGTGCTTGAGGGTTACGACCTGGCCGTGGCCGGTCACGGCTCCGCGCTGAACGTCCACCGCATCGTGGAAGCGATGCGCCGCGGCTTCGCGGATCGGGCGCGCCACCTCGGCGACCCCGACTTCAACCCGGCGATGCCGATCCCCCGCCTCACGTCGAAGTCCTACGCGGCGGGGCTGCGCGCGGGCATCGATCCGGAGCGCGCGTCGGCGTCGGGCCCGGACGTGTTCGAGTGGCCGGCGGCGGGCCGCGAGACGACGCACGTGTCGGTCGTCGATGCGGAGCGGAACGCAGTCTCGCTGACCACGACCCTCGAGCAGTCCTACGGCTCGCGCATCGTCGTGCCGGGCGGCGGGTTCCTGCTCAACAACGAGATGGGCGACTTCAACGCCGCCCCCGGCCTCACGACGGCAGGCGGCCTCATCGGCACGGCACCCAATCTGGCCGAGCCCGGCAAGCGCATGCTGTCGAGCATGACGCCGACCATCGTGGCGCGGGGCAACCGGCTCGTGATGGTGACCGGCAGCCCCGGCGGGCGCACCATCATCAACACCGTGCTGCACACGATCCTCAACGTGGTCGACTTCGGCATGAACGTGCAGGAAGCGGTCGATGCACCCCGCTTTCACCACCAGTGGCTGCCGGACCGGATCTTCCACGAGCGCAACGGCTTGTCTCCCGACACCGTCGCCCTGCTCGAGGCGCGCGGCCACCGCCTCGCGGAGCGCGCGCGGCAGGGGGCCGCGCACGCGCTCGTTCTCGATGCCGAGGCGGACGTGCTCGCGGGCGGGGCGGACCGGCGCCGGGCCGACGCCCGGGCAGCCGGGTACTGAGGTCTCAGTCGTCGAGCCGGTAGGCGGCGTAGTTCGCGAGCACCGCGCGCACGAAGCTCCGCGTCTCGCGGTACGGAATCGAGTCGACGAAGAAGTCCTCGCCGAGGTCCCGGGCCGCGCGCCACCACCGCGCCACGCGTTCCTCGCCGGCGTTGTAGGACGCGACGATGGGGGGCAACTCGTCGAACAGCTCGGACAGGTTCGCCATCAGTCGTGCGGCGAGCACGGTGTTGATGCGGGGATCGGTGAGCGCATCCTCGTCGATGCCGGCGTCCGTCACGATGTAGCCGACACCGGCGCTCGCGGCGAGCGTGGCGGCCGTGTAGGGCATGATCTGCAGCAGCCCGATGGCTCCGACCGGAGACCGGGCGTCCGGATCGAACCGCGACTCCTGCCGCATCAGGGCGTACAGGAGGCGCGCGTCGACGCCGTGGGCCTCCGCCGCTGCCGCCACCTCGTCCGGAAAGGGCCGCGGGTAGGCGAGCGCGCGGAAATCGGAGGGCAGGTCGACCGCCGTTCGCTCGAGGAACTCGGCGAACCGGATGGCCATGATGCGCGCGGCGCTCGCATGGTTGCCGGACGCGGCCGACGCCCGCGCCGCGAGCAGCGCCAGGCCTCGGTCGCCCCGCCGCTCCGCGAGCAGCCGGCGGAGGTAGCGTGCCGCGTCCCCGGTCAGTCCCGCGCGGGCCAGCGCCATGGCCGCCTGGAACTCCGCCCGCTCGCGTGCCGCACGGCCGACCGAGAGGGACGGGAACACCAGCGCGTCGCCGGTCTCGTCGTTGTCGCCGGGCGCCAGCTCAGAGAGTCGCGCCCGGGCCTGCAGGCCGTAGAAGTGGTTCGGGTAGCGCGCCGCGAGACCGCGGAAGCCCTCGATAGCGGCGCTGGTCGCCCCGGTTCGCTCCCGCGCCACGGCAAGCCAGTAGGCGCCGGCGAGTGCGAGGACACCGCCGGGCTCGCGGTCGAGCAGCCCGCGCAGGTTGGTCAGGGCGCGGCGGTTTTGCCCGTCGCGGAGGGCGGCCACTCCCGCGCGCCACAGCAGGTCCCGTTGCTCGTCGGCCGTTCGCGCAGAGCGGAACAGGGGGCGATAGAGATCGAGTCCGCCCCGTACGTCGCCGACCGCGACGAGATACGCGGCCAGCAGCAGGGCCGCGTCCCGCCGCTGTTCCGTCGACGCCCCCGGCACTCGTTCCTGCCAGAGGTCGAGCCCGAGTCGGCGGGCGCGCGCCGTGTCGCCGGTGCGCACCGCCAGCCGGAACGCAGTGAGCCGGATGCCCGGTGTGAGGCTGCTCTCCGGATGCGCCTCCGGGAACCGGTCGGCGGCGGCCGCCGCCGCGGCATTCGCCCGCTGGGCGTACAGCGTGGCGATCCGTTCCGCATCGATCCGGTCCGGTCTCGCCGTTGTCGGATGGGCCTCGCGCCATTCCTCGATCAGGTCGAGCGTGAGTCCGAACCGCGAGGCGTTCCGGAGACGGCGGACGAGCTCGTGGTACTGCGCTTCGGTGAACGGCGACCGCGCCGGCGTCAGCCGGCGGGCCTCGGTGCGCGCCGTCACGAAGGTGGCGGCGCTGCGATGGCGAAGCTGGGCGTCGCGCAGCATCGACAGCGCCGCCTCGACGTCGCCGCCGGCCTCGAGCGCGCGGGCCAGCCCCAGCCGCGCGCGGTCGGCGAGGGGGCCGTCCGACTGCCGGCCCAGCGCCTGACGGTAGTGGTCCGCGGCGCGCTCTTGGGCCCCGCCGGCGGCGTGAGCGTCGGCCACCTGCAGGAGGAGATCGAGGTGGCGGCTCGCGTCGGAACCGAGGAGCGCGTCGAGGAGCGGTGCCGCGGCCTCCGGCTCCCCGCGGGCGGCGAGGCTCTCGGTGACGGCCCGTTGCGCGAACGTCCGGATCCACGCCTCGCGGTCGCCGGCCGCCTGCCACGCCGCCTCTGCCTCCGCGGCGCGTCCGGCGTCGGCGAGGGCCGCCGCCCGGAGCAGCAGCGCGTCGACCGGCAACGCGTCGCCGGCCGGAACCTCGCGGGCGAGCGCCGTCAGTGCCTCGGCCGCCTGTCCCTCGCGCCACAGCGCAGTCGCGGACGGATAGCTCGGCTCCGGCAGCCGCAGATGCTCGTTGGCTTCCGCCGCCCGCGGCGCGGAGCCGGCGCCGGCGACGGCGGAGAGGGCGATGAACGCCGCCACGGGAACGGAAGCGATCCGCTTCACCGTTGTCCTCCGTCACGATGGTCCCGACGGGGCCCGGTGCGCCGGACCGCAGCCCCGTCAGCCTGGAGCGTACCACGCGACGAGGCCATCCGCACGTGTTCGTTCGACGCGTTATAATGCCAATTCCGTGCCACTGCCTGGCACAGGGAGTACCAACCACGTGCATATGACAGCAGGAAAGCTTGCCGGCATGAAGGCGGTGTCGACGGACACCGGCGCGATCGCAGCGGCCGCGATGGATCAGCGCGGGTCTCTCAAGAAGGCGCTTGCCAAGGCGAAGGGGAGCGACGCGACGGACGCGATGATGGAAGAGTTCAAGGCCGTGGTCACCGAGGTGCTGACCCCGCACGCCTCGGCGATCCTGCTCGATCCGCAGTGGGGACTCGAGCCGTCGAAGGTGCGCAGCCCCAACGCCGGCCTGCTGCTGGCCTACGAAGAGAGCGGCTACGACAACACCCGGCCCGGGCGCCTGCCCGACCTCCTGCCCTACTGGTCCGTTCGCCGGCTCAAGGACGCCGGTGCCGACTGCGTAAAGGTGCTCATCTACTACACGCCGTACGACAGCAAGGAAGTCAACGACGAGAAGCACGCCTTCGTCGAGCGCATCGGGGACGAGTGCCGCACCAACGACATCCCCTTCTTTCTCGAGTTCGTCGGCTACGACCACGCCGGAGGTGACGAGAAGGGTCCCGAGTACGCGAAGCGCAAGCCGCAGGTCGTGACCCGGAGCATGGCCGAGTTCTCCAAGGACCGCTACGGCGTCGACGTGATGAAGGTGGAAGTCCCCGTCAACATGAAGTACGTAGAGGGTACCGCCAGCTTCACGGGGCCGGCCGTCTACGACCGGGACAAGGCGATTGCGCTGTTCCAGAAGGCGTCGGCCGCGGCGAAGAAGCCCTTCATCTACCTGTCGGCGGGCGTCGGCAATGCCGAGTTCACCGAATCGCTCACCCTGGCAGGGGAGTCGGGCTCGACGTTCTCCGGCGTCCTCTGCGGGCGGGCCACCTGGAAGGACGGCATCCCCGTCTTCGCCAAGGAGGGCGCCGAGGCGTTCCGCGACTGGCTCCGGACGGAGGGCATCCGGAACATCGGCAACGTCAACGGATCGCTGAGCAGCGCCCAGCCGTGGTTCCGCGCCTACGGGGTGGAGACGGCCGACGCGCTCGCCACCGAGTAGCGGAAACCCTCCTCAGGCGCCAGACCCTCGCACGGCCCGTGGCCGTCCGCTACCATCCTCTCGTACGCGAGGCGCTGGCGCGTCACGGCGTCCGCCCGACGCCGTCCACCCGCCCCGAAATCGTCCACGAGTACGTCAACGACCTCTACCGCTACGAGCTTCGGCGCCTGCGCCGGCGTCTGGTGCGGGGTGAGGTGGCCAAGCCCGACTACGCAAGCCTCGTGGTCGACCTGCGCCGGAAGTACATGCTCGTCTCGGTGCCGCTCCGGCAGTGGACGGTGCGGGAGCCGTAGGCGCTCGTTGCCAGCCCACCAATCGTCGCCTCACGCCTGGCCCGCCATTCGTCGCCTGACGGCTCCGCCTGGTGCCCAACCAACCCCGCTTAGGAGTCGGCACCGTTCCACGGTGCAGACTCCTGGCCCACCATTCGTCGCCTGACGGCTCCGCCTGGTGCCCAACCAACCCTGCTAGGAGTCTGCACCGTTCTACGGCGTAGACTCCTAGCGAGCGTTGATGCGCCTGACCGTCCAACCGATCACGTTGGAGAGATTCACGCCCTGCGAGCGCCACTCGCGCGGCGTCATGGCGTTCAGCATCTCGATGCGCGTTGGCGCGCCGTGCGGAATCGGTCCCTCGCTCAGGTCGAACGTGTTCTCGATGATGTCGAGGGCCGGGAGGCGGGCGTAGACGGTGACGTAGTCGTTCAGGCGCAGTCTCCTGCCGGCGTTCGGCGCCTGCAGGGCGCGGTCGAGCTGCCTACGGACCCGGTCGAACGAGATCGGGATCTCTTCCGCCGCGAGCGGCGCGTCGTCGGCCGTCTGCGCGCGCGCGTCCATCGCGGCGGCGGGGCCCAACGTCAAGGCGGCGACCAACGTGACGACCGGGCTCGGACTGCACATCGTTACCAACTGGAACCGTACGTTCCGGCCGCCTCGGTGTCAAGGCCGGCCGGCCCCGGATACGATTCCCGCATGGTCGCGATCAGCGTGGTGGCCGCCGGACTCGTGGTCGCCGTCGGGTTGCTCGGGTGGCGCCTCCGCGCGGCGCGCGCCGAGGCGTCCGCAGCCGGCGCGCGTCTGGCCGCGACGCTCGAGAGTCTCTCGGCCGGTCTGGCGGTGTGGAGCCCGGATGGGCGTCTCACCGCGTGCAACGGCCGCTTCCGCGAGTTCTACCCCGCGGTCGAGCTCAGGCCCGGCCTCGAATACGAGGACCTCGTCCGCTACGCCGCCACGCGCGCCGTCGTGCTCGTCCCGGAGGCCGAGATCGATGCCTGGGTAGAGGCGCGCATCGGTCGCCTCGGTGAGGCGTCCGTCGAGACCCTGCGCACGCCCGACGACCGCTGGATCGAGGTCCGGACGGTTCCCGCCGCGGGCGGCGCGACGCTGCTGCTGCACGTCGATGTGACAGCGGCGCGGGCCGAGGCGGCTGCCGCCGGGGGCGAGGCCGTCACGGCGACGACGCGGTCCGCCGAGCTGCGCCTGATGCAGGAGGCGATGGCGGTCGGCCGCGAGCGGGGGGCGTTCCACCAGGCCGCGCGTGAGATCCTGAGCCTGGTGGCGGAGTGGGGCGGATGGCACGCGGCCACCGTGTACCTGGCGACGGCGGACGGGAACGGCGCGCTGGTCTCCACAGGCGTGTGGTACGTGGCCGATGAAGGGTCGATGCCCCCGCCGGCGCGCGCCGCTGTCGACGCCTGCTGTGACGAGGGAGGCGACGAGCTCCTCCACAGCGCCGTCGCGGCGGCCGATCCCCGCTGGATCGGGAGCCTGGCCATGGAGCCCCGGCTCTCCGATGCGCGTCGCGCAGCCCTCGAGGGCGTCCGTTCGCTCTGCGTGGTGCCCGTAGCGTCGGACGGCCGGGTGGTCGCGGTGGCGGAGTTCTTCGCTCTGTCTCCGGCCCCGCCCGACCCGTCGCGGGAGCGGCTCCTGGCGGCCGCCGTCGACCAGCTCGCGCGGGTGTTCGAACGCGAGCGGAGGCACCACGCGGGCGCGCCGGGCCAGGAATCTGCGCCGTAGGACGGCGCGGGGCACCGAGCGGAGCCGTCAGAAGACCATTGGTGGGCTGACGTCTGCGCGCCGGAGTATCGCTCCTGCGAAGCTCCGAACGTGCCCGTCAGGGCACGCGGCGGCCCGGGCGGACGAAGGCGAGCACCGCGGCGACCGATGCCTCCACGGGCGCCGCGCCGTCGACCGTCATGTCGGCGAACCGGCGGGTCGGCTCGACGTAGCGGAGGAACATCGGGTGCACCGTCTCCGACCATTGCCTCCGCACCGAATCCTCCGTTCGCCCCCGGCTGCGCGTGTCCCGCGCAATCCGCCGCGCGAGCGCCAGCCGATCATCGATCTGCAGGAACAACTTCGTGCTGCAGAGGGCCCGGATCGCCGGCCAATGGAGGGCGAGCAGCCCCTCTACCAACACGAAGGGAGCCGGCCGCATCAGGACCGTACGTCCAGTCCGACGGTGCGTCCGGAAGTCGTAGCTCGGCCGCTCGGCCGCACGCCCCGAGCGCAACCGTTCGAGGTGGGTGAGAAGGAGCGCCGCCTCGAGGGCTTCGGGTGCGTCGTAGTTGCGAGCCGCGCGGGCGGCCGGCCCCTCGGCGGGATCGTCGCGGTAGTAGGCGTCGAGCGGCACCACCGGCGCAGCCGGTCCGCATGCTCCGAGCGCAGCGGCGAGCCGGCCGGCGAGGGTCGTCTTCCCCGCTCCCGAGGCGCCGGCGATGGCGATCAGGTGCGCACGCGGCATGCACAGGTCGCGCCGGGAGGCCGAGTACCCCAGCGCCGGCGCGCGGCGGACGGCGGACGGCCCGCGCGCGGGGCAGGCTGTGGTTCCGCCGGGAGCCGGCGAGGCGCCGGTGTAGAATCTCGCCGATGCACGATCCAAGCGCCGTCGTACCCGGCCGTCCCGCCCCCGCGGAGGAGAGTGCGCCCGATCTCCGCGAGCACGGCGCGCCGATCCGGGGACAGGCGCAGACGCTCGCGCGCCGCCTGTTCGTGCAGCTTCACGTGTTCACCGGGTGTCTCGGCACCGGGAGCGTCGTCGATGCCGTGCAGCGGAGCGGACTCGACGCCGTAGTCTACGCGGATCTCAACGACCCGCGCGGCGTGGGCGTGCTGCTGATGGACGAGGACCCCACGGCGTTCGCGGAGGCGGGCCGCGCCCTGCTTTCGGGGCCGCCCTTCTCCGCCCTTGCGCCGCGCCCGGACTTCACGATGCTCGGCCGCACCTACGCCTCGGGCCGCGAGCCGGACCTGGCCGACTTCCTGCTGCAGAAGGTGCCGCGCAACGTGCTCAGTCCGGACTACCCGTGGGCGGTGTGGTATCCCCTGCGCCGGATCGGAGCGTTCAATCGCCTGCCGCGCGCCGAGCAGGGCAAGATCCTCATGGAGCACGGCATGCTGGGCCGCCGCTACGGCGAGGCGGGCTACGCGGTCGACGTGCGACTGGAATGCCACGGCCTCGACCGGGACGATAACGAGTTCGTCATCGGCCTCATCGGTCCGCACCTATTCCCCCTCTCCCGGCTCGTCAAGGACATGCGCGCGACCCGCCAGACGGCCGAGTTCATCCAGGCGATGGGCCCCTTCTTCGTAGGCCGCGTGCTGTACCAGGCGCCCTTCCCCCCCGTTCGCACCTGAGAGACCGCGGCGCAGGAGTCTTCGCGAATAGCGCGCCGGAGTTCGCGCCGGCCAGGCTCCCAACGCGCCCGGAAGGGCGCGCGCCGTCTGATAGGATCCCGCGGATGGCGAGCGACCGCGAGCAGCTCGACGCGTTGCCCCTGCCGGATACGAGCCTGCGCGGGCTCGCTCGCAGCTTCGGCCCGGGGGTCATCCTGATGATGACCGGGATCGGCACGTCGCACCTCGTGACGGCGCCGGTCGCGGGCGGGCGGTTCGAGTTCGCGCTGCTCTGGTGCATTCCGGTCGCCTACCTCTTCAAGTATCACGGCTTCGAGATGGCGTTCCGGTTCACCAACGCGACCGGCCGGAGCATGCTCGACGCCTACTCGACGGCGCCCGGCAAGTGGCCGCTGTGGTACGTGCTGGTGACGACGCTCATCCAGTGTGCGCTGGGGCAGGCGGGACGCCTGGTGGCCGCCGCGGCGGTGCTCTACTTCGTCTTCAGCGAGCAGATGGGGCTGCCGCTGTCGATCCCGGTCTACGGGCTCATACTCGGCGTCGCGGCGGTGGCGTTGCTGCTCGTGGGCCGCTACGGCGTCATGGAGCAGGTCACCAAGGTGCTGGCCGGCGTCCTGTTCCTGTCGACCGTCGGTGTCTACGTGGTCGATCCGGCGCCGTTCGGCGCGCTCGCCCACTACGTGCAGGTCGAGATCCCCGGCGGGTCGTGGCTGATCATCGCCGCTTTCCTCGGCCTGCTGCCGACCGGCATCGACGTCTCGCTGCAGGCGTCCGAGTGGGGCAAGGCCAAGCGGGTCGGCATGGGACGCATCCGCGAAGAGCTCGAGCGGTTGGGATTGGCCCCCGCCTTCGACCCGATGCGGGCCCGCCGGGCGGATCTGCGGGTGGATACCGCCGCCCTGCCGGCGCACGCGCGGGAGTACTGCCGGCGCTGGTTCCGGATCGGCCAGTTGGACTTTGGGCTCGGCCACCTGGTGTCGTTCGTCATCGCGTCGTTGTTTCTCCTGCTGGCCGCGGTGTGGCTCTATCCGAGTCCCGTCGAGGGGAATGCCGTGATGGGCGAGATCGCCCGCATCTTCACGGGCAGCGTCGGGCCGGCCATGATGCTCGTGTTCGTCATCGGCGCCTTCGCCGCGACGTTCTCGACCGCGTTCAACTACTTCGACGGCTGGCCGCGCGTCGTCGGCGCCTGCTGCCGCAACCTGTTTCGCCCGACGGCGGCGCTGTCCGGAGTGGGGCAGGAGGACATCGGCCCGGAGCACCGCCGCCGCTGGTATTCGGAGTTCAACATCTACCGGCTGGCGATGTTCTACTCGCTGATCGCGTCGGTGGCGATCATTGCGGGCGTGCCGCGCCCGGTCTGGCTCGTGCTGGTCGCCTCCGCGCTGGCGCTCTTCGTTGCCCCGGTGGTCTTCTTTCTGAACCTGTACTACTGCCTGACGGTGATTCCGAAGACCGACGAGGTCTTCTATCCGTCGCCCCTCGAGCGCGGGTACGCCTGGTTCAGCCTGGTGGTCTTCACCGGCCTGAC
>JAGWAJ010000005.1:25900-28172 GCA_021296475.1 Acidobacteriota bacterium
CCCCACCTGGCCGCCATCCGGGCCCGCGGCCTGCGGCTGGTGGAGGCCGAGCAGGAACTGGTCGCCAGCGATCTGGCGGCCACGGACCGCATCCGCGATCTCGGTCCCCAGGATCTGGTGCTCCTGGCTCTCAAGGCCCACCAGATCGCGGCTGTCCTCGACGACCTGCCGGTGCTCTTCGGCCCCGATTCCGCCATGGTGACCCTGCAGAACGGGATCCCGTGGTGGTACTTCCAGAAGATCGACGGCGAGTACGCGGGGCGGGTCGTCGAGACGGTCGACCCCGGCGGGGTGCTCTTCCACGCGATCGACCCGGACCGGGTCATCGGCTGCATCGCCTACCCGGCGGCAATCGTTGCCGAGCCCGGGGTCATCCGGCACGTCGAAGGCAACCGGTTCCCGGTCGGCGAGCCCGACGGGTCGCAGTCGGACCGCGTGCAGGCGGTGTCGGAGGCGTTCGCCGGGGCCGGCTTCAAGGCGCGCGTCCTCGACGACATCCGCTCCGAGATCTGGTTGAAGCTCTGGGGCAACCTGACGTTCAATCCGATCAGCGCGCTGACGCACGCCACCCTCGTGGACATCTGCCAGTTTCCTGGGACCCGTGCGCTGGCGGCGGCGATGATGACCGAGGCGCAGGCGGTCGGCGAGCGGCTCGGCGCCCGGTTCCGGGTGCCGATGGAACGCCGCATCGCCGGCGCGGAGAGCGTCGGCAGGCACAAGACCTCGATGCTGCAGGACGTCGAGGCGGGGAAGCCGCTTGAGATCGACGGCATGCTCGGCGTGGTGGTCGAGCTCGCCGAGATGACCGGGGTGCCCGTACCGACGCTGCGCGCCCTCTATGCGTGCGCGAGCCTGCTGAACCGCACGATGCAGAACGAGGGCCTCCGTATCCGGGGCGCGCCTCGTCAGGAGGCTGCGCCGTAGAACGGCGCGGACTCCTGTAGGCCGGCTGGGCGGGAATCGGAGCCGCAGCGACGGTTCCCGGGCTAGGAGGCGACGGAGACTGCCATGAAGGCGCTGGAGGGAGTACGCATCCTCGACATGACCCACGTGCAGTCGGGTCCGACGTGCACGCAGTTGCTGGCGTGGTTCGGCGCCGACGTCATCAAGGTGGAGCGTCCCGGGACCGGCGATGCCACGCGTCGCCAGTTGCAGGACCTGCCGGACGTCGACAGCCTGTACTTCACGATGCTGAACCACAACAAGCGCAGCGTCACGCTGAACACGAAGCACGAGACAGGGCGCGGGATCTTCACCCGCCTCATCGAGGCCTGCGACGTCCTGTGCGAGAACTTCGCGCCCGGCGCGCTCGACCGGATGGGCTTCTCGTGGGAGCGCATACAGGAGATCAACCCCCGGCTGATCTACGCGTCCGTCAAGGGCTTCGGCCCGGGCCCCTACGAGGACTGCAAGGTCTACGAGAACGTGGCCCAGTGCACCGGAGGCGGCGCGAGCACGACCGGCTTCGACGACGGACCGCCGCTGGTCACCGGGGCACAGATCGGCGATTCGGGGACGGGGCTGCACCTGGCCCTGGGCATCGTGACGGCGCTGTTTCAGCGTGAGAAGACGGGGCGCGGGCAGCGCGTCGAGTGCGCGATGCAGGACGGCGTGCTCAATCTCTGCCGCGTGAAGATGCGCGATCAGCAGCGCTTGGCCCACGGTCCGCTGAAGGAGTACCCGCAGTACCCCAACGGCACGTTCGGAGACGCCGCCCCGCGGTCCGGCAATGCGTCGGGCGGCGGCCAACCCGGCTGGATCGTCAAGTGCAAGGGGTGGGAGACCGACCCCAACGCGTACATCTACGTCATCACCCAGGCGGCGGCCTTCGACGGCCTGGCGCGCGCCATCGGACGCGCCGACTGGCTCGAGGACGAGGCGTGGAACACCCCGGCCGCGCGGCTGCCGAAGCTCGACGAGATGTTCGCCGAGATCGAGAAGTGGACCCGGATGCGGACCAAGTTCGAGGTGATGGAGATTCTCAATCCGCTGAACGTGCCCTGCGGCCCGGTACTCTCCATGAAGGAGCTGGCCGAGGAGCCCTCCCTGCGCGCCACAGGCACGGTGGTCGCGGTGGACCATCCGGAGCGGGGGACCTATCTGACCGTGGGCAATCCCATCAAGCTGTCTGCTTCGCCGGTCGAGGTGGTCCGCTCGCCCCTGCTGGGCGAGCACACGGACGAGGTGCTGCGCGACGTGCTCGGAATGGATGCACAGGAGGTCGATGCGGCAAGGGGAGACGGAGCGATCTGAGCGGACCCGCGACGCCGAT
>JAGWAJ010000005.1:28186-41661 GCA_021296475.1 Acidobacteriota bacterium
ACGGTCCTGGCGGCGCACCCCGCTGCGCCCGCTGCCGCGCCGCGACCCTGCCCAGCGGACGGCGGTCGACTGGTGGGTCCGCGTCGTCCCGGTCGTGCTCGTCGGGGACTTGGCCCTGCTGGGCGTCCTTGGGGCGCGGCTCGGCCAGGTCGGGCTCTGGCTCTGGTACGGCGGCCCCATCCTGCTCGCCGGAACCACCGCAGTCCTCCTCGTCGGGTCCCTCCTGTCGGCCCGCCGGTGGAAGCACGGAGTCAACCGCTGGCACGTGCTCGGTTACGCCGGACTCATCTTCGTCATCTTCACGCTGCCGACCTACGAGGCCTACCCGTCGTCCTACGACGACCGGCCGAGCCAGGTTCGCTTCCGCCTGCCGCTCGACGGGCTCGTGACCGTCGCCTGGGGCGGCGAGGCGTCCGCGGTCAACTATCACGTCTTCCTGCCCGATCAGCGTTGGGCCTACGACCTGCTGGTCACCCGCGACGGACGGAGTTTCGAGGGATCCGGCGAGGCGCTGGACGACTATTATGCGTACGGCCTGCCGGTCCATGCGCCCGCGCCGGGGGTCGTCTTCGCCTCGAGCGACGGCGAGCCGGAGGTCGCCATCGGCGAGCCCCGCTGGGGGCTGGCCGGGCTCGGCAACCACGTCGGTCTGGAAGTGGCCCCGCACGAGTATCTCTTCATCGGTCACCTGCAGCCGGGGTCGGTGACGGTGGAGGCGGGGGACCGGGTCGCTGCGGGGCAGGTCCTCGGGCGCGTCGGCAACTCGGGCAACAGCAGCGAGCCGCACGTCCATTTGCACCTTCAGGACTCGCAGCGCGTGTACTTCGGAGAGGGAATTCCGTTCTTTTTCCACGACTACGAGCAGGACGGCACGCTGGTAGCCCGCGGCATGCCGGAGGGCGGCCGGCGCGCCCGACGTTACGTCGGGCAGATCGTCGAGCGGGTCACGGCATCCCCGCCCGCCGGCCAACCCCGATGATCGCGCCCGGCGAGCGGATCGCGGTGGGGGCCGTCCCGTCGCGCGCCGGTTCCCCGGCGGCCGAGAGGATCCGATGACCGAATCGACACGTCTCGCCGTTGCCTTCCTGATTCTCGTCGGCGCCGGCTCCGCGGCGGCGGAAGACCTCTCGCTCGAGGTCTCGCACCGTGCCCGGGCCCTGCATCCGGGCGAAGTGGTGATCCTCGAGGTGCGGGTGTCGGAACGAGGGGCGGCGCCGCGCGCCACTGCGTTCGGGAAGTCCATCCGGATGTTCCCGGCCGAGGACGGGTCCCTGTGGCGGGGGCTGGTCGGCATCGATCTGACCGTCGAGCCGGGGAAGGTGCCCGTAGCCGTGCAGGCGACCGCAGCCGACGGCGCCGAGGTGCGCAAGACCTACGAGCTGGCCGTGCTGCCCAAGCAGTTTCCGACCCGCCGGCTCCGCGTCGCCCCGCGTTACGTCGATCCTCCTCCGGACGTGCTGGCCCGCATCCTGCGCGAGGCGGAGGATGTCGCGGCGATCTTCGAAGTGTCGAGCGCGGAGAGGCTCTGGAGCGGCGGGTTCCGGACGCCGGTCCCCGGCCCGCCGACGAGCAGCTTCGGGCGCCGGAGCGTCTTCAACGGCCAGCCTCGCAATCCGCACAGCGGCACCGATTTTCGCTCCGGTGCGGGCACCCCGGTGCGCGCGCCCAACGCGGGACGGGTGATGTTGACCGGGAACCAGTACTTCTCGGGCAACGTCGTCGTTCTCGACCACGGCTGGGGGCTCTACTCGTACTTCGCCCATCTGTCGACCATCGACGTGGCCGAGGGGGATCTGGTGGCGCGCGGGGAGGTTGTCGGTGCGGTCGGCGCCACCGGCCGCGTCACGGGGGCGCACCTGCACTGGACGGTGCGCCTGAACGAGGCGCGCGTCGATCCGCTGGCGCTGCTGGAGCTGTTCCCGGACGCCACCCCGCTCGACTGAAGCCGCGCCCGGCCTCGCGCGTGAGCCCGCCCGGTCCGAGGCGCCGATCAGAACGCTACGCGCAGACCCCCGCCGAGGTGGATGCCGCCGAGCTCGTACTCCGGCTGCACCGTCCCCCCGGAGACCTGGATGGCGGAGGTGCCCTGGCTGTACCGCACGACGAAGCCGAAGGCCATCCGGTCCAGGATCGCGTGGCGTCCGAGGAATCCGAGGCGTTGCAGTCCGAAGTACGACACGTCGAACCCGACGTTGTAGCCGAAGTCGGCTCGGCTCTGCGTGACGACGCGATGGCCGCTGAGCCTCACGTCGTCGACGGTGGGCCCGTCTGCGGCGTCGATGCCCGACACCAGGTCGTGGTGGAGTCGGAACAGGGTCGGACCGCCGAAGGCCCGCACGAACAGGGTGCCCCAGAGGTCGCGCCAGTACTGCACTTGAAGGTGCAGCGCCTGCTCGCGCCGCGCGACGTCGTCGATCGACGCGGTGAGGTGGCGGCCGAACCCCAGGAACACCGGATGGGGAACCCGCGCCTCGATGCTCGTGGAGCTCGTCTTGCGGAAGCTGGCCCGCTCGACGCCCAACCCCAGCGGTCCCCACACGCGCACGGCGGCGCCGGCGTCATGGGCCAGACCCGCCGTGACGTTGTAGACCGCCGCGAACTCGCCCTGCTCGCCGTGCAGCCGGAGCGGGATGTGCTGGCTGAAAGCGTCCTTGACGAACTGGATGCCGATCGTCGTGCCCAGGATGATGCGCGGCTCGGAGGGCGGTTGGGCCAGGGCCGCCCCGGCGTGCAGCAGGAGGGCTCCGGCCAGCGTCAACGCGCGCTGACGTCGCCGCCCGGGTCTCCTGCCATCCATTCTTCTGCGTGTGTCGCCTTCGCTGCGGGGCCCCGGCTGACGCGTATCGTCGCGAGATCTTAGTCGATTGACGACGAGACGCGCGTCGGCTTCAGTCGAGGCTGCCTCGCACGACCTCGACGAGGGCCGCCAGGTCGTCCGCGTCGTTGTAGAGGTGCGGTGCGACGCGGAGGCCGCGCCCGCGCACGGAGACGCTGATGTTCCGCTGGTGGAGCTCGCGCGCGAGCGCCGCCGGGTCGAGTCCGGCGGGCAGCCGCACCCCGAGGATATGGGGGGCGCGCCAGCCGTCTTCCTCGATCCCGCAACCGAGGGTTCGGAGGGCCTCTGCGGCCCCGTCCGTGAGGGCGCGGGTGTGGGTCTCGACGGCCGCCGGGCTCCATTCCAGCACCTGGGCCAGCGCCGCGCCGAGCATCGGCAGGAGCACGAAGTTGGAACGCTCGCCGACGTCGTAGCGGACGGCGCCGGGACGGTACTCGTCCCGGCCGGTCGCGAGACGAGCGAAGTCGTCGCTCCCGCGCCGCGTGATCCAGTTCTCCTCGAGCGGCACTCCGCCGTCGAAGACGGGGCCGAAGTAGGCGACCCCGACGGAGTACGGGCCCGTCAGCCACTTGTAGCCGGCACACACGAGAGCGTCGGGCGCGGTGCGGCCGCAGTCGAAGGGGACTGCGCCGACCGCCTGCGTGCCGTCGACGACGAAGGCGGCGCCGCGGTCGCGAGCGCGGCCGCCGATCGCTTCGAGGTCGAAGCGCGAGCCGTCGGTCCAGTGAAAGGGGGGCACGGAAACGACCGCGGTGCGCTCGTCGATGGCGGCCAGCACGGCCTCGTTCCAGCCGCGGGCACGGCCGCCGTCGGTGCCTGGTGCCGGGACGGAGCGAAGCTCCGCGCGCCGCTCCGTCGCGAGCCTGCGCCAGACGTGGACGTTGCTCGGGAACTGCCCCTCGACGACGACGAGGTTGCCGCCCGCGGTGACGGGGGTGTTGCGGGCGACGGTCGCCATGCCGTACGAGACGGACGGGATGAGGGCGATTCGCTGGGGATCGGTCACGTTGACGAGCCGGGCGAAGCGCGCGCGAACCTCGTCGCACGGGTCGAAGAAGTCGGAAGCCGGGACCCGGCTCGGCGCTACCAGGCGGTCGAGCGCCGCGTGCCCGGCCGCCGCCACCCGGCGGGAGAGAGGCGCCATGTAGGCGCAGTTCAGGTAGTGGAGCCCGTCGGGCAGCGAGAACAGGGGCTTGAAGGAACGGCTGGCGTGCATGGAGGTCGGGTCACCGTTTGACTTCCTCAGCATACTATTCGTCACATGCGTCCAGGACTGACGATCGCGATGACCGTCTGCGCGGCGGCGCTCGGCTGCGCGGGCGGACCGACGCCGGAGGAGCGGGCGGAGGCGGCCCTGCTCGAGCGCGCGCGAGAGATCCACGCCCGCGTCGTGACGCTCGACTCGCACGTGGACATTCCGCTGGACTTCGCCACGTTCAACGTCGATCCCGGACGGCGGGGCGATCAGCAGGTCGACCTCCCGAAGATGCGCGAAGGAGGGCTCGACGCGGCCTTCTTCATCGTGTACGTCGCCCAGACGGAGCGGACGCCCGACAACTACGCGCGGGCTCGGGCCGACGCGATGACCAAGTTCGAGGCAATCCACCGCATGGCGGACGAGATGTATCCCGACGAGATCGAAATCGCCTACCGGGCGGACGACGTCGAGCGCATCGCGTCGAGCGGCAAGCTGGTCGCGGCCATCGGCATCGAGAACGGCTATGCCATAGGAACCGACCTCGCGCGGCTGGCCGCGTATCACGAGCTCGGCGCGCGCTACATGACGCTCGCCCACAGCGGGAACAACGACATCGCCGACTCGGCGACCGCGCGGGACCGGGGGGGCGAGGCGGAGCCCGAGCACGGCGGGGTCAGCGAATTCGGCGCGCAGGTCATCGCCGAGATGAATCGGCTCGGCATCATGGTCGACGTCTCGCACATCTCGAAGGAGGCGATGCTGGCCGCGGCCCGCCTGTCCGCGGCGCCGGTGATCGCCTCGCACTCGAGCGTCGCGGCGCTGCACGGGCACGCCCGCAACCTGGACGACGAGCAGCTCGATGCCCTGCGCGCCAGCGGCGGCGTGCTCCAGACGGTGGCCCTCGGGGCGTTCCTCACCGAGTCCGCGGAACGGTTGAGCACGGCCTACGCCGGCCTGCGGTCCGACTTCGGGATGATTCCGGGGCAGCAGCCCGAAGAGCTCGGGGCCGAGCCGGCAATCGACTTCCTGGACCGTCTCGAGGGGCTCAACCGCCGGCATCCCGATGCGACGGTCGCGGATTTCGTGGATCACATCGACCATGCCGTCGAGCGCATCGGCATCGATCACGTCGGGATCAGCTCCGACTTCGACGGCGGCGGGGGCGTCTCGGGCTGGTCCGACGCGGGC
Source organism: Acidobacteriota bacterium (assembly GCA_021296475.1). Classification (GTDB taxonomy): domain Bacteria; phylum Acidobacteriota; class Vicinamibacteria; order Vicinamibacterales; family UBA8438; genus JAGWAJ01. The sequence continues at coordinate 33,409 of JAGWAJ010000005.1, forward strand.
GAGACGCTCAACGTAACCGTCGAGTTGGTCCGGCGCGGCTATACCGAGGCCGAGATCGAGCAGCTCTGGGGCGGCAACCTGCTGCGGGTGTGGCGCGAGGCCGAGCGCGTCGCGTCCGAGCTGCAGGCCGCCGGCGGCTGACGCGCGGCGCGGAGACGATCCCGATGGCGCGTCACGCGGCGCTGGATCTGCCCTGGGCCCTGGACCCCGAGCAGTTGGATCGCTGGCTCGTGCCGGTGCGGGCCGGGTCCGTCATGCTCTTCCTCGACTACGACGGCACGTTGACGCCCATCGTGGAACGGCCGGAGCAAGCGCGGCTGGCAGAGTCGACGCGCGCGCTCCTGGCCGACCTCGCCGCCCGCTGCGCCGTGACGATCGTCACGGGACGCGACGTGACGGTCGTACAGCGCTTCGTGGGGCTCGACACCCTGGGGTACGCGGGCAGCCACGGGTTCGACATCGTCGGGCCGTCCGGCAGCGGGCTCCGGAGGGAGGTCGCCCGCGACTGCCTCCCGGTCCTCGACCGGGCGGAGGCCCTCCTGCGGAGCGCGCTCGACGACGTCGAGGGCGTGCTCGTCGAGCGCAAGCGATTCAGCGTGGCGTCGCACGTCCGGCGGGTGGCGCCGGCCGACCGGCCGCGCGTCGAGGCCGCCGTGGCCGGCGTGGCGTCCGGCTTCCCCGAGTTGCGACGGGGCCAGGGGAAGGCGGTCCACGAGTTGCGCCCGAACCTCCTCTGGGACAAGGGCGCGGCCGTCTCGTGGCTCGTGCGCCGGATGGGTGGAGACCTCGATGCCGTGGTCTACTTCGGCGACGACCTGACCGACGAGGACGCGTTCGCGCGCCTCGACGGGGCGGGCACGGCCATCGTCGTCACGGCGGAGGACCGGCCGACCAGCGCCCGGCTGCGGTTGAACGACCCCGAAGAGGTCGGAGTGGTGCTCGGCCGCATGCTGACGGCGATGCCGGCCCGTCGCTGAGGGCCGTCTCCCTTCCGCCGCGGGCGCCGCGGGCGCCGCGGCGTCGAGCCACCGCCACTGCCGCGTCGACACGAGCCGGCCCCGGGGCGCCGGTTGCCGCCCGCTGCGGGCTGCGGTACGATCGGCCCGCGGTCGGGGCAGCGGGGAGACGCGACGTGGATCCGGTGCCGCACTTCGTGGCGCGGCTCGAGGACGAGCTCAACCACCTGAAGGAACGCCTGCTCGCAATGGGCGGCGAGGCCGAGGAGCAGGTGCGCAGTGCGGTCCGCGCCCTCGCGGCCCGGGACCTGTCGCTCGCCGAGCAGGTGCTCGCGGGCGACGAGCCGATCAACCGGCTGCACGTCGAGGTCGACCAGCGGTGCTTCGCCCTGCTGTCACGCCAGCAGACGGACGCGGCGGCGATTCGCGTCATCGTGTCCGGCCTGAAGATCAACAGCGACCTCGAGCGGATCGGCGACTTCGCGATCAACATAGCGGAGGCAACCTTCCGCTACCTGCAGCACCCTCCGGTCAAGCCGCTCATCGACATTCCGCGGATGGCCGATCTCGCCCAGGGCATGCTCCGGGATGCGCTGAACGCCTACGTCCGGCCCGACACCGACCTGGCGCGCCGCGTGCTCGATCGCGACGATCAACTCGACGGGTTGAAGGAGCAGGTCTTCCGCGAGCTGCTCAGCTACATGATGCAGAATCCGGCCACCATCGAGCCGGCGCTCGACCTCGTGCTAATCTCCCGGCACCTCGAGCGCGTCGGCGACCACGCCACCAACATCGCCGAGGACGTGATCTTCATGGTCTCGGGCCGCGACGTCCGGCACCACCGGCAGGAGGGCGCCGCTGACGACTGATCGCGGAGCGGGCCGCATCCTCGTCGTCGAGGACGACCCGGACATTGCCGAGCTGGTGGCGCACCATCTCGCCAAGGCCGGATACACGTCCGAGATCCTCACCGCGGGCACCGACGTGCTGGCGCGCGTGCGTCGGAACCCGCCCGATCTCGTCGTGCTCGACCTCATGCTGCCGGGCCTGAGCGGCCTGGAGATCTGCCGGGCGATGCGCGCGGACCCGGGCATCTCCGGCGTGCCGATCATCATGCTCACGGCGCGGACGGAGGAGACCGACCGCATCGTGGGGCTCGAGATCGGCGGCGACGACTACGTCACCAAGCCGTTCAGCCCGAAGGAGCTCGTCGCGCGGATCGGCGCGGTGCTGCGGCGCACCCACCGGTCGCACCCGGGCGGCGCGCCGCTGCGTTTCGGGCCGCTGCTCGTCGACCCCGACCGGCACGTCGTGACGCTCGACGGCGAGGAGGCCCGCCTGACCGCCAAGGAGTTCCTGCTGCTCAAGTACCTGATCGAGCACCGGGACCGCGTGCTGTCGCGCGACGTGCTCCTGTCCGACGTCTGGGACTACAAGTACACCGGAGGAACGCGCACCGTCGACGTCCACATCCGCCGGCTGCGGGAAAAGCTCCCGGTCCTCGGCGACGCCATCGTCACCATCAAGCAGTTCGGCTACAAGCTGGTCGAACCGGAGGGTCCAGGTCCCCGATGACCCTGCGCACCCGGCTGTTCCTCGCCGCCTTCGGCATCGCCGGCGCCAGCCTGCTCGTGGCGGCGGCGCTGGTCGCCTGGTCGCTGGAGCGGCAGTTGCTGGCCCGCATCGAGTCCGATCTCCTGGCCGAGACGCGCCTCGTCGCGGACCTCGTCGCGCGGCTCGGGCCGTCGCCCGCGGTGGCCGACCTCGATCGCGAGGCCGACGCGTTCGGCGATACCCTCCGCGCGCGAGTGACGTTGATCGCACCGGACGGGCGCGTGGTCGGCGATACGGCGGAAGACGGCGCCGCACTCGCGACCATGGAGAACCACGGCACGCGGCCGGAGGTCGAGCTCGCGCTGGCCAACGGGCGAGGGGTCACGCGCCGCTTCAGCACGACGGTGGAGCGGGATCTGCTGTATGTCGCGATCGCCGTTGATCAGCCCGGGCTGGGCGTCGTGCGACTCGCCCTGCCACTGACGGAGGTCGACGACCAGATCGGTTCGGTGCAGCGGGCAACGGCCGTCGGGTTGCTGGCGGCGCTCGCGGGCGCGGTCGTGCTCGCCTGGATCGTGTCCACCCGCCTGAGCCGCCGCGTCAGCGACATCGCCGCGGTCGCCCGACGCTACGTCGAGGGTGATCTCACCGTCCAGGTGGGTCCATCCGGCGACGACGAGTTCGGCACCGTGGCCCGCGCCCTCGATTCGGCGGTGCGCGAGCTGGGAAGGAGGCTCGGGGAGCTCTCGCGGAACCGCCGGCTGACCGACGCCATCCTCTCGAGCATGGCGGAGGGCGTTCTCGTCGTCGACGCGCGCGGCTACGCCCAGATGGCCAACGACGCGGTCCGCCGGATGCTGCAGATGGCCGAGTCCCCGGTCGGGCGGCACTACGTCGAGCTCATCCGGCATCCGGACGTGGCGAAGCAGATCGGCCGGGCGCTCGATGAGGGCGGCTCGTCGCTGCGGGAGATCACGCTCAGCACGGAGCCCGCCAAGGTGTGCCTGGCCAGTGCGACGCCGTTCGTGGCGCAGGACGAGCCGGGGGTGGCCCTCGTGCTCCGCGACGTGAGCGAGTATCGGCGGGCGGAGCAGATCCGGCAGGACTTCGTCGCCAATGTGTCGCACGAGCTGCGCACGCCGCTGACGGCGATTCGTGGCTCCGTCGACGCGCTCCTCGACGAGTCGGATCCAGAGGCGCAGAAGCGCTTCCTGGCGATCATCGCGCGGCATACGACGCGGATGGAGCGGCTGGTGGCCGACCTGCTGCGGCTGGCGCGCCTCGATGCGGGCCAGGAGGGGCTGAGCGTCGCCGCGTGCTCCACGGACGCGCTCTTCGAGAGCGTGGAGACCGAGCTCGCGCCGCTCGTGCGGGAGAAGCGGCAGCGCCTGGAGCACCACGTGGACACCGGCGCCCACACCGCGCTCGTCGACCCGGCGAAGTTCCACGACGTCCTGCGGAACCTGATTGACAACGCAGCCCACTACGCGCCGGAGGAGAGCGTCATCACGCTCAGCGCCTCCATGCGCGAGGAGCGGACGGACCTGGTGCTGACCGTGGCGGACCGGGGGCCGGGCATCCCGGATACCGACCTGCCTCGCGTCTTCGAGCGCTTCTACCGGGTGGAGCGGTCCCGGGCCCGCAATCCCGGCGGCACAGGGCTCGGGCTCGCCATCGCCAAGCACCTTGTGGGACTGCACGGCGGGACGATCACGGCGACGAACCGCCCGGGAGGCGGAACGATGTTCGTGGTCACGGTACCGGGTCTGCCCGTGGAAACGTATGCCGACGGGCCCGACGACAGCCGCGGGGCCCACGCCCCCACCCCGATCCGACCGCCCGGCGGCGCCGCCCGGCTGCAGGTCCGCGGCGCGGCGTTACGGTCGAGGGCCTAGCCTCCGGCGCGGGAGTCTCGCGTCCGCGAAACTCCCGGCGCGCCCGTCGGGGCGCGCGTCGGCAGCCGGATCGGCGTCCCGTCCGCGGGGCGCATCGACGACCCAGGCCAGGTTCGATTCCAGGGGCTGCCGCAGATCGATGTGGCCGGCGAGGGTGTCGACTTCCCGCCCCTCGACCATGATCTGCACGGCGTCGATCTCCGGGACGTTGAGGGTCAACGCGTTGACGAGCGCGTACACGGTGAAGAGCTCGTCGAGCGAGCCGCCGGGGTGGTCGGCCGACACCTCCCGGCTGAGATCGACGAACGCATTGCCGTCCGCGGCCAGGTAGAGCGAGCGCAACCGCGTGCCCTCGGGAAACGGCGACATGAGCGCCGGCGGAGCCGAGTCGAGCTGGCGCCGGACGATCGCCCGCGCCCGGGCGGTCGGGTCGCTTCCGGGCTCGATGCGGCGTTCGCGGCCGACCAGCCCCGTTCCGTCCCGGGACAGATAGAACAACGTCACACGCGCCAGGGATGCGCCGCCGCTGGTGTCCGCCACCGTCGAGTCGGACGCGGGGAGGAACGTGGGGCTGTACCAGCGCAGCAGCAGCACGAGCGCGACCAGGACCGCCCCGAGCGTCATCCCGCCGACGAAGCGCACCACGCCGAGGTACGGCCGGCGGTGGCGCGCCCGCCGGCGCACGCGCCGGGTCGCCGCTTTCCGGCGGCGGCGGGTGCGGGGGGGACGCACGGGACGGTCGGGGCCGGAGAGGTTCAGCACGGCGGTCAGGACTGGCCGGAGGCCTGCGATGCCGGAGCGTCGCCCATGCCGGTGGCGGCGTCGCCAACGGCCTCGTCGTCGTCGGGCATCGACGGCAGCCGCTCCAGGTAGTCGCGGAAGCGCAGCACGGCGGCGATCACGGCATCGACGACCTCGTTCTGGAACGACGCCGCCGTCAGTTGGCGTTCCTGATCCGGGTTGGAGATGAACCCCATCTCGACGAGCACCGCCGGCATGTTGGCCCCGACCAGCACCCGGAAGGGCGCCTGCTGAATCGCCCGCGGGCTCATCGGCACGCGCTGCCGGAGCTCGTCCTCCACCAGCTCGGCCAGCCGGGCCGAGCGGTCGACGTGGCGGGCCTGCGCCATCTCCCACTCGACGATGTCGATCTCCCGGGCGCCGCCGCCGACGACCGACAGCAACGGCGCCTCCCGCTCCGCGACCTCGCGGGCCTCCGCGCCGTACTCGTCGATGCTCAGGTAGAAGACCTCCGCGCCCCGGCGGGTGACGCTGCGGGAGGAGTTCGCGTGCAGGCTGATGAACAGGTCGGCCTTGTTGTTGTTGGCGATGGACGCGCGCTCGTCGATCGGGACCACCGTGTCGCCCGTACGCGTCAGGATGACGCGGGCGCCGAGACGGGCCTCGAGCGCTGCGCGCAACCGCCGGGCGACGCCGAGCGTCACGTTCTTCTCGAGCGTTCCGTCCGGACCGTGGGCACCCTCGTCGGTGCCGCCGTGCCCCGCGTCGACGACGATGGTGCGGATGGTCGGGGCGGCGGCGAAGTCGGGCAGCGCCTCCGCGTCGGGGCTGTCGCCGCCGGGGCGTGGAGCATCGCCGGGGCGTGGGGCCGGGCTCGCCCCGGGCCGGGCGCGCGCGGCAGGCCCGGCGGGGCGCGCGGGACGCGTTCCCGCCGACGCGCGTTCTGCTCCCGGCCGCGCAGCACCCCCGGCCGTTCCCGCGGAGGCTGCCGCGTCCGCGGACAGCAGGTCGAGCACGAGGCGCGCCTCGCCGCCGGCAGCGGTCGGCTGCGTGACGCGGAACGAGTCGAACGCGGGGCCGAGCTCGACCGTCAGGCCGGGGAGATCCGCGTCGACCTCGATGCTGCGGACGATCTCCCCGCGGGCCGGCGACAGCCGGACCACGTCGATGGCGTCGGCCTCGAATCGGATTCGGAGCCGGCCCGGCTCCTCGATGATGCGATGGGCGGTGCCCGGCGTCGTCTCGACGCTGAGCCGCCCCGTGCGCGCGCGCGGCCGGTAACGGGCCGCCACGCGGGGGACGTCGACCTCACCGATCAGGACGAGACCCGACCGTGGACGGACCTCCAGGCGACGGTCGGCGATCGCCGAAAGCGCCCGGTTGATGAAGTCGAGCGGCACCCACCACCGCCCGCCGATCTGCCGGGGCGAAGAGCCCAAAGAGACGAGCCGTCCGTCCACCGAGACGAGCCGCTCGCCCGCCGTCAGCAGGACCTCCTGTTCCCCGGAGCGGAGCGCCAGCGTGCCGGTGGCGGTATCGTCCCGCAAATCGAGCTGGAACAGCGATGCCAGCGCGCGGAGCGGAACCAGCCTGCGCCCCTCGGCCTCGATCGACTCGAGCGGCTGCCGGGCCCCGGGCGAGACGAGCGTCAGCGGCGGAGCCGGCGATTGCGCGGTGGCGAGCCCTGAGAGGGCGAGAAGCGCGAACAGAGATGACACGAACGCAGCGAGGTGTAGCGGGCAATCGCGAGCGCTCGATGGCAGGAACACCTGTGAACAATCATAGCATTCGCCGTGCTCCCGTCGGCGGCAGGCTCGTGGAAGGTGGTACGCTGGGGCGTGGCGTCGCGCTTCGCGCCCACGACCGTCGCGGGATCGCCGGGTGACCCCGCCGGCCGGACCGCGCCGGTGCCGCACTCGGCGACCGCGCTGCGGGTGCTGTGGGACTACCTGCTCGTCGCCGGGCCGCCCGTGCCCTCCGACGTCATCTTCGTCTTCGGCAGCCAGGATCTGGCGATGCCGGATCGGGCAGCGGAGCTCTACCGCGGCGGCCACGCGCCGGCGGTCCTCGCGACCGGCGGCTTCGGCCGCATGACGCGCGGCGTCTTCCACCAGCCCGAAGCGCTGGTCTTTCGCGACCGGCTGCTCGCGGCGGGGGTGCCCGAGGCGGCGATCGTGACGGAGACCGAGGCCGGCAACACCCTGGAGAACGTGCGCTTCGGCCTCGCCGTGCTCCTGCGCGCCGGCCGGCCGGCGAGGTCGGCGCTGCTGGTCGCGAAGGGCTTCGTGACGCGGCGCGCCGTGGCGACGTTCGCGGCGCAGGCGCCCGGGGTGCGCGTCCGTGCATGCCCACCCACGACCCGATTGGCGGAGGCGATGGACCGACCCGCGGACGCCTTCGCCGCCCGCCTCGTCGCCGAGATCGACCGCCTCGACCGGTACGGGGCTCGCGGCGACATCGCCTGCCAGCGGATCCCGCCCGCCGTCCGGGACGCTGCGCGGCGCGTTCGGGAGCTGGACGATTCCCCTGACCCGCCGCCTCCTCGACCACGGGCCCCGGCGGAGCGTCGTTGAACTCGGCCGACAGGGTTCTCCGCTTCTCCGATCCTGCCGATTCCTGGCCGGGGACAGGCAGGGTGCGTTCGCGGTACTACTTGCCGCGATAGATAGGGACGCAGGGCGCGGAACGCCCCCGGCCCGAGCGCAACTGTCGCAGCAGGCCAATGTGGGGAAGTGGCAGGCCGCGCTCGGCTGGAGCGTCGGAGCACAAGTAAGCGGACCGCCGCTTTGCGGCCCGGTCGGTTCGGCAGGCGGAGGACCGCGACGCCGGCGGTCTCTTCCCCGGCCCTACGCCCGCGGCTCCATCCCCGGAGGCACGAACCGCCCGTCGGCGGCCGTCCAGCCCCCGTCGACGAACAGGAGCGACCCGGTCACGTAGCTGGAGGCGTCCGAGGCAAGGAAGACCGTCGGTCCCACCATCTCCTCTGCGCTCGCCCAGCGGCCGAGCACGCTCTTGTCCGCGTAGGCGGCGTGCCACGCCGGGTCGTTGCGGATGGGGGCCGTAAGCGGCGTTTCGACGACGCCGGGGGCGACCGCGTTGACCCGGAC
>JAGWAJ010000005.1:41667-46941 GCA_021296475.1 Acidobacteriota bacterium
CGCCGCCGTCCGTACCAATTGAACGATGCCCGCCTTGGTGGCGGCGTACACCGATTGACCTGGCTCGACCACCTGGGCGCGGATGGAGGAGAACAGGATGATGCTGCCGCGGCGGTGGGCGCGCATGACGCGGCCCGCGGCGCGGATGACGTGGAAGGTGCCCTTGAGGTTCAGGCCGACGACCCGGTCGAACTCGTCGTCCGCGTAGTCGAGGAGCGGCTTGCGGACGTTGACGCCCGGCGTGGCGACCACGACGTCGAGGCGCCCCCGGCGGTCGGCGAGGGTCGCGAGCTCGGCCTCCAGCGCCGCGCCGTCCCGGACGTCGAGCACGGCGGCGGTCGCCTCGCCGCCCGCTTCCACGATCCGTTCCGCCGTCGTGTGCGCGCCGACCGCGTCGAGGTCGAGGCAGTGCACCGCCGCTCCCTGCCGCGCGCAGCCGCGCGCGACTGCCTCGCCGATGCCGGCGGCGGCGCCGATGACGGCGGCCTGACGCCCGCCGAGGTCGAACAGGCCACCCTGGTCCATCGTCGTCATGGCCGAGCCTCTCCCTTTGGGCGACGTGCCGCCCACACGCCGCGAACCAGGAGGCAGCCGGCGAAGGCGGCGGCGAGCCCGATCATGGCCGGCGTGAACGCCCCGATCCCCTGCCCGCCCCGCGTCACCTGGAGGACGATGACCACCGACACCCCGGCCGCGATCGATCCGAGAATCTCCGGCATCCCCACCCGCCGCAGGTAGAGGCCGGCCAGGACCGGGATGAAGAGGCTGACCGTCAGGATCGTGTAGAAGAACGACAGGGCGCCGATGATCGTCTGGAAGACGAGTGCGAGGATGATGCCCGCCGCCCCGCCGGCCGCGGCCGCGCCGCGCGCGACGGCCAGCACGCGGGACTCGGACGCGGCTGGGTCGAGCACGCGGCGGTAGAGGTCCTGCGACAGCGACGTCGAGAGCATGAACAGAATCGCGTCGGCGGAGCTCACCTCGGCCGAAAAGAGTGCCGCCAGCCCGAGGCCGCCGAGGAGCGGTGGCAGCGCGTCGCGGAGCAGCGTCGGGAGCGCCTGCTCCGGCGCCCCGAGATCGGGGTACGCGGTCCGCGCCATCATGCCGAGCAGCACGGGAACGATGGCGAAGAGCAGCAGCGCCGCGGCGTTCAGGCCGACGCCGGTGCGGACGGCGGCGTCGTCGCGGGCGCCGTATATCTTCTGCAATAGGCCGGGGGAGACGACGAACGCGGGCCCCAGCATGACCACGTAGAACCATCCGGAGCCGCCTCCCTCCCAGAAGCTCCAGTAGCCCGGAACCGCGGCGGTGGCCTCGGTGATGGCGCCCCAGCCGCCGGCCGCCGCGAGGCCGAACGGCAGCGCGAGGCCGAAGCCCGCGAGCAGCACGACGAGCTGCACCACGTTCACCCAGGCCGCCGTGCGCAGGCCGCCGGCCGAGAAGTAGACGGTGACGACGAGGCCCCCGACGATGCAGCCGGCCCGGAAGTCCAGCCCGGTCACGGCGCCGAGCACGCGCGACATGCCGACGATCTGCCCCGCGAGGATCGACAGCGTCGCGATCCAGAACAGCGACGCGATGGTGACGCGCACCGGCTGGCCGTAGCGCAGCTCGAGGTAGTCGCCGACCGTCCGCAGATCGTGGCGCGCCGTGATGCGGCGCACGGCCGGACCCACCCAGAACGCCAGCACGAGCGATCCGATGCCGGCCGAGCCGACCCACCACCACACACTGAGCCCGTCGCGGTAGGCGAGCCCCGCCGCGCCCACCGTGGAACCGGTCCCGATGTTGGCGGCCAGCAGCGTGGCAAAGAGCAGAAAGGGGCCGAGCCGCCGGCCGGCGACGAAAAAGTCGGCCGAGTGCCGCACCCGCTGGCCGATCCAGACCCCCAGGGCCATCAGGCCGGCCGCGTATATCAGCAGGATCGTCAGGTGTGGCGTCACGGTCGGCCCCCAGCCGCGGGCAGTACGGCGTCCGCGCCCCGATGGTAATCTCGTGCCATGCAGATAACCATCGATGCGGCCGGCCGGGTCGTCATTCCGAAAGCGATGCGCGATGCTCTCGGTCTCTCCGGGGGGCGGCCGATTGAGATCCGTGAACGGGAGGGCGTCATCGAGATCGAGCCCGCAGCCACGCAGATGCGGCTCGAGAAACGGAAGGGGCGCCTCGTCTCGGTTCCGGATCGCGAGTTGCCGCCGCTGACCGACGATCTCGTCCGCGCCACCTTGGAGAGAGTCCGGCGGTGACGCTGGCGGTCGACACCAGCGTCGTCGTTGCCGCCTTCGCCACGTGGCACGATGGCCACGGAGCAGCTCTGGCAGCCCTCGATCGGCACCCGCGGCTGCCGGCGCACGTGCTCTTGGAGAGCTACTCGGTATTGACGCGGCTTCCTCCCCCGCACAGGACGTCCCCCGCCACTGCATCGTCGTTTCTGGAGCTGCGGTTCACGGCACCGCCGCTCGCGCTGCGGCCGGCCGACTACCGCGGTCTCATCGAGACAGCGATGGGGGCCGGTCTGGCAGGCGGGTCCGTCTACGACGCGCTGATCGCGTGGACCGCGAAACGGGCGGGCGCCACCCTGCTGACGCGCGACCGCCGTGCCGTCCGAGTGTACGAGGTGCTCGACGCGCCGTTCGAGATCGTCCCCTAGGGCGGCCGCGTATATCAGCAGGATCGTCAGGTGTGGCGTCACGGTCGGCCCCGGGCGAAGGCGGTATGATCGCTTCCCCGGTCGATGATAGCCGAGCGTGCGCCATGCTTGGGGGAAGCGCCCGGCGCCGCCGGGACTTCCGATGCCCAGCGATCTCGATCGCGTCCTGGCTACGGTCGACGCCCTCGCCGACGAGCTCGTCTCGTTCACGGCCGACCTCATCGCCATTCCGACCGTCAATCCGCCGGGCCAGGCCTATGAGCCGTGCGCGCGCCACATCGGGGACACGCTCCGCGGGTTCGGCTTCGAGACGCAGTACTACACGGCCGACGGGCTTCCCGAGCACCGGCCCGACTACCCGCGCGTCAACGTCGTCGGCGTGCGCCGTTGGCGGCAGGAACGGCCCTGCGTGCACCTGAACGGCCACCTCGACGTCGTGCCGGCCGGCGACGGCTGGACGGTGGAGCCGTTCGGCCGCACGGTGCGCGGCGACCGCATCTACGGGCGCGGGAGCACGGACATGAAGGGCGGGCTCGCGGCCGCCATCTTCGCCGCCGAGGCGATCCGGCGGGCCGGCGTGGCGCTCGAGGGGACCGTCGAGATCAGCGCCACCGTCGACGAGGAGAGCGGTGGGTTCGCCGGCGTCGCGTGGCTGGCCCGCCAGGGGGTGCTGTCGTCCGGCCGGCAGGACTTCGCAATCATCCCGGAGCCGTTCGGCGTCGACCGCATCTCGGTCGGCCACCGCGGCGTCTACTGGTGCGAGATCACCACCGTGGGCCGGACCGCGCACGGCAGCATGCCGTTCTTCGGCGTGAATGCGGTGGACGCGATGGCCGAGGTCCTGGCGGACGTTCAGCGAGAGCTCGTCCCGACCCTCTCCGCCCGCCGCACGGCGATGCCGGTGGTGCCGGACGGGGCGCGCGCCGCGACGCTCAACGTCAACGGCATCCGGGGCGGGCAGGCGGACGTGGCCGGGCAGACGCCGTGCGTTCCCGACCGGTGCGCGGCGGTGCTCGACCGGCGCTTCCTGCCGGAGGAGCCGCTCGAGGCGGTCCGCGCCGAGATCGCCGGCCAGGTGGCGCGCGCCCTGAACGGACGGGCCGGGGTCCGCCACGAGCTGCGCGATCTGATGATCGTCGAGCCGGTCCGCACCCCGGATGATTCACCGGTGGTGACTGCGCTCGCTGGCGCGGTGCGCGAGATCGTGGGGCGGCAGGTCCAGTTGGTCGCGAGCCCCGGGACCTACGACCAGAAGCACTTCAAGCGCATCGCCGGCATCGAGCACTGCGTGGCCTACGGGCCGGGCTGCCTGGACCTGGCCCACCAGCCCGACGAGTGGGTCGGCATCGAGGACCTGGTGACGTCCACGAAGGTTCTTGCGGCGGCTGTGCTGGAGCTCGCGGGCGGGGCGCCGCCAGCCCGGAAGTCTGCGCCGTAGAACGGTGGATTCCCGGACGGTTGGCGGGGCCGCGCGCCGGTCACCGCAGCACGGTCCCGAGAAACCACTCGACGGCGAACGTGCTCACCTGCCCGCAGGGGCCCCGGAAGAAGTAGTCGCAGGCGTGCGTCGCCCACGGCAGGCGCACGATCGCGTGCGGGACGCCGGCCTCCAGAAGGCGCGCGCTGACGAACTCGGCGTGGAACGGCGAGACGTGCTCGTCGCGCAGGCCCTGGATGAAGAGGGTGGGGGGTGAGGCCGGCGACACGAAGCGCGCCGGCTCGGCCGCGTCGTACTGCGCACCGTGGGTCTCCGGCGGACCGCCGAGGTAGATGTCGAGGACGCCGCTCGAGTCGACGACGCCCGGTTTGGCCGGATTCGCGTAGCCCCAGCGGAGTGCGGTCGGCGCGTAGAAGGAGACGACGGCGCGGACCGCCGGGTCCCGCCGGGCGTACGCCGCGAGGAGTGCGATCTGGCCGCCGGCCGAACGGCCGACGAGGGCGATGCGGGCCGGGTCGAGGTTGTGCGTCTCCGCCAGTCCCCCGAGGTAGCGGATGGCCTCCGCCACGTCCTCCTGGGCGGCCGGGAACCGCGCGCCGGGAGCGAGGCGGTAGCCGATGGCGGCCACGACGTAGCCGCGCGCCGCCAGGTAGTCGTTCAGCGCCGAGAAGTCCCGCTTGTCGCCGGTGGTCCAGCCGCCGCCATGGATCATCACGACCACCGGCAGGGACCCCTCCGCGTACGCCGGCCGGTAGAGGTCGAGCCGCAGGTCGCCGCCGTCCCGCACCGCGTACACGTGCTCGTCGACGACGACCTCGCCGCCCCTGACTCCCGTGAGCAGCCCCGGCAGCGAGAGTGGGGCCGGACGCGGCGGCTCGGCGAACGGTACCGAGGCCGGCGTCCCGAACCGCGCGGCCAGCACGTCCGGCAGGGTACGGCCGACGACGTACGCCTGCGCGATCGGGCTGAGGAGCAACACGACGCCGGCGAGCGCGGCGGCGGACGCCGTGACCCGGGCGAGCGACCGGCGGCCCCCCGGCGCCCGCCAGCCCCCCAGGTCGACGACGAGCAGCGCCGCAAGCAGCGCCAGCCAGTAGCCGCCCTCGCTCAGGACGATGCTCGTCATCCAGAGGGTGGCCGTGGGTTGCGGCAGCACCGCGACGAGCCCCGCGGCAGCGATGGCGAG
>JAGWAJ010000005.1:47012-58403 GCA_021296475.1 Acidobacteriota bacterium
TCGCTCGGGATTGGCGCGTCGAATGGCGGCCGCACGCCCCGCCATCAGCGCCGCGGCCTGCGTGCGTCCCGTCTGGCCGAGGAGCAGGGCGTAGCTCTCGAGCACCATCGCCACGCGCGGGTGATCGGGGCCCCAGCGTTCCTCCGCGACGGTCAGGGCGCGCTCGAACAGCGGCTCGGCCTCGGCGTGGCGTCCGGTGGTCCGGTAGAACCCGGCGAGGATGTTGAGCGTGATCGCGACGCGGAAGTCGGACGGACCATGGCGCTCGGCGTGCTCGACCGCGGACGAGAGCATCGCCTCGGCGCTCGCCAGGTCGCCGCGCCCCATCGCCTCGAGGCCCGCCGCGCTGTAGCGGCGCCACCCCTGCCCCGCGTCGCTCGCCTCCTCCTCGCCGCTGCAGGCCGCCCCGACGGCGACCAGCAGCACGAGCAGCCAAGCCAGCCGGCGGCGCCAGCAGACCCGCGGCACGTCAGTCCTCGCGGCGGCAGGCGAAGCTCGCGGCGTCGTCCGGATCGCCGCTGCCGTCCCACACCGCCATCTCCGGGTAGGCGCAAACCGGCCGCGTCCGCACGACGGCTCCGTCCTCGACCCGCTCGCCCAGAATCGTGTCCGGCGCGATGCCGTCCTCGACCCACCGCTCGAGCGCCGTGAGCGGGTCGAGGCGGTTGTAGCCGGGGCCGCCCGAGCAGTGGCCGAGGCCCGGGACCAGGAAGAGCCGGAAGTAGTCGCGCACGGCGGCGAGCGCGGCGTCGCGCCCGCGGCCGGCGCCCTCGAACGCCAGCACGTCCTCGTAGTAGTCGATCGACCCGAGCGGCGAGATGTCCGGATCGCTCCAGCCGTGGTAGACGATGAGCTTCGCGCCGCCGTCGCGCAGACCGCGCAGGTCCGGGCTGTCGGCGTCGAGCGACGCACCGACCTTCTCCAGCGCGAAGTCGAGGTCCGCGTCGAAGTCGAACGACCGGAAGTTCCAGTCGGGCTCCTCGAACACCATGTACTTGAAGAAGCCGTCCGCCGCGAGCCAGTGGAGGCTGGTGAACGGCTCGCGGCCGGTCACCCAGGCCTGCCAACCGCCGCCGGGGCCGTTCTCGCCGCCCGGCACGAGGCCCGGGAAGACGACCTCTCCGGCCGAGTTGCGGGAGCCGGCCCAGATGTCCCGGACCGCCTCGACCTGCCCCGGCGTGAGGCAGTCGGCATCGTCCCGGCCCGCCGGACAGGTGAGCGTGCCGGGGTCGAAATCGCACGCCCGCGGGTCGTCGAGCACGCCGTCCTCCAGCCCGTCGAGCGCGTCGCACGCGGCGTTCACCGCGTCGGCCAGCAGCGGGACCTTGCTCGGCGGGAAGTAGCGGTCCGTCTCGCGCAGCGTCGCGAGCGCGTACCACAGGTGCGCCCCCGCGTAGAAGCGCGTCCAGTCGTTGGCCGGATTGCCGGCGACGATGCCGTCGAAGTCGTCCGGGTAGCGCTGGGCCTCCATCAGCCCCTGCTGTCCCCCCTTCGAGCATCCGACATAGTAGGAGTAGGCCGGGTCGCGCTCGTAGAACGTGCTGGTGACGGTCCGTCCGTGGGTGGCTGTCAGGTGCAGCGAGCGGTGGCCGAAGTCGGCCACGAGGTCGGGGCGACCGATGGCCCAGGAGGCGTCGAACCCGCCGGTTCCGGGACGGACGTGCCCGGTGTCGGTGCTCGCGGCGGCGTAGCCGCGGCGGACGGCCCCCGCCATCGCGCCGTAGCTCACGACGCCGGCCATGCCGCCGTTGCCGGAGACGTGGAACTTGCCGTTCCAGCCCTCGATCGGGAGCCAGACCTCGAAGTTGACGGCCGGCTCCGTGACCGCGACGACGCGGCAGACGGCGGGCATGTCGAGCGGCTCCCCGGCGGTCGGGGCGAGCGCCCCGGCCGCGACCGTCACCGCGCTCGTGATGGTCGTCTCCGGGAGCGCGAGCGCGGTCAGGCTCTCGCAGGGCGCCGCGGCGGCCGGCGCAGCGAACAGCAGGGCGCCGGCGGCGGTCGCGACGGCGGTCCGAGGCGCGAGCCGGGATGGGCGGGTGAGCGGCATGGTCGACTCCTCCTGGCCGGGAGGCCGCCGCCCCTGGCTGGCGCCCTCAACCGTAAACACCGGCCCGGCCTGCCGTTAGCTTGCCCCGGATCGCGCCGCGAGTTCAAGGACGATGCGACCCGGGCCGGCGCCCGGCGCCCGGTGGCGGGCCGACGGCTGTTATTATTCGCGTGACTTCTGGAGGCACTCGACATGCGTCGATGGAACGGGACGGCGGTGGTCCTCGCGGCCGTGCTCGGCGTGTCGTGCGGGGGCGCCCCGGAGCCGGTCGCGCTCCGACTGCTCGATCTCTTCGATGCCGCGACCATCGAGCAGACCGTCGAGGTCGAGCCGCTCGAGCCGACGGAGTGGCGCTTCGACGGCGAGGGGACGATCGCGGCCCCCGAGCCTCCCGAGGACTCCGACGATGCAGAGGCGGAGGACTTCGAGGACCGGACCGCCACCGTCGGCTGGGCGGCCTACCATGACATCGAGGGCCTGGAGGTCCGGGACGGGCTCCTGGTCGGCACGGCGGGCGAGCTGCCCCTGCTGCACGCGGCGCGCCCGGAGGAGCTCGACGAGCGCGACCTGCTGCACGCGGTCGAGATCACGATGCGCGTCTCCGGCGGGACGCGCGTCGGCGTGACCTTCAACGGCGCCCGCGAGCTCGACGAGGAGCGCGTGCTGCGGGGCATCCGCCGCGCCCCCACGCCGACCCTGTTCGCCGATCTCGAGCCGGGGGACGAGGTCCAGACCTACACCCTGCAGGACATTGCGCGGTCGTTCTCGATAGCAGGCATCCGGCACCTGCTGATCCAGCCGACCGACGAGGCGGGCGCCACGTTCGAGATCGAGTCGGTGCGCCTGATTCCCCTGACGGAGCACCTCCGGTCGGTCGCGTCCGGGCCGGGCTGGCAGGGGCTGGGCGAGGTCTACCGCGAGACGATCGTCAGCCGCTCTCCCGAGCGGATCGCCATCGATCTCGACCTTCCCGATCGGCCCTGGCTGGACATTGCGGTCGGGACGATCGAGGCGGCGCCGGTGACGTTCAACGTAGCCATCGACGGCGCGGGCATCTGGCGGCGCACGGTCACCCTGCCGCGCCGCTGGGAGACGAGGCGGCTCGATCTCGCCGACTACGCCGGGCGGACGGTGACCATCACCCTGTCGCTCGACGGCCCCGAGGACGGCCTGCTCGGCTTCTGGGGGACGCCGGTGGTACGGAACAGCGGCGCGCCGCCCGTCCGGAACGACGACCCGAGCACGGCGCGAGCGGCCCTTGCCGATGGCGGGTCGGCGGCTCCGCAGGGCGTCATCGTGTTCCTGGGCGACACCCTGCGGCGCGACCACCTCGATGCCTACGGGTACGAGCGCGAGACCGCCCCCGTGTTGTCGCGGCTGGCGTCGGAGGGCGTGCTCTTCCGCGACGCCATCTCGCAGGGTACCTGGACGAAGGTGTCGGTGCCGTCCATCCTGACCTCGCTCTATCCGGCTTCGACGGGCGTGGTCGGCATTCCGGACCGCGTGCCGTCGGCCGCCACGACCCTTGCCGAGGCGTATCGCGCCGCCGGCTACGCGACGTTCCAGACGTCGTCGGTGCAGTTCACGGGAAAGTTGACCAACCTGCACCAGGGCGTGGAGGTGCTGCACGAGCGGGCGTCGGTCGACAACGACGACCTCGGGCACAGCAGCGCCAAGACCGCCCGGACGTTCGTCGACCGCTTCCTGACCTGGCTGGACGACCACCACGACGTGCCGTTCTACGCGCTCATCCACGTCTTCGATCCCCACTCGCCGTTCGAGCCCTATCCGCCGTACGACCTGACGTGGGCGTCGCCGACCGGCAAGGAGGAGCACGAGGCGCGGCTCGAGCAGGTGGACGAGACGTTCGGCGACGAGAAGCGAATCGGCGACGGGAATCGCGTCGGGCCGGAGCTGTTTCCGAACCGGGAAGAGCTGGAGGCGTCCGGGATCGACCCGGACGTCTTCGTCGGGCACGAGCTCGACTGGTATGACGGTTCCATCCGCGGCATGGACGCGGAGATCGCACGGCTGATGGAGGGCCTCGAGGAGCGAGGCGTCGCCGGCGATACCCTCCTCGCCTTCATCAGCGACCACGGCGAGGAATTCCTCGAGCACGGGTGGCACTGGCACGGCAACACGGTCTACGGCGAGATCCTCAACGTGCCGCTGATGCTCCGCTGGGAGGGCGTGCTGCCCGCGGGCGTCGCCGTGGACGAGACGGTGGAATCGATCGACCTCATGCCGACGCTGCTCGAGCTGAGCGGGATCGCCCCTCCCGAGGAGGCGCAGGGGCGGAGCCTGCTGCCGCTCGTCGTGAACCCGGACGATCCGGAGGCGCTCGGCTGGGTCCGCCGGCCGGCGTTCAGCGAGCGGAAGCGGATGCCTAGCCGCGACGAGCGGAGCAATCCCGAGGACGTCGATCAGTACTCGGTCGTCTGGGACGGCTGGAAGCTCGTGCGCAACGTCGACCCGCCGGAGGGGCGCGGCGAGTACGAGCTCTACTCGCACGAGGCCGATCCCATCAATCTGAACGATGTCTCGGCCGACCACCCCGAGATCGTGGAGCAACTGAAGGAGCAGTTGGCGGCGCGCCTGCGGTACGCGGAGGCGCGGAAGCTCGCATCCGACGAGGATGCCGCCGACGACCTGAGCCCGGAGGAGCTGCAGCGCCTGCGGCGGCTCGGCTACATCCGATGAGCGAGCAGGGGACGCCGTATACCGCGCGCCGTTGTCGGGGCCCGGTCCTGGCGACCATATTTGCGGGCGCCGCCTTCTGGGCCGCCGCCGCGCCGGCCGCGAGCCAATCGGAGACCTCGTCCGCCGGGTTGACGCTCGACGGCCGGGCGACGGAGTCGGCCGGCGGGAGGTCGGACGGCGGCGGGTCGGCGCCTCCCGGAGCGCCGGGCGGCGCCGCCGGCGACGGGAGTCCGGGCCAGGCACAGGGGACGGCGGGTCTCGGGATCGGCGCCGGGCTCTCGATCAAGCAGATCATCGCGGCGGGCGTCGAGGACACGCCGGTAATCGACGGCAACGTGCTGGGAGACTCCGCCTGGGCGGCGGCCCGTCCGGCGACCGGGTTCCGGCAGACGGCTCCGGACGAGGGGCAGCCGGCGTCCGAGCGGACGGAGGTTCGCATCGTCTACACGAGCGAGACCATCTACGTCGGCGTCGTCTGCTACGACGCGGATCCCTCGTCGATCATCGTGACCGACAGCCGGCGCGATTCGTCGCTGCGCGACAGCGACAGCTTCCTGTTGATCCTCGACACCTTCAGCGACCGGCAGAACGGCTTCGTCTTCGGCACCAGCCCCGCCGGCCAGGAGTACGACGGACAGGTCATCAACGAAGGTGGCGGCCGGGGGGGCGGCTTCGGCTCCAGCGGCAGCGGCGGGTTCTCGCGCGGCAGCGCCGGCGGGTTCAACCTGAACTGGGACGGCGCCTGGCAGGTGCGGACGCGCGTCTCCGACATCGGCTGGAGCGCCGAGTTCGCCATCCCGCTGCGGACCGTACGCTATCCGGCGCGCGAGCTTCAGTCGTGGGGCGTCAACTTCCAGCGCAACATCCGGCGGCGCAACGAGACGGTCTACTGGGCGCCGCTGCCGCGCCAGTACAACCTCTACCGCGTCTCGATGGCCGGGCAGCTCAACGGACTGCGGGTCCCTACGGAGCGCGCCGCGAACCTGCAGATGACGCCCTACATCGTCGGAGAGATGGTCACCCGGGACGCCGCGCCCGACCGCGGGCCGGTGCTGCTCGGCGACGCCGGGGGCGACCTCAAGTACAGCGTCACGTCCGGCCTCACGCTCGACGCCACCTACAACACCGACTTCGCGCAGGTCGAGGTGGACGACCAGCAGATCAACCTCGACCGCTTCAACCTGTTCTTCCCCGAGAAGCTGGAGAACGCCGGCGCGTTCACGGTCAACGCGGCCTCGGCCAGCGGACGCAACCTGGGGCAGACCGAGCTGTTCTTCAGCCGCCGCATCGGAATCGACGACACGGGCGCCCAGATCCCGATCAGTGCCGGGGCCCGCCTGTCGGGGAAGGTCTCCGACACCGTGACCGTCGGTTTCCTCAACATGCAGACGGAGGCCCCCGCGGCGGGCGGGGCGGCCAACAACTTCACGGTCACCCGTGTGCGGCAGGACCTTCCCAACCGGTCTAGCATCGGCGGCCTCTTCGTCAACCGCCAGGCCACGGGCCCGCAGGCGCTCGCGAGCGACTACAACCGCACCTACGCCCTGGACGGCCGCTGGGGGATCGGCCAGAACGGGCTCGTCCAGGGCTTCGTCGGCGGGACCCAGACGCCGGGACGCGACGGCCGCGACCACGCCCTGAGCCTCTCCGGGACGTACGACTCCCAGATGTGGCGCCTCAGCACGGGCTACCAGGAGAACGGCGAGGACTTCAACCCGGAGGTCGGCTACCTGCGCCGCCCCGGCGGGTTCCGGAAGTACGACCTCGCGATCAACAACACGTCGCGGCCCAACGGCTTCCTCAAGTTTCAGGAGCTCAGGCCGCACGCCACGTTCTCGCGCATCTGGAACCTCGGCGGCGTGATGGAGACCACCTACATCCACACGCACTTCATGGGGGAGTTCGAGGACAGCTCGTCGGTCGGCCTCGCCTACGACACGCGAAGCGAGCGCGTCTTCGAGGCGTTCTCGGTGTCCGGCCTGACGATCCCGGCGAGCCGGTACGACTGGAGCGAAGTCAGCTCGTCGTTCTTCTACGACCGGTCGGCGCCCGTGAGCGCCGGCGTGCGCGCGGTGGTCGGCGGTTTCTTCGGCGGGCGGATCGTGACGATCCGGCCGACGATCCGGGCCCGCTACGGCGAGTCGTTGAACCTGTCGGTGAGCTACAGCCGCAACGACATCGATCTGCCCGCGGGCACCACCGTCACCAACCTGACCAGCGTTCGCGCCGGCTACAACGTCACGCCGCGGATGTTCTTCCAGACCCTCGTGCAGCACAACGACAGCGCGAGGCTCTGGTCGGTGAACTTCCGCGTCGGCTGGCTGCAGGACGCCAACACCGGTCTGTTCCTCGTCTACAACGAGACCGAGGGCATCTACGGCGACCGGGAAGACCCCCTCGACTACGTGCCGGCCGGGGCCGGACGCAGCCTCATCCTCAAGTACAGCTACCTCTTCGACGTCCTCGACTAGCAACGAATCGGCAGCTGCACTCGCCACCACCACCGTGCGTACCGCGCATCGTCCGTTCGGCGTCCGGGCCCGCTGCGCGGTTCTGCTCGGTTCTCGGCGACGTTCCGGCCCGCCGGCGACGAAATGGGCGTCGGCGACGTTCGCCGCGCTGGCGGCGTTCGGAGCGCCGGCCGCGCTCGGGGCGGCCGAGGCGGCCGGCGCTTCGTCCCAGCAGCCGTCGGCCGGCCTCGCCGTCGCGCCCGGCGCCCGCACGGTGACCGCGGTGGAGGTCGACACGCCGCCGGTCGTCGACGGCGCCGTGCTGGGGGATCCGGCCTGGGCGGCGGCCGAGCCGGCCACCGGCTTCGTGCAGACCCAGCCCGACGAGGGCCGGCCGGCTTCGGAGCGGACCGAGGTCCGCATCGTGTTCACGGCCGACACGATCTACGTCGGCGTCATCTGCTACGACGCCGACCCGGCGTCGATCATCGTCACCGACAGCCGGCGCGACTCGTCGCTCGCCGACAGCGACAGCTTTCAGCTCATCCTCGACACGTTCCGCGACCGGCAGAACGGCTTCGTCTTCGGCACCAGCCCCTCCGGGCAGGAGTACGACGGGCAGCTCGTCAACGAGGGGGCGGGCGGCAGCGGCATGGGCGGGGGCGGCCAGACGCGCGGCGCCGGCGGCGGCTTCAACCTGAACTGGGACGGCGTGTGGCAGGTGCGGACGGCGATCGGCGACGCCGGCTGGAGCGCCGAGTTCGCCATCCCGTTCCGCACGCTCCGCTTCCCGGCCGGCAGGGAGCAGACCTGGGGCGTGAACTTCCAGCGCAATATCCGCCGGCGGAACGAGTCGGCGTACTGGGCGCCGCTGCCGCGGCAGTTCGACCTGTTCCGCGTCTCGCTGGCGGGGCAGGTGGACGGCCTCGCCGCGCCCGAGGGGCTGTGGCGGACCCTGCAGGTCACGCCCTACGTCACCGGCGAAGCGCTGGACCGCGCGGATCGGGCCGCTGCCGACACCGTGCTCCTGGGCGGCTTCGGCGGCGACCTCAAGTACGGCGTCACTTCGGGCCTGGCGCTCGATCTGACCTACAACACGGACTTCGCGCAGGTCGAGGTCGACGATCAGCAGATCAACCTCGACCGCTTCAACCTGTTCTTCCCCGAGAAGCGTCCCTTCTTCCTGGAGAACGCCGGCGCCTTCACGGTGAGCAACAGCGGCGGCGCCGCCTTCAACGACCCCGGGCAGACGGAGCTCTTCTTCAGCCGGCGCATCGGCATCGGTCCGGCCGGGCAGCCGATCCCGATCGTGGGCGGAGCCCGCCTGTCGGGCAAGGTGACCGAGGCGGTCACGGTCGGCTTCCTGAACATGCAGACGGAGGCCGTCGAGGGGCTCGCGCCGGCCAACAACTTCACGGTGGCGCGTGTCCGGCGCGACCTCCCGAACCGCTCGAGCGTCGGGGGGCTGCTCGTCAATCGGCAGGCGACGGGCCGCCTGGCGGGCCTCGAGGACTACAACCGGACCTTCGCGTTCGACGGCCGCTGGGGCTTCGGGCAGAATGGGCTGGTCTCCGGTTTCGCGGCGAAGACCGAGACCCCGGGCCGCACCGGCCGGGACCACGCGCTCGATCTCGCCGTCGACTACAACACCGAGGCGTGGCGGCTGCGCGCCAACGTGATGGAGATGGGCGAGGACTTCAACCCCGAGGTCGGCTTCGTGCGACGCACGGGATTCCGCAAGGTCGACGGCGGCATCTTCAACACGTCGCGCCCGCGTTCCAACCCGTTCCGCATCCAGGAGGTCCGGCCGCACATCACTTTCAACCGCTTCTGGAGCATGGACCGCGGCTTCATCGAGACCTCCCTCGTCCACATGGACAACTTCTGGGAGTTCGAGGACAGCTCCGTGGCCATCACCGCCTGGAACATCCGCAAGGAGGGCGTGACCCGGGAGTTCCGTATCTCCGGGGTGCCGGTGGTTCCCGGGACGTACGACTGGCACGAGCTGAGCCTGAGCTACAACTCCGACCGGTCGGCGCCGCTGGGCTACGGCTTCCGCTTCCTGCGGAGCGGTTTCTTCGGCGGGCAACTGCAGTCGGCGGGCCCGTCGTTCCGGTTCCGGCGGGGCGAGGCGCTGAACGTCGAGCTGCGATGGACGCGCAACGACATCGACCTCCCCGCCGGCCACGTCATCACGAACCTCGCGTCGAGCCGCATCGCCTACAACTTCTCGCCGCGGGTGTTCGCGCAGGGCCTCCTGCAGTACAACGACAGCGTCGACATCTGGTCGGTCAACCTCCGCTTCGGCTGGCTGCAGGATGCCAACACCGGCCTCTTCCTCGTCTACAACCAGACCGACGGCCTCGAGGACTTCGTTCCAGTGGGCAGCGGCCACAGCCTGATCCTGAAGTACACGCACCTCTTCGATCTGCTGCGGTAGGGGGCGCCGGCGCGCGGCGGCGGACGGAGCGGCGAGCCCCGCACCGGGTGCGTCACGCTGGCCGAAGAGCGGGAAACAGCCGACGGACGGGGCATCGGAACCCCGGCAGCACGTCGCTGCCGTCGAGGTCGCCGTCGGCGCCGATCACCTCGACGTCCGTCGCGGACCGGTGCACGCGAACCGTGGCGGTGTCGGGCTCGACGAGCCAGACCAGCCGCGCACCGGCGGAGAAGTAGTCGTCGATCCTCGCCCGGATCTCGCCCGGCCGATCCCACGGGGAGACGACCTCGACCGCCAGGTCCGGCGCACAGGGCCAGTACGCCGCCGGGACCCGTCGGCCGGGATGCGAGACCGAACGACGACCGCGGCGTCCGGAGCGCGCACGGTGTCCGGCCCCCGCCGGAGGATGAACCCGGTCTCGGCGCCGCAGCAGACGCCGAGCTGGTGCGCCTCGACGTACTCGTCGAGCAGTCGGCCGATGCGAACCGTCAGAATGCCGTGCCGCCCGCCGGCCGGGGTCATGGGAACGAGCGCTCCTCCGACCAGCTCGGAGCGGCCGCTGTCGGGCAGCGCGAGCAACTCTTCCGCGCTCATGAGCGAGCGCGGAGCCGGGGCCGTCATCGATTCCTCCAAAGCAATCCCGTACCGAAGGGCGGAGTGTCGTCGACCCGCCGCGAGTCGGCGTCCAGCCCGCGATGATACTCTGCGACGGTGCCGCCGAGTCCTTTTCGACCAGCGGGCGCAGCCGCCGTACGCGCACGATGCCGCAGGCGCGTGCGATGTCACGCGCATGCAATCGCGGCCCGAACCCGGGAGTGGATCCATGACCCGAAGCTGCCTTGCCGTCGTCGTCCTTCTTGCAGGCGTCTCCGCCGTGCCGCTGGCGCAGCGGGACTGGAACGCGCCGTTTCCGGCCCATCACGTCATCGACAACGTCTACTTCGTCGGGACGCGGCAGCTCGGGAGCTTCCTCGTCACCACGCCGGAGGGACACATCCTGATCAACAGCGACTTCGAGTCGACGGTGCCGTCGATCCGGAGCAGCGTGGAGGCCCTGGGATTCGAGTTGGGCGACATCGCCGTCGTGCTCGGCAGCCATGCCCACGGCGATCACATGGAGGCCAACGCGCTCGTCAAGGAATTGACGGGGGCCGAGATCGTGGTGATGCGGGAGGACGTGTCCCGCCTCCGCGGGATGCGCCCCGGCGGCCGGGAGCAGCCGATCGACCGGATCGTCGACGACGGGGACGAGGTGACGCTGGGCGGGGAGACGCTCGTCGCCCACCGCACGGCGGGGCACACCGAGGGCTGCACGAGCTGGGCCCTCGAGGTCGAGGAGAGGGGCCGGACCTACCTGGCGCTGATCGTCTGCAGCTTCGGCGTCAACCCCGGCTACGTCCTCGTCGACAACCCCGACTATCCCGGGATTGCCGACGACTACCGCGCCACCTTCGCCAAGGCACGCTCGCTGCCGGTCGACGTGTTCCTCGGCGCCCACGGTTTCTGGTACGACATGGAACGCAAGCTGGAACGCGCGATGAGCCGGGGCCAGGACGACCCCAACCCGTTCGTCGACCCCGACGGGTACCGCGCCCACATCGACCTGCAGGAGGGGCGCTTCCTGGAGATGCTGCGCGAGCAGCAGGGCGCCGCGGGGCGTTGACGCGCGCCCTGACGGGCGCGTTGGGAGTTTTCGCTGGCGCGAACGAAACTCCTGCGCGCCTTGACGGGCGCGTTGGGAGTTTTCGCTG
>JAGWAJ010000005.1:58580-92222 GCA_021296475.1 Acidobacteriota bacterium
TTCGCTGGCGCGAACGAAACTCCTGCGCGCCTTGACAGGCTGCCTAGTCGACGATGATGGCCACGGCCTCGTGGAACCTCGCGAGGGGCCGCGGGAAGATCTCGAAGGCGTCGAAGGGGTTGAGCTGGATGTCGGGATACTCCGCCCCCTCCTCCTCCGTGCAGGAGTAGGTGCCCCACGCCGCGTCGACCACCAGGCTGTCACCGGAGCCGGAGGTGAGCTCGACCGTCTCACCCTGGAGATCCGACCCCTCGCACACCGCGGCGCTCCCGCGGGGAGGGCGATCCTCGGGCACCCCCACGCGCACGGTGATGCCGAGATGATGGAACGGCACCGCCCGCCGCTCCGCCAGATCCCGGAGGCGGCTGGCCAGCGGGCCGTCCGCGCACGCCCGCGCCGCGGCCGTCCGCCGGGCGAGCGGGCTCTCCGGAATCGGGTCGCAGAGCCGGTTGCCGATCGCGTCCACGAGGCCGTCGTCCTCCAGGGAGAAGAAGTCGCGCGCCCGGAGCCAGTCGACGACGGCGTCCCGCGTGTTCCCGTCGGCGAACATCTCCTCGAGGAGCGCGTCGTGGCCCACCTCCGGGGTGCTCGTCGTGAGCTCCACGGCGCCGCCGCCGGGGAACGTGACGCTCACAGCCTCCACGGCCGGCGCCTGGGGAATCGTCCGCCCGACCAGGAGGCCGATCACCAGGAGGGCCACGCCGCCGAACACGATCTTGATCAGGTCTCCTCTGCCAGGCATCCGCCCTCCCATGACGCAGCGCGAGAGCGACTCCCGTCGCCCGGCGAGCGCCGCGCCCGGGCTCGCCGTCGCGTGATTATACGCAAGCCGAAACGCGCCCCCGCCCCCTCGCCGCCGTCAGTGCTCGTAGGCCAGGGCCGGCTCGTCGACCACGGCGAGATCGTCCAGCCAGGAGGCCCGGTCGTCCCGCGGCCGCGCGAAGAACCGTCCGAGGTCGGCGGGGTCCTTCGCCTGGTGGTAGCGGAGGTAGATCCGCTCGTCGTCGACGCCGACGATCTCGACCTTGCCGGTCGCGTGCGACATGCAGTACTTGGCCCGCCGAGCGAGTCCGGAACCGCGCCGGAGCGCGTCCTGGAAGATGAGCCAGCCGCGGACGATCGGGACCTCGTAGGGCTCGTTGCCCGCCGTCGGACGCCCCTGGAACAGGTAGTAGGGGGGGCACCCGATGTAGGAGAGCCGCGAGTACATCTCGGCCAGCGTGGCCGCGTCGTCGTTGACGCCCCGGATGAGCGGGCACTGGTTGACGCAGATGACGCCGTTGCGCAGGCAGGCGTCGATGCCGGCCACCGCCGGCGCCGTCAGCTCGCGCGGGTGGTCGAAGTGCGCCATCAGGTAGATGCGCCGTTCCGGGGTCGAGTACTTCCGGAAAGCGGCCTGCAGCTCCTCGTCCCCGAGCACGCGCCAGGGGTCGAACGCAGGCATCTTCGATCCGATGCGGATGATTCGGACGTGGTCGATGGCGCGCAGCGCTTCGAAGATCTCGACGAGCCGCCGGGTGCTCATCAGCAGCGGGTCGCCGCCCGTTAGCAGCACGTTGCTGACTTCCGGATGGGCGGCGATGTAGGCGAGACCGGCGCTGACGTCGTTGGTCACCTCGTCGTTGTCGTCCATGAAGAGCCGCTTGCGGAAGCAGTAGCGGCAGTAGGCGCCGCAGACCTCGTTGCACAGCAGCAGGACAGTGTCGAAGTACTTGTGCTGCACGCCGCGGGCCACGGTCACGGCCTGCTCGTTGCTGGCGTCCAGCCGGCCCCAGTCGCTCAGCTCCTCCTCGCGCGGAATAATCAACTGGCGGATCGGGTCGTCGGGGTCGTCCCAGTCGATCAGCCCGAGGTAGTAGTCGTTCGCGCGGAAGACGTACTCCTCGGTGACCGGCTGCAGCCGGGCGCGGACGTCTGCGGGAATCGACGGGACCTGATCCAGCCGCCGGACGTATTTCACCCGCTGCCGCCCGCCGGGGGCCGACGAGGATTGCGTCAGTGGTGTGGTCATAGGCTCTGCTCCACGCGGCGGCGACGGTGCCGCCCGTGAGATCGGAAACGCGCACGCCGTTGCCGCGCCCACAGGGCTCCGGAGCCGAGATCTGGCGGTAACCGACGAACGCTGGTGTTGCCCGCCGGCCCCATCGCGCCGTCCGGCGATGGTTCGGCGGGGGCGACCAGAGTATTGCAGGATTGCCGGCCGATGCAACCCCCAACGCGAGCTCGGCGGCCGGCGACCGCGGGGCGGGCTCTCCCCCTTCGGCGGCAAGTCGTTGGCCTGGAGGATGTTGCCCGGAGTGGGGGCGGCGGAGCGCACCTGGAATCCGCTCCGGCCGCGGGGCGCCGGTCGCCAGGTTGGGGCTCGCGGAGCCCTGCGGCGGGCCCGGCCGCGATGACCGCGGCGGAGCGCTAAGCGGACCGGTCCGGACGCTCGTCAGCGGTCGCGGGTTCGGCGCTCGTACTCCTCGCGCAGGGCGGGCGACAGGGGGTAGACGTCGCGGAAGCGGTGCTCTCCGCTCCGGAGCAGATCGCGCTCGTGCTCTTCGAGCGCGGCGCGCTCGGCCGCGGCTGCGAGCACCGCGGGCACGAGGGCCGGCGGGAAGAAGAGCACGCCGGTGCCGTCGGCGACGACGACGTCGCCGGGGAGCACCGTGGCGGTGCCGATGCGCACCGGCGTGTTCCAGGCCGCCCCCAGCCAGCTCGTAGTCTCGACGTCGAAGAAGCGGGCGAATACGGGGAAGCCGCGGAACGTCTCCGACGTCAGCTCCGCCAGGTCCCGGCTGCCTCCGTCGATGACGACGCCCGCCGCCCCGCGGAGCTTGATGCCGAGCGCGCCCATCCCGCCGAACAGCACGTGGCCGCCGGCGCCGCCCAGCTCGGCCACGATCACGTCGCCCGGATGTGCCTCCTCCGCGGCCCGCGCGTAGTAGCGGCGGTCCCAGTCGCCTTCCGCGGCGAGGGTGTCGATGGCGTCGACGAAGTCCGGGCGGGGCGGGAGGAAGCGCATCGTGAGGGCCCGGCCCGCGATCCGCTCGCCGGGCTGCGTGCTCCGGAAGCCGCGTACGTAGTTGGCCCGGTAGTCGCCGAGCGCGCTCCAGATGTCCTCGAGCTGCATCTCGCGCAGGCGGGCGAGATCGGCGTCGGTGACCGTCGTCGCGACCCGGGCCGGTCGCAGCACGTCCATGATCGCGCTGTAGGAGGTCCGGTTGGCCCGGAATCCCTCCGGTGCCTCGATGTCGCCGTCCGGTGGCGTCCCGGACGGCTGGGCCGCGGCGGGTGCGCCCGCCAGCAGGACGATGGACAGAGCAAAGACCGGCAGGGCAAAGACCGGCAGGGTCACGACCGGCAGTGCGACGAACGGCAGGGCAACGTAAGGCAGAACAACGTAAGGCAGAACAATCGCGCGTCGTTGCATGACTCCCTCGTCGGGCGGCACGCGCCGCCGGATCACGCGGCCCGGGTCCGCGGTCTCGACCGCCGGACCGGCACCCATGCTATAAGGATGCCATGAGCGAGAGCCTGTCCCGGCGCGAGTGGCTGAAGCGCGCGGCGGTCGCCGGCGCCGCGGCGGCGGTTCCAGTCGGAGCACTCGGGGCGCAGCGCCCCGAGCAACAGGCCCGCGCCGGGACGTCGTTCGCGACGCTCGCGGCGGCCGAGGGGGAGACCCTGGAGGCGATCACGGCCCGACTGATTCCGACCGACGAGCACGGACCGGGCGCCACGGAGGCGCGTGCGGCCCGTTATATCGATCACGCCCTCGGCGGTGCCCTGGCCGCGTCGCTCGCGGCCTACCGTGGCGGGCTCGCGGCCCTCGACCGTTTCGCGGAGACCGCGGCGGGAGCCCGCTTCGCAGACATCCCGGCCGACGCCCAGGACGCCGTGCTGCGGGCCGTGGAGCACGGCTCGGCGGCAGGATTCGCCGGCAGCGCGGCCTTCTTCGCGATGGTCCGTTCGCACACCATCCAGGGCACGTTCTCGGACCCGGCGTACGGCGGGAACGAGGACTTCGTCGGCTGGGAGCTGATCGGCTATCCGGGCGTCCGGACCGCGGTGACGCCGGAGCTCCAGCGGATGGACGTCGCGCCGCCGGCCCGGCACGTTTCCGCCTACGACTACCCGGCGTTCGCCGCCGCCCGCACGAGGAGGACCCGTGGCCGTTGAGCTCCCCAGGACCGACGTCGCCGTCATCGGCCTCGGCGCGGTGGGCGGCGTGGCCGCGCTGCCGCTGACGGAGGCCGGCCTGCAGGTGGTCGGCCTCGAGGCAGGCCGCTGGCAGAGCGCGCGCGACCACGCGCCGGACGAGCTGTTCAACAACTACCGCGGCTGGCCCGACTCGGTCCAGAAGGCGAACCGGGAGGTCCCGGTGCACCGGCGGAACCCCTCGGCGCCGGAGACGCGGGCGTCGCTGCACCCGATGATGAATGCGGTCGGCGGCACGACGCTGCACTACTGGGCGCAGAGCTGGCGGCTGAACCCCTGGGACTTCCGGGTCGCGAGCGAGACGGCGCGCCGCTACGGGGCATCACGGCTGCCGGCAGGCACGACGGTCGAGGACTGGCCGTTCGGCCTCGAGGAGCTCGAGCCGTACTACGACCGCGTGGAGTACGCGATCGGCGTGTCGGGGCAGGCGGGCAACGTCGAGGGCGCGGTCGACGAGCGGGGCAACGTCTTCGAGGGCCCGCGGCGGCGCCCCTACCCGATGCCGCCGCTGCGGGGCACGGGCTTCACCGAGCTGATGACCGGCGCAGCCCGGCAGCTCGGCTGGCATCCGTTCCCCGGTCCGGCCGCCGTCAACAGCGAACGCTACGGCGAGCGCGCCGCTTGCCAGTACCATGGCTTCTGCAACCGTGGCGGCTGCCATCTCGACGCCAAGAACTCGACTGCGGTCACCACGATCCCGCGCGCGCAGGCGACGGGGAGGCTCGACGTGGTCACCGAGGCCCACGTCCGCGCGATCCGGGTGGACGGCGACGGGCGCGTGAGCGGAGTCGAATACGTCAAGGACGGCGAGACCTACGTCCAGCCCGCCAGCGTCGTTCTCCTGGCGAGCTACACGTACGAGAACGTCCGCCTGCTGCTGCTCTCGAAGTCGGCCGCCTGTCCCCGCGGGCTCGCCAACAACGGCGGGCAGGTCGGCCGCCACTACCTGAGTCACGCCCAGCTCGGCGGGGTGACCGCCCTCTTCCCGCACGACCTCAACCGCTGGTACGGGCTGCCCGCGCAGGGCGTCGCGGTCGACGACTGGGCGGACGACAACTTCGACCACGCCGGGCTCGACTTCATCGGCGGCGGCAACCTCTGGGTCTACTCCGACCGCCGGCCCATCGAGGCCGCGAGCATGGCCACGTTCGGCCGGGCGCCGTCCTGGGGTTCAGGCTGGAAGGCCTTCGTCATGGAGAACGCCGACCGGACGTGCGGCTCCTACCTCCAGAAGACGACGCTCCCCTACGAGGGGAACTATCTCGACCTGCACCCCACGATCACCGACCCGCTGGGCGACCCCGTCTGCCGCATCACAGCCGACTACGGCGAGAACGAGCACCGTATCAACGACTTCATTCAGGACCGGATGGAAGAGTGGTTCCGCGCGGCGGGAGCCATCGACGTGATCCGCGGCGGCCTCGGCACGATGGGCCCGACCACCCATGCTTACGGCGGCACCCGCATGGGCGACGACCCGGAGACGAACGTGGTCGACCGCTGGGGCTTCGCCCACGAGGCGCCGAACCTCGGCGTCCTCGGCGCCTCCGTGATGGGGACGAGCGGGGCGCACAACCCGACCCTGACCGCGCAGGCCCTCGCCTGGCGCACGGCCGAGCATCTCGCCGCGAACTGGCGGTCGATCGCGGAGTGAGAGCGCGTCCGGCGGGCGACGAGGCCGGAGTCGCCGCGTCGAACGGGGCTGCGCCCCCGGTCAGTGATGGTGGTGGTGGATCGCCTCGTGCTCGGCGACCTGCTTGTCCCGCCGGATCTTCGCCGCCGCTTTGCGGGCCGACTTGAGATTCGTCTCGCGCGTGCCGTCGGAGCTGACGGCGAACATCGAGATCAGCCGCTCGACCTCGCCGCTCCGGCAGGAGGGACAGGCCGCTGGGCCGCTCTTCGGGAGGATGACGGCCTCGAATTCGTTGTCGCAGGCGCGGCAGCGGTACTCGTAGATCGGCATGGCTGAGCGGCAGTGTGGATCGGCGGTCAACCGGCGGTCAAGCGGCGGATGATCGGGTTGCGGGAGCAGAGCGACAGCGCCCGATCACGGGAGGAGGTCGCCGGCCGCAACAGCCGCCCGTGGGCGCGCGAGAGGAGCCACGTTGTCCCCGCGGTGGTAGATGGCGATGGACCGGTATCCGTCCGTGGCCGGTTCGCGGTGAACCTCGAGCCGGTCATCGGGCAGCGCGACAATCCAGTACTCCGGGATGCCGTAACGCGCGTAGAGCTGCTGCTTGACGGTGCGATCGCGGCGCAGCGAATCGTCCGACACCTCGACGACGAGCAGCGCGGTCGTGGGGTGCGCATCGAGATAGTCGCCCGGGGCGCCCTCGACCACGGCGATGTCCGGCTCCGGTTCCGAGTCGGGGCCGACGGCCAGCGGGGTCTGGGGCCGGACGTGACAGCCGACGCCGAACGCGCGCTCGATCACCTTGGCGGCCATGATAATCGCGGCGGCGTGCCGGCTTCCCTGCGGTGTCATCCCGACGATCTCCCCGTCGATCAGCTCGATCCGATCGTCCGGACCGAAGACGCCGGCGTGGACCGCCCGGTCGTACGCCGCACGGCTCCAGCGGTAGGTTCCCGCGATCGTGTCGGCCAAGGGTTACTCCAATAGCGACTGCAGGAGTTGTGCCGGGTGCAGGGCCCGGACGCCGGCGAAGTCGTGGACCTGGTGCCGGCACGACGTGCCGGCGGCCACGAGGACGCCGCCCGGGCCGAGCTCCCGCGCGGCCGGCAGGAGGCGCAGCTCGCCGATCTGGCGGGAGATGTCGAAGTGCTCGCGCGCGTATCCGAACGAGCCCGCCATGCCGCAGCAACCGGAATCGAGGTCGGTGACCCGCGCTCCGGGGATGCGGTCGAGGAGCGCCTTGGCGGGTCCTACCAGCCCGAGGGACTTCTGGTGGCAGTGGCCGTGGAGGAGGATCTCCTCGGGGCCGGAGCCGAGCGCGAGCGACGCGCTGCCGTCGTCGAGGCGCCGGTTCAGGAAGTCCTCGAACAGGACACAGGCCGTCGCGACCTCGCGCGCCTGCTGCTGCGCCTCCCCGCGGAGGAGCGCGGGCGCATCGTCGATCAGCGCCGACAGGCAGCTCGGCTCCAGCAGGACGATCGGCGTGCCGGCCGCGGCCAGCGGATGGAGTCGGCGCACCGCGTCCGCGGCCCGGTCGCGCGCCGCGCCCAGGAGGCCCTGCGAGATGAGCGGCCGCCCGCAACAGGCGTCCGGGCCGAGTCCCACCGCGAGGCCGGCCGCTTCGAGGACGTCGGCCGCCGCCAGGCCGATGTCGGGGTCGTAGTAGTTCGTGAACGTGTCGGCGAACAGGATGGCGTCCGGAGCGGCCGCTCCGTCGCCGGTCGCGGCCTCTCCGTTGCCAGCCGTGACCGCTCCGTTGCCGGTGGCGCTCGCCGCGCCGGTGCGCTCGGTCGGCAACACCCGCGCGCCGGGTGCGCGCGCCTCGCCGCGGCCGCCGCTGGGCCGGTCGCCCCACGCCGCCGCGAGCGTCCGCGGCGCCCACGCCGGCAGCGAGCGGCGGCGGTCGATGCCGAAGACCGTCTCGTTCAGTCGCCGGACCCAGCCGCGCGCGAGCCAGGGATTGAGCAGCGGCGCAGCGCGGCTGGCCAGCGCCGACAGGTCGTGGATGTGGCCGAGCACGCGCGCCCGGAGCGGCGTGCCGTGGCGCCGCTGGTAGTCGGCCAGGAACTCGCTCTTGAAGCGCGCCATGTCGACGCCGACCGGACACTCCGTCTTGCAGGCGCGGCACTCCAGGCAGAGGTCGAGAACGTCGTGGACGCCGCGTTCCCCGAGCCCCGCCTCGCGCGGCCCGTCCAGCCCGAGCGCGCCCGTCATCGCGAGCCGCAGGGCGTTGGCCCGCCCCCGGGTCGAGTGCGCCTCGTCGCGCGTCGCCATGTAGGAGGGGCACATCGTTCCCGAGAGGGTCTTGCGGCAGGCGCCGACGCCGCTGCACATCTCGACCGCGCGCCCCAGCCCGCCGTACGCGCTGTGGTCGAAGGCGGTGGGCGGATCCGGCGTTCGGTAGGCCGCGCCGTAGCGCAGGTTGGCCGTCAGCGGCGGCGCGTCGACGATCTTCCCCGGGTTGAAGAGGCCCTCCGGATCGAACGTCCGCTTGACGGTCCGGAACGCGTCGTAGAGCGCCGGGCCGAACATGCGGGCCATGAACGGACCGCGCACCAGTCCGTCGCCGTGCTCGCCCGACAGCGCGCCGCCGAACTCGAGGACGAGGTCGGCGATCTCGGTCGCGATCGCCTCGAACTGCCGTACTCCGGACGCGGTCTTCATGTTGACGACGGGTCGCACGTGGAGGCACCCGACCGAGGCGTGGGCGTAGACGCCGGCCGTCGTGCCATGGCGCCGGATGATGCTCAAAAAGCGCGCGATGAAGTCGCGGAGCTTCTCGGGCGCGACGGCGGTGTCCTCGACGAACGAGATGCTCTTCGCGTCCCCCTTCATGGCCATCGAAAGTCCGAGGGACGACTCGCGAAGCTTCCAGATCCGGGCCTGATCGGCCGGCGCGGTGGCGCGCGTGGTGTGGACGGCGGAGCCCCGGGCGCGGACGGCGGCCTCGAGGCGCTCGAGCCGCGGGACGAGCTCCTCCGCGGTGTCGCCGTACAGCTCGACGCAGAGCAGCGCTCCGCAGTCCGTCCGGAGGACGGCGCGGCGCATCGCGTCGAGGGCGGGGTTCTCGCGCGCATGATCGAGGATGGAACGGTCCATCACCTCGATCGCCGACGGATCGTGCTCGAGGATGGCCGGCGTGTCGCCGAGCGCGTCGAGCAGGTCGCCGTACTCGATGGTCAGCACCGCTTTCGCGTGCGGCAGCGGGACCAGGTTGAGCCGGGCCTCGAGGATCAGGCCTAGCGTGCCCTCCGAGCCGACGATGAGCTTCGCCAGGTTGAACGGCTCGCCGGCTGCCGAGCGGGCGGGCGTGAAGGCGTCGAGGTTGTAGCCGCCGACGCGGCGCAGGATCTTCGGATAGCGGCGCTCGATCTCGTCCGCGTGCCGGGCGGCGAGACGGCGCACCGTCCGGTAGCAGCCGCCCTCGAACGTCGGCGCCGCGCAAACGGCATCGAGCTCGGCGCCGTTCAGCGGCCGGAAGTGGGCGACCGAGCCGTCGGCCAGGGCCACGTGGAGGTCGAGGACGTGGTCGATGGTCTTCCCGTAGCGCACCGAGCGGGCCCCGCTCGAGTTGTTGGAGATCATCCCGCCGATGGTCGCGCGGCTCGCGGTCGAGATGTCGGGCGCGAACCGCAGGCGGTGGGGGGCGAGCTGCGCGTTCAGCTCGTCGAGCACGATGCCCGGCTCGACGCGCGCCCAGCGTTCCTCGACGTTCACCTCGAGCAGGCGGTTGAGGTACTTCGACGTGTCGAGCTGCAACCCCGCTCCGATGGCCTGGCCGGCCTGCGAGGTGCCGCCCCCGCGGGCGGTGATGGAGCAGCCGTGGGCGCGGGCGCAGTCGATGGCGGCCAGGACGTCTTCGCGCGAGCGGGCGATGGCGACGCCGAGCGGCCGGATCTGGTAGACGCTGGCGTCGGTCGAGTAGAGGGCCCGCGACACCGCGTCGAAGCGGACCTCGCCGTCGAGGCGTGCCTCGAGGTCGCGACGGAGCTCATCCATCCGGCGCAGTATAGGCCGGGCCCCACCGCGGCGCCGTCCAGATCCAGCCCTCACGCTCGGCCGTGCTGCGGTCCTGGGGAGGTATCGCCCGCCCCGCGATGAAATCCTCCGCGGCCAGCACGCAGACGGAAGCATCGAGGACGTCAGCGTTGTCCGAGAGAGCAGTCACGAGCCGCGTCGGGATCATCATCTTCTGGCGCAGCGCAGCGACGATCTCGCGTCGCCCCTCGACGTGGATCGGGTTCTTCTTCTTGTAGCGGGTCGACCGAATCCCGTGCGCAATCAGCGTGGCGGCGGGATAGACCTCGCGGCCGCATGGCCGTCCAGGGCCGCCGGATCCCAGGCCAGCGGGATCTGGGCCCCGAGGCTGGCTCGCAGGCTGCCCAGGAGCCTGAGCGCTGCGTGCGCGGTCCGGGCGATACGATCTGCGCCCACATCGAGGGGTGTCTTGCCGATCTCGCGTTGAACGAACAGGTCGGTCGCTCGCCGAAACATCGCGTCCGGAGGGGTGTCGATCGTCGCGCCCGCGGAGTGCCCGTCCAGAGATCCTGCCATGTGGCGAGGCCAACCGAGCGGCGCGTCGATGGCGATGACGGCAGTCGCCTCAGAGGCAGCCAGCCATCCTTCCACGATGGACTCGCGTACAAGGCGATGGCCGCCGCGACCCGTCGGTCGGGTCCACGGCGGCCATCCGCGCGCCGACGATCGCGGCGAGAGGGGGCGCGCCAGCCAGACGTCCCCCTCGCCGCCCGGTTCCTAGTGCGTGAACTGGAAGCCGCCGTAGGCCTCCATGCCGTGCTCGCCGACGTCGAGCCCCATCCGTTCCTCCTCGGCGCTGACGCGGAGGCCGATCGTGAACTGGAGGGCGAAGAAGATGGCGAGCGCCGCGATGAACGAGAAGGCGCCGTAGGCCAGGACGCCGATGAGCTGCGTCAGGAACGAGTGGCCGGCGCTGAAGATGCCGACGGCCAGCGTGCCCCAGATGCCGCACGTCAGGTGGACGGAGATGGCTCCGACGGGGTCGTCGAGGCCGGCGCGGTCGATCAGCAGCACCGAGCCGACCACGATGAGGCCGGCGATGAGTCCGATGACCATCGCCGCGTTGACGCTCACGACGTCCGCGCCGGCGGTGATGCCGACGAGTCCGGCGAGCGCGCCGTTCAGCACCATGGTGAGGTCGGGCTTGTGCTGCACCGTCCACGACGCGGCCATGGCGCCGATGATGCCGGTCGCCGAGGCGAGGCAGGTGGTCACGAAGACGAGCGAGACCAGCTCCGGGTCGGCGCTGAGCACGGAGCCGCCGTTGAAGCCGAACCAGCCGAGCCAGAGCAGGAAGACCCCGATGGTGGCCAGCGGCATGCTGTGCCCGGGTATCGGCTTGGCCCGACCCTCGAAGTACTTGCCCAGGCGCGGGCCGAGGACGATGACGCCGGCCAGGGCGCCCCACCCGCCGACCGAGTGCACGAGCGTGGACCCGGCGAAGTCGTAGAAGCCCATCGCGTCGAGGAACCCGCCGCCCCACTTCCACGAGCCGGCGATGGTGTAGATGAACGCCACGTAGATGGTTGTGAAGATGAGGAACGACCCCAGCTTGATCCGCTCCGCCACCGCGCCCGAGACGATGGTGGCGGCCGTGGCGGCGAACATCGCCTGGAAGATGAAGTCCGTCCAGTACGTGTAGGCGCCGTCGGCGTAGGCGACGGTGTTCCCCTCGGCGCCTGGGTCGAGCCCGAAGCCGGCGAAGCCCAGGAACTGCCCGACCGAGAAGTCGCCCGGGTACATGAGGTTGAACCCCACGATGGCGTACGTGATGAGGCCGATGGCGATGACCCCGGTGTTCTTGAACAGGATGTTCACCGTGTTCTTCGCCTGCGTCAGCCCGCTCTCGAGGCACGCGAAGCCGAGGTGCATGATGAAGACGAGGAACGTGGCGACCAGCATCCAGGTGTTGTTGACGGTGAACAGCTCCTGCGAGGCGGTCTCCTGGGCGAACACCGCGTGCGGGATGAGGACGATGGCCAGCAGCACGAGCGACAGCGTGGCCGCGCGGACGATCGAGCGACGGAATCCAGTTTTCATTGGCGTCTTCCTGGTCCTTCCTGTTGCGTAGCGCGGAGCGGATTCCTAGAGAGCTGAGGGGCCGGACTCGCCGGTCCGGATGCGCACGGCCTGGCCGACGTCGCTCACGAAGATCTTTCCGTCGCCGATCTCGCCCGTCCGGGCGGAACCCTTGATGGCCTCGAGCACGGAATCGACCTGGTTGTCGTCGGCGACGACGTCGATCTTGATCTTCGGGACGAAGTCGACCGAGTACTCCGCGCCCCGGTAGATCTCGGTGTGGCCCTTCTGGCGCCCGAACCCCTTGACCTCGGTGACGGTCAGGCCCTGGATGCCGGACTTCGACAGGGCCTCGCGGGCCTCGTCGAGCATGTGCGGTTTGATGATCGCCGTGATGAGCTTCATGGGCTGTCTCCCTGTACGAGTCGGGGCGGTGGTGATGCGTCGACCGTCCCTAAGCAAGACGCGCGCCAAGTTTGGGGCAGGGCCTCCGGGCGGTTGGAATCGGGCCGGGAACCGGCGGATGCGGCGCGCGGCACGTCTAGGCGCTGTCGCGAATGCTAGACAAAGACGTAGTTTGTCAGCCCTCTACAGACAAAACTGTAATTCCGTGCGCACGCCGGAACCGTACCGCCACACGGCGTCCGCCCGGACGCTTCGGAAAGGCGTCTGCGGGGCATGAATCCCACCGGGATCGGCCGGGAATGGCTTGATCGGACGTGGATTCCTGGATCGCGCCCGCGCGGAGTCACTACGAGAACGTAGAGAACAGCACTATGCACTACAAAATCGTATGCCGGAGCTTGCGCTGCAGAATGCCGGCGGAGCGATTGCCGCGGCGCAAGCTCCCGGGCCGGTGGGGGCTGGGGCCGAACCACGGAGCCTGCGACGGGTTCCGCGGCTAGCCCACCATCCGTCGCCTGACGGCTCCGCCTGGTGCCCAACCATGCCTGCTAGGAGTCTGCACCGTCCTACGGCGCAGACTCCTAGCGGAATCGTCGGCAGTCGATGCCGTACTTCTTGACCTTGTAGCTGACGATCCGCTCCGTCGAGTCGAGGAGCTTCGCCGCCTTCACCCGGTTGCCGCGGGTCGTCTTGAGAGCGTCCTGCAGCAGGTCCTTCTCGTAGGCGGCAACGGCGTCGGCGAGCGACACGTTGGTGGTGGTCCCGGACGCCTCGCCGGTCTGCAGGGTGGGCGGGAGGTGGTGGGCGTGGACGACGTGGCCGTCGCAGACGAGGACCGCGCGCTCGATGCAGTTCTCGAGTTCCCGCACGTTGCCCGGCCAGTGGTAGGCCATGAACATGTCGATGGCCGGCGTGGAGATGCGCTTCACGTGCTTGCCGTGCTCGATGGAGTACTTCTCGAGGAAGTTGTCCGCGAGGAGCAGGATGTCCGTCTTCCGCTCGCGCAGGGGCGGCACGAAGATGGCGAACACGTTGAGCCGGTAGTGCAGGTCCTCGCGGAAGGTGCCGGCCGCGATCGCCTTCTCGATGTCGGCGTTCGTCGCCGCGATCATCCGCACGTTGGACTTCACGGGGGCGGTGCCGCCGAGGCGCTCGAACTCCTTTTCCTGGAGCACGCGGAGCAGCTTGACCTGCGTGGACAGATTGATGTCGCCAATCTCGTCGAGGAACAGCGTGCCTCCGTCGGCCAGCTCGAAACGACCCTTCTTGCGCGCCGTCGCGCCCGTGAACGCGCCGCGCTCGTAGCCGAACAGCTCCGACTCGATGAGGGAGTCGGGCAGCGCGGCGCAGCTGACCTTGACGAACGGCTTCTTGGCTCGCGGAGAGTTGTAGTGGATGGCGTGGGCGATGAGCTCCTTGCCGGTCCCGGACTCGCCGCGGATGAGCACGGTCGTGTTCGATGACGCAACGCGCGCGATCTGCTCGTACACCTGCCGCATGGGGCCGCTGGTGCCGATGATGTGCGAGAAGTCGTAGCGCTGCTTCAGCTCTGCCTTGAGGTGGATGTTCTCGTCGAGCAGCCGTTGCCGCTCGGCTTCCGCAATCTGCTGCAGCCGGAGCGCCTGGCCGAACATCGAGGCCACGACCCGGCAGATGTGCAGGTCCCGGTCGTAGTTGCGCGACTTGTCGAACGGGAAGTCGATGTTGAGAGCGCCGACCGGCTTTCGGTCGCCGGGTATCGGCACCGACATGAAGCTGATCTCCGAGCGCGGCCCGTCGCGCCGCCGACCCGTGCGGTGCAGGAACATCGGCTCCTGGCTGATCTGCGGCACGACGACCGGCTTGCCGCTGGCGACGACGCGGCCGGTGATGCCTTCGCCCATCTCCCATTCGGCGTGGCGCCCGGCGCCGGTGAGGCCGCCCGACGCCTCCACCCGCAGCCGGCCCGTGTCGGGGTCGGAGAGGACCACCGCGCTGCGAATGACGCCGTGCAGTTGGTCGAGCAGCTCGAGCGCGCGCTGAAACCCGGCCCGCGGGCTCTGCGCCAGGGTGAGGACCTGGTTGACCTCCGCCAGCATCGCCAGCGGCCGGACGTCCACCGGCAGTGACCTGGACCTCTTCATCGCGTGGGTGTTGCCGCCTTGCGAAACCATGCCCATTGGGCAAGCAAAGCGCGTGCCAAATGGATGGCGTCGCGGTGACGGATCGCGTGCATCGAGAGCCCGCGTGCTGCGCCTGCCTCCGAGGGACGCCGGCGAATCAGACGGGGGCGGGCAGGGCCGATGTACCCATCAGGTGGGCATCGATCCCGCGAGCGGCGCTGCGGCCCTCGGCGATCGCCCAGACGATGAGCGACTGGCCGCGCTGCATGTCCCCGGCGGTGAAGACGGCCGGCACGCTGGTCATCCAGTTCTCGTCGCGCCACACGTTGCCCCGCTCGGTCAGCCGGACGCCGAGGTCGGTCAACAGCCCGGGCCGCTCCGGGCCCAGGAACCCCATGGCGAGCAGCACGAGATCGGCCTTGAGCTCGAACGCGCTGTCGGGGATCGGGTCGAACGCAACGCGGCCTTCGCGGCGGGTCATCTCGACCCTCGTCGCGTGGAGCGTGCTGACGTGGCCGTTGCCGGACCCGGTGAAGCGCTCGGTGGATACCGCGTAGACGCGGTCGCCGCCCTCCTCGTGGGCGGCCGAGACCCGGAAGATCTGCGGCCACGTGGGCCACGGGTTGCCGGGCGCCCGCTCGTCCGGCGGACGCGGTAGCAGCTCGAACTGGGCGACCGAGCGGGCGCCCTGGCGATGCACGGTCCCCAGGCAGTCGGCTCCCGTGTCCCCGCCGCCGATGATCACGACGTGCTTGCCGCGCGCCGTGATCTGCTCGTCCGCCGGCACGGCGTCTCCCTCGCAGCGGCGGTTCTGCTGCGTGAGGTAGTCCATGGCGAAGTGGATGCCCTCGAGCTCCCGGCCCGGCACCTTCAGGTCGCGCGGCCAGCCGGCGCCGCCGGCGAGAAGCGCCGCGTCGTACCCGCGCTGCATCTCCTCGGCCGACAGGTCGACGCCGACGTTCACCCCCGTGCGGAAGCGGATGCCCTCGGCCTCCAGAATCTGCAGGCGGCGGTCGAGGTAGCGCTTCTCCATCTTGAACTCGGGGATGCCGTAGCGCAGCAGTCCGCCGATGCGGTCGGACTTCTCGAAGACCGTCACCGTGTGACCGGCACGGTTGAGCTGGTCCGCGGCAGCCAGGCCGGCAGGGCCGGAGCCGACCACCGCCACCGTCTTGCCGGTGCGCGTGGCCGGCGGCTCGGCGTGGATCCGCCCCTCGTCGAAGGCGCGCTCGACGATCGCCAGCTCGATCGACTTGATGGTGACCGGCTCCCGGTCGATGGCCAGCACGCACGACCCCTCGCACGGGGCGGGGCAGAGCCGTCCCGTCCACTCCGGGAAGTTGTTGGTCTTGTGCAACCGGTCGATGGCCGCCTGCCACTTGTCGCGGTAGACCAGGTCGTTCCAGTCCGGGATCAGGTTGCCGAGCGGGCACCCTTCATGACAGAACGGGATGCCGCAATCCATGCAGCGCGCGCCCTGCGCGCTGAGGTCATCCGACCGATACGGCAGATAGACCTCGCGCCAGTCGCGCACGCGCTCGCCGACCGGGCGGGCGGGCGGCTTCTGCCGCTCGATTTCGAGGAACCCCTTCAGCTTGCCCATGATTGTGCGTCGTCGTGTCTCTAGGCGAGCCAGGCTCGCTAGGTTCGCTAGGCGCCGATCAGCTCGGCGAACTCCGGCTCGCGCGACTCGGCGCGCGCCCGGGCCTCGGCCGCGAGCACGCGCTTGTAGTCGCGCGGCATGACCTTGACGAACTGCGCCCGCGTCGCCGGCCAGGTGTCGAGCATCCGCGCCGCGACCGTGCTGCCGGTCAGATCCGCGTGCCGCGCGAGCATACGCCGGACCAGCGCCTCGTCGTCGTCGTCCAGCGTCTCCAGGTCGACCATGCCGGGGTTGCAGCGGCGCGGGAAGTCCGCCGCCGCGTCGAGGACGTAGGCGATCCCGCCGCTCATACCGGCCGCGAAGTTGCGGCCCGTGGGGCCGAGAATGACCACCCGCCCCCCCGTCATGTACTCGCAGCCGTGGTCCCCGACCGCCTCGACGACGGCGTGCGCGCCGCTGTTCCGGACACAGAACCGCTCGCCGGCGACGCCGCGCACGAATGCCTCGCCGGCGGTGGCGCCGTACAGGGCGACGTTGCCGATGATGATGTTCTTCTCCGCGGCGAAAGTCGAACGGGCAGGAGGATGGATGACCAGCCGCCCCCCCGACAGACCCTTCCCGAAGTAGTCGTTCGCGTCGCCCTCGATCGTCATCGAGACGCCGCGCGGCACGAACGCCCCGAAGCTTTGTCCGGCCGAGCCGGAGAACCGGATGCGGACGGTATCGTCCGGAAGCCCCTCCGCGCCCCACCGGCGCGTGATCTCGGCTCCGAGCATCGTGCCGACGGTCCGGTTGACGTTGCGGATGGGGAGGTCGAGCGCGACCGGCTCCCTTCGCTCGACCGCCGGCTCGCAGCGCGCGATGAGCTCGGTGTCGAGGGCCCGGTCCAGCCCGTGGTCCTGAGTGCGCACGCAGTGCCGGCCGACGTGCGGCGCCACCTCCGGGTAGTGCAGGATGGACGACAGATCCAGCCCGCGCGCCTTCCAGTGCTCGACCGCGGCAACGACGTCGAGCCGGTCGGCGCGGCCGATCATCTCGTCCATGGTCCGGAACCCGAGCTCGCTCATCAGCTCCCGGATCTCTTCCGCGACGAAGCGGAAGTAGTTCTCGACGAACTCCGGCCGCCCCGTGAAGTGCTTGCGGAGCGCCGGGTTCTGCGTGGCGATGCCCACCGGACAGGTGTCGAGGTGGCAGACGCGCATCATGATGCAGCCGGAGACGACGAGCGGGGCGGTGGAGAAGCCGTACTCCTCGGCGCCGAGCAGCGCCGCGACCACGACGTCGCGGCCGGTCTTCATCTGCCCGTCGACCTGCACCACGATCCGATCGCGGAGCTCGTTCAGCACGAGCACCTGCTGGGTCTCCGCCAGGCCCAGCTCCCACGGCACGCCGGCGTGCTTGATGCTGGTCAGCGGCGATGCGCCGGTGCCGCCGTCGTGGCCGGAGATGAGCACGACGTCCGAGTGCGCCTTGGCCACCCCGGCGGCCACGGTGCCGACGCCGACCTCCGCCACCAGCTTGACGTGGATGCGGGCCTCGCGGTTCGCATTCTTCAGGTCGTGGATGAGCTGCGCGAGGTCCTCGATGGAGTAGATGTCGTGGTGCGGCGGCGGCGAGATGAGGCCTACGCCGGGGGTCGAGTAGCGGACCTTCGCGATCCACGGATAGACCTTGAACCCGGGCAGCTGCCCGCCCTCGCCCGGCTTGGCCCCCTGGGCCATCTTGATCTGGATGTCGTCCGCGTTCACGAGGTACTCGCTGGTCACGCCGAAACGGCCGGACGCCACCTGCTTGACCGAGCTGCGGCGCAGGTCGCCGTTCGCATCGGGCGTGTAGCGCGCCGGGTCCTCGCCGCCCTCGCCGGTGTTCGACTTGCCGCCGAGCCGGTTCATCGCGATGGCCAGCGTCTCGTGCGCCTCCGCGCTGATCGAGCCGTACGACATCGCTCCGGTGGCGAAGCGCTTGAAGATCGCCTCCGGCGCCTCCACCTCGTCGAGCGGCACCGGCCGGTCGGCCGGCTTCAGGGCGATCAGCCCGCGGAGCGTGGCCCGCTGGCGGTTCTGGCCGTTCACGAGATCCGCATACTCGCGGTAGATCTCGCGCTGGCCACTCCGGCTGGCGTGCTGCAGCTTGAACACCGTCTGGGGGTTGAAGAGGTGGTACTCGCCGTCGCGCCGCCACTGGTACTCGCCGCCCGAATCGAGCTCGCCGTCGTCCCGGCCGCGGGTCGGGAACGCCGCCGCGTGCCGGCGGACCGTCTCGTCGGCGACCGTCTCGATTCCGATGCCGCCCACGCGGGATGCGGTCCAGGTGAAGTAGCGGTCGACGAAGTCCTTGTCGAGCCCGACCGCCTCGAAGATCTGCGCGCCGCGGTAGCTCTGCAGCGTCGAGATCCCCATCTTCGACATCACCTTCAGGACACCCTTCGTGCACGCCCGGATGTAGCGGCGGGCCGCCTCGTCGTGGTCGACGCCCCGGATCTCGCCGCTGGCCAGCAGCACGTCCAGCGTCTCGAACGCGAGGT
Source organism: Acidobacteriota bacterium (assembly GCA_021296475.1). Classification (GTDB taxonomy): domain Bacteria; phylum Acidobacteriota; class Vicinamibacteria; order Vicinamibacterales; family UBA8438; genus JAGWAJ01. The sequence goes on from JAGWAJ010000005.1 coordinate 77,105, forward strand.
ACGGGTTGATGGCGGCGGCGCCGTAGCCGAGCAGCAGCGCCATGTGGTGGCACTCGCGCGCCTCGCCCGTCTCGACGAGGAGCGCCACCCGCGTGCGCGTTCCCTCTCGCACCAGGTGGTGGTGCACCCCCGCCGTGGCCAGCAGGGCCGGGATCGGGGCATGCTCCGCGTCCACACCGCGATCCGACAGCACCAGGAACGTCGTCCCGGCCTCGATGGCTGCGCTCGCCTGCGCCCGCAGCGCATCCATCGCCTCTGCCAGACCGGTCGCGCCGGCGCCGGGGTCGAACAGCATCGGCAGGGTCGTAGACCGGAACGCCGGATCGCTCAGGTGCCGCAGCTTCGCGAGCTCGGCGTTCGCCAGCACCGGGTAGTCGATCTTGACGTGGTGGCACGACGCGGCCTCGGGCGCGAGCAGATTGCGCTCGGCCCCCAGGGTCGACCCCATGTCGGTTACCAGCTCCTCGCGGATCGCGTCGAGCGGCGGGTTCGTGACCTGCGCGAAGAGCTGCTTGAAGTAGTCGTAGAGCAGCCGGGAGCGGTCCGACAGCACCGCGAGCGAGGTATCCGTGCCCATCGATCCGATGGGCTCCGCCCCCTGTTGGGCCATCGGGGCGACGAGGATGCGCAAGTCTTCCTCGGTGTAGCCGAACGCCCGCTGGCGGCGGAGCACGGTCTCGCGCGGGGGCGGGGTGTCGGCGGGGGCGTCGGGAAGAGCGTCGATGTGCACGAGCTCGCGGGCCAGCCACTCGGCGTAGGGTTGCTCGGCCGCAAGTTGCTGCTTGATCTCCTCGTCGTCGATGATGCGCCCCTGCGCGGTATCGACGAGAAAGATGCGCCCGGGGTGCAGGCGGTCCTTGATCCGGACGTTCTCCGGCGGGACGTCGAGCACGCCGACCTCCGACGCCATGATCACCATGTCGTCCTTGGTGACGTAGTAGCGCGAGGGCCGCAACCCGTTGCGGTCGAGCACCGCGCCGATGACCGTGCCGTCGGTGAACGCGATCGAGGCCGGCCCGTCCCACGGCTCCATCAGCGAGGCGTGGTACTCGTAGAACGCGCGCCGGTCGGCGGCCATCGACTCGTGGTTCGACCACGGCTCCGGGATCATCATCAGAACCGCGTGCGCAATCGGGCGGCCGGTGAGGACGAGGAACTCGAGCACGTTGTCGAACGTGGCGGTGTCGCTCTGCCCCTCGCGGATGAGCGGAAAGAGCTTCTCGAGGTCGTCGCCGAACAGATCCGACCGGCACAGCGCCTCGCGGGCGCGCATCCAGTTGATGTTGCCGCGCAGCGTGTTGATCTCCCCGTTGTGGGCGATGTAGCGGTAGGGGTGCGCCAGCGGCCAGGAAGGGAACGTGTTCGTGCTGAAGCGGGAATGGACCAGCGCGAGCGCCGACTCGAAGTCGGGGTCCGTCAGGTCCGCGAACATCGCCTCCATCTGATCGGCGATGAGCATTCCCTTGTACACGATGGTGTTGGACGACAGGCTCGCGACGTAGAAGAGCTCGCGCTCAGCCAGATCGAGCGCATCCGCGGCCAGGCTGACCCGCTGCCGGATGACGTAGAGCTTGCGCTCGAAGCGGGCGCGCGCTCCGCCGGGGCCGGGGTCCGCCGCGTTCTCCGCCGCCGTCCCCGCGCGGCCGATGAAGATCTGCCGGATGACCGGCTCGCCGCGGCGTGCGGTCGGCCCGAGCGCGGAGCTGTCCGTCGGCACGTCGCGCCAGCCGAGCAGGCGCTGCCCTTCCTCGGCGACGACGCGGGCGAAGAGGTCCTCGATGCGGCGCCGCTCCGCCGCGTCCCGCGGCAGGAACACCATGCCGACGCCGTACTCGCCGGCGCCGGGCAGCTCGATGCCGACGGCGGGCGCCGTCTTCGCGAGGAACTTGTGCGGCACCTGCAGGAGCATGCCGGCGCCGTCTCCGGTGTTCACCTCGCAGCCGCACGCCCCCCGGTGCAGCAGGTTCAGTCCCACCTCGAACGCCTGCCGCACCAGCTTGTGCGACCGCTCGCCCTTGATGTTGACCACGAACCCCACGCCGCATGAGTCGTGCTCGAACCGCGGGTCGTAGAGGCCCTGCGCCGGCGGCAGTCCGCCGCGGGCGGCGGCCCGCGGGGCGCCTCGGTCCGTTCTCGTCGATGGCATGGTCATGGGATTTCGGCTCGCGCCGTCGTCAGCCGGCTCGGGACGCGGCGACGGCGGCGCCCGGCTGGCGGAGCAGCTCGATGAAGCCGGTCACCGCCGGATTGAGCCGCCTCCGGCGGCGGTGAATGATGCTCAGGGGACGGACGAACGGCGCTGTGCCGTCCGCGTTCCACAAGCCGACCTTCACTAGCGTCCCGCGCTGGACCTCGCGCCGCAGGGTCGGCTCGGGCAGGAGCGCCACCCCCGCGCCGTCCTCGATTGCCTGCTTGATGTTCTCGATGTTGTCGAACTCGGCTACCACGCGCACCTCGGCGTCGTGGCGGCGCAGGAAGCGATCGATCTCGCGGCGCACCTTCAGCCCGCGGTCGAACGTCACGAAGGCCGCTCTGTCGAGCGCCCGCGGCTCCATCGGCGCCGAGACGCGTGCGAGCCGATGGCCGGGCGGACAGGCGACCACCATCGCCTGGCTCTGCCACGGGATCGCGGTGAGCTCGCGCCCCGGGTTGGCGAACGAGATGAGGCCGAGGTCCGACTGGTCATTGAGAACGCGGGAGTAGATCTGGTCGGGATGCATGTACTCGAGATCGACCCCGGCGCCCGGCACCGAGGCCTGGAATCGATCGACGTACTGGCTCAGATCGTGCAGACGCACCGAGTAGATCGATGCCAGGCGGACCGTATAGCCCGAGGGTTGCTGCCGGCGCTGCACGGCCTCCTCGAGCTCGTGGTAGCGCTCGACTATCTCCTGGCAGCCCTTGAAGAAGAGCCGTCCCTCGGGCGTGAGCCGCCACGGCCGCTTCGAGCGGTCGATGAGCTGCGCCCCGAGCCGCTTCTCGATCTGGCGCACTGCCTGGCTCGCCGCGGACTGACTCACGGAGCTCGCGACGGCCCCGCGCGAGAAGCTCTGATGACGCACCACGTCACAGAAGATGTTCAGGGACTCCAGGTGCATGAGTCGCCACCTTACCTACAACCGTGGCTAATGGCAAGCACCTGTAGTATCAGCGATGCTGATTCCTTGCGGACGTGGGGACCGGAGCCGTCAGCGGCGACTGCCGGGCGCGGATTCCGCGCCGCGGTGGGCTACCATGAAGGGCATGGCTACTACACACGGCACAAGCGCGCCTGTTCACGAACGGTGCTCCGCTCGAAGTCGCCTCCGGCACGTCCGCGCCGCGGCGGCGCTGCTCGGCCTTGTCCTCGCGGGGGCGCCGGCGTCCGCCCAAGGGGACGAGGAGGCGGCGCGGCTCGACGAGGGAATCGTCGTCCTCGAGGAGATCATGGAGGCGCCCGACGCGGCGATACCCCGCGCCATCCTCGAGCGGGCCGTCGCGATTGCGGTTTTCCCGTCCACGGTCAAGGCTGGCTTCTTCCTCGGGGGGCAGCGCGGTCGCGGCTTCATCGCGGGGAGGGATCCGGACACCGGAAGCTGGTCCGCCCCGGCGTTCCTCACCCTGACCGGAGGCAGCGTCGGCCTGCAGGTCGGAGCGCAGTCGGCGGACGTCGTGCTTCTGATACAGAACGCCCGGGGGCTGCGGCGGCTGCTCGACAACCAGTTCAAGCTCGGTGGCGACGTCTCGGCGGTCGTGGGACCGGTCGGCCGCAGCCTCGAGGCGTCGACGGACCTCCAGTTGACGGCGGAGATCCTCAGCTATTCGCGCACGCGGGGGGTGTTCGCGGGTGCAGCACTCGGCGGAGCGACCCTGCGGGCCGACCGCGACGCGAACGAGCGCTTCTACGGCGAGCGGCTCGACTCGTTCGACATCGTGCTCGACGGCGAGACCGGCGACCGCCTCCCGGACGCGGCGGTCCGGCTTCGGGAGGCCCTGGCGCTCACCGCGGAGGAGGACGACGGTTCGGAGTGACCGGGTCTCGGCGGCACTTGACGACGGTGGCGCGGACTGACATGATGTGCGCGTGACGTTGCGAATGACCGGCTGCTGTTGTAGCGAGCCCGCTGAGGGCCCCCGCGCCGACGGTCGTGCTGCGTCACGTGTGCTGCGTCACTAGAAGAAGCGAACACTCGACGCGAAGGACCCAAGGCCCGGGGGGCGACGCCCCTCGGGCCTTTTTTTTGCAGCAGCATCCGAGACGTGACCGGACTCGACCTCGCCCCGATCGCCATCGGCTTCATCGTGGGCGCCCTCGTCGGCGCAACGTCAACCGGAGGTGGGGCCCTGCTGACGCCGGCGCTCGTGCTCGTGGCGCGGGTGCCGCCCTCGATAGCGATCGGCTCGGACGTGCTGATCGCGGCCGGCATGAAGCTGGTCGGGGGCGGCTTCTACGCGCTGCGGCGCGAGGTGCACTGGCAGACCGCGGCGCGGCTGGCGGCAGGATCGCTCCCGGGCGCCGCCGTCGGGATCGCGATTCTCAACCGGCTCCCCGGCCACCGGCTCGAGGCGTGGCTGGCGCACGCCCTGGGCTTCGTGCTGATCCTGGCCGCGGCCGCGCTCTTGCTGCGCGTGCTCCTCGCGGAGCGGTTGCGGCCGCGCCGCATGCCCTCCGCAGCGGCGACGGTCGGCCTCGGCTTCGTCACCGGCGTGCTGGTCAGCATGACCAGCGTCGGCAGCGGCTCGCTGCTCCTCTGCGTGCTCGCGCTCGGCTACCCGCTCGCCGCACGCACCAGCGTCGGCACGGACCTGATCCACGCGCTCGTCCTGTCGTCGGCCGCGACCGTCGGCCACGCGGCCGCCGGCCGTGTCGATGTCGCCCTGGCCGGGGCGGTGCTGGTGGGCGGGATTCCCGGCGTCCTGGCCGGAGCGCGGCTGGCGACCGCGGTTCCCGAACGTCCGCTTCGCGCCAGCCTCGCGGTCGTCCTGTTCGTGCTCGGCGTGCAACTGGCGGTCTTCGGTGTCGCCCAGCAGGCGCCGGCGTCGACGTACGGAGGTGAAGCGTCGTGAGCAACGTCGCAGTACTGAGCCCGTGCGCGGAGCGCACGGCTCCGCTTGAGATGTGCGCGGACGTCCTGGAGGGAGTTCCTCCGGAAGTCGTCCTGCGCTGGGCCGTGGAACGCTATGCCGACCGGCTGACGTTCGCCACGGGGTTCGGCGCCGAGGGTTGCGTCCTGATCGACCTGATCGGGCGTCACCGGCTGCCGATCGATCTGTTCACGCTCGACACCGGCGTCCTGTTCCCGGAGACCCGCGAGCTGTGGAGCCGCCTGGAGGCGCGCTACGGCCTGACGATCCGCGGCGTCAGCCCCGAGCGCACGGCGGGGGAAGCGCCGGACGCCACCCTCGATCCGGAGCATCGGCTGTGGGAGCAGGACCCGGACGGCTGCTGCGCCCGCCGCAAGGTGTTTCCGCTCGCCGCCGAGTTGCGCACGGTGGATGCCTGGATCACCGCCATCCGCCGTGACCAGACGCCGCAGCGGGCGAACGCGCCGGTGGTCGGGTGGGACGCCAAGTTCGGGATCGCCAAGGTCAACCCGCTCGTCGCCTGGACCAGCCGGGACGTCTGGCAATATCTGCTGGCGAACGACGTGCCGTACAATCCGCTCCACGATCGCGGCTACCCCAGCGTGGGCTGCTGGCCGTGCACCAGTCCGGTGAGTCCGGACGAGGATCCTCGCGCCGGCCGGTGGCGCGGCACTGCAAAGAGCGAGTGCGGGCTCCACGGACCGGCCATCCCGGCTGCGGGAGGCGCCCGCGACGTAAGCGCGCCCTGACGGGCGCGCAGGCGCCCAGGAGTCGGATGACGCTCTTTCCCGCTTTTCTGAAGCTGGCCGGCCGGCGCGTCGTCGTCGTGGGCGGCGGCGGTGTCGCGGCCTCCAAGATCCGCGCTCTGCTCGACGCGGGCGCCGACGTGACGGTCGTGGCTCCTGAGATCGCCCCCGGCATCCGGCAGGCGGATGTGGCCTGCGTCCGGCGTCCGTTCGAGGCGCACGACCTCGACGGCGCGTGGCTGGTCGTGGCGGCCGCGCCGCCGGCGGTGAACCGGCAGGTCGCCGGGGCGGCCGAAGAGCGCCGTCTCTTCGTGAACGCAGTCGACGATCCGCCGAACGCGAGCCTGTACCTGGGCGGCGTGGTGCGGCGCTCCGGCCTGACGGTGGCCATCTCCACGGACGGGCGGGCTCCGGCCCTCGCCGGGCTCCTGCGGCAGGCGCTCGACGCGTTGCTGCCCGCCGAGCAGGTCGAGCGCTGGCTGGCCGAGGCGGACCGCCTGCGGAGCGAGTGGCGCCGCACGGGCGTGCCCCTCCCGGAGCGGCGGCCGCAGTTGCTCGACGCGCTCGTGCGCCTGCACGACAGCCCGCCGCGGCCGGCCGATGGTTCCCGAGCATGACGGCAACGACCGGCGGCGGCTTCGTCTCCCTCGTGGGCGCCGGGCCCGGCGACCCCGAGCTGCTGACCGTACGGGCCGCCCGCCGCCTCGAAGCGGCGGACCTCGTTCTCTACGACGCCCTGGTACCGCCGGAGGTGGTGGCCGCGGCGCCGCGCGCCCAGCGCTTCCGCGTCGGGAAGCGCGCCGGGCGGAAGGCCGTGACGCAGGAGACGATCCACCGCCTGCTCATTCGCGGGGCGCGTCAGGGGAAGCGGGTCGTCCGGCTCAAGTGCGGCGATCCGTTCGTGCTCGGGCGCGGCGGCGAGGAGGCGCTGGCGCTCCGCGCCGCCGGCGTGCCGTTCGAGGTGGTCCCCGGAGTGACCAGCGTCGTGGCGGCCCCGCAGGCCGCCGGCATCCCGATCACCCACCGCGGTCTCGCCACCGGGTTCGTGGCCGTGTCCGGACACGCGGACGCGTCGTTTCGCCCCATCGTCGAGTCGCTGGCCCCCAACGGGGTGACCGTCGTGGTGCTGATGGGCCTGCGCGCCCGCGCCCGCGTCGCCGCCACCCTGCTGGAGGCCGGATGGCGACGGGACACCCCGGCCGCGATCGTGCTGGCGGCGTCGCGGCCCGAGATGCAGCAGTGGATCGGACGGCTGGATGGTCTCGGCGATGCCCCGCTGGAAAGCGGCGACGCGCCGGGAACGATCGTGATCGGCGACGTCGTGGGTCTGGGTGCACTGGCGCGGGAATCTCGCGCCAGCGAGACATCCGCGGCGCAGGCGCTGGGGCGCTAGCGCCCTGACGGGGCGTTGGGAGTCCGCGCTGCCGCCAAGTTCTGCCGCGCACGTCGTGCGGCGCAGACTCCTGGCCGGGGCGGCGAGCGCCCCCCGGAGGTGTGAAGTGAGCTGGAAAGCAGCGTTGGCGGACCGGATGCCCGGCGAGCTGGCGGACGAGATCGATACCTTCGAGCGACAGATCGACCTGCGGCGGCAGGGGAAGATCGACGAGAAGGTCTTCGCCGAGACGCGCCTTCGGCGGGGCGTCTACGGCCAGCGGTACGACAACGGGCAGCGCAACGACGGGACCGGCGCGAAGCCGCTTCCCTATCCTTCGAACGGCCTGACCAAGGGTCCGGAGACGGTCTGGGACGCGCCGGGGATGCAGCGGATCAAGATCCCCTTCGGCGGCCTCACGGCGGACCAGATGGACGCGCTCGCCGACCTCGCCGAGGAGTACAGCGACGGCGTCTGCCACATCACGACGCGCCAGGACGTCCAGCTTCATTTCGTCCACCTCGACGACACGCCCGACCTGATGCGCCGGCTCGGGGCGGTCGGCATCACGACGCGCGAGGCGTGCGGCAACACCGTGCGCAACGTGACCGCGTGTCCCCTGGCCGGCGTCTGCCGCGACGAGACGTTCGACGTGACACCCTACGCCAAGGCGTGCATGCGGTTCCTGCTCGGCCATCCCGACGCGCAGGACTTCGGGCGCAAGTTCAAGGTGGCGTTCTCGGGCTGCCGCGAGCATGCGTGCGGGCTCGTTTCGATGCACGATCTCGGACTCGTCGCGGTCACCCGGACCGTGGACGGCCGCGTCGAGCGCGGCTTCGAGACCTACGTGGGCGGCGGACTCGGGGCCGTGCCGCACCAGGCGAAGCTGTTCGACGCGTTCCTGCCGGTGGAGGAGCTCCTCCCGTTGGCCCAGGCCATCGCGCGCGTCTTCGCCCGCCTGGGCGAGAAGCGCAACCGCGCCCGCGCGCGCATCAAGTTCCTCGTCGCCCAGCTCGGGCTCGACGAGTTCAAGCGCCTCGTGCTCGAGGAGCGGGCATCGCTGCCCGACGACGCACGGTGGGACGCGCACGTCGCCGCCGCGCCGGGCGAGTCCGAAACCCCGCTCCGGCCGCCGGCGCCGCTCGACGTAAGCCCCGCGGACGGCCCCGGCCGCGATGGCTTCGGGGCCTGGGCGCGCACCAACGTCTACGAGCAACGGCAGACCGGCTACGCAACCGTGACCGTGGCCCTGCCGCTCGGGGACCTTACCTCCCGCCAGATGCGCGGGTTGGCCGCGGTGGCCCGCCGTTACGTCGGCGACATGGTCCGGACGACCGTCGAGCAGAACATCGTGCTGCGCTGGGTGAGCGCCGCCGACCTGCCCGACCTGCACGGCGACCTCGTCCAGCTCGGGCTCGCCGAGCCGGGGGCCGGCACCATCGCCGATATCACCGCCTGCCCCGGCACCGACACGTGCAAGCTCGGCATCGCCTCGTCGCGCGGGCTCGCGGCAGAGCTGCGGGAGCGGCTGCGCGCCGCGGCGTCACCGACGGACCCGGCGGTGGAGGGCCTGCGCATCAAGACGAGCGGCTGCTTCAACTCGTGCGGCCAGCACCACATCGCGGACCTCGGTTTCTACGGCGTCAGCCGCACGATCGACGGCTACACGGTGCCGCACTTCCAGGTGGTGCTCGGCGGCCAGTGGACAGAGAATGCCGCTTCCTACGGACTCGCCTCGGGCGCGATTCCGTCGAAACGGATTCCCGAGGTGGTCGAGCGGATCACGGCCCGCTTCGTTGCCCAACGCCAGGGGACGGAGTCCTTCCAGGCGTTCACGCGGCGCATCGGCAAGCGCGAGCTCAAGGCGATGCTGGAGGACCTGGTGCCCGTTCCCGCCCGCGGCGACGAGGCGGCAGGAGGCCGCGCCTTCTACTCGGATTGGGGGGATCCGCGCGAATTCACGCTCGGCGACATGGGCGTCGGCGAGTGCGCGGGCGAGGTGGTCTCGCTGACCGAGTTCGACCTCGCGGCGGCCGAGGCCCAGATCTTCGAGGCGCAGCTCGAGCTCGAGGCGGGACGCGTCGACGCTGCCGACGACCGCGCGTACCGCGGGATGCTCCTCGCTGCGAAGGGGCTGGTGAAGGCGGAGTTCATCGACGTCGGCGACGACCCCGCCGATATCGTCCGCGAGTTCCGCACCCGCTTCTTCGACACGCAGGTCTTCTTCGACAAGTACGCGGGCGGCAAGTTCGCCATGTACCTGTTCCGCCGCCACGAGCGGGGCCCCGCCGCCACCGCCGAGGCGGTCCGGCAGCTCATCGAGGAGGCGCAGCTCTTCCTCGAGGCGAGCCACGCCTGCCAGGCGCGCCTGGCCGCGCGCCCCGCCGCAGGGCCCGCGCCGTCACCGGCCGCCGCCATGCCGTGAGTCCGATGGAGCACGCAATCGACCGGCTGCAGCGCATCGCCGTGAAGCTGTACCTCGATCCGCGCAGCGCACCCGCGCCGCGCGCCTGCATCGAGATCTTCCACCGCTGGATCCAGCAGGGCGCCGTGCCGGGGCTGCTCATCGACGTCGCCGACTACACGCACCTCACGGGCGGCCCCCGGGTCGTGCTGGTAGCGCACGAGGGCAACTACGCCCTCGACGACGCCGACGGCCGGCTGGGTCTCGTCTACACGCGGAAGCAGCCGCTGGACGGACCGCTTGCGGACCGGCTGGCCGCTGCTGCCGGCGCGCTGATCGCCGCCGCGGGGCGCCTCGAGCGGGACACGGCGGATCTGCCGGGCGGCACCGCCTCGTTTCTCGGCAACGAGATCGCGGTAGTCGCCAACGACCGCTTGGCGGCCCCGCGGTCGGATGACGCCGACAGCGCCCTGGGTGAGGCGCTCGCGGTGTTCGGTGTCCACCTCTTCGGCGACGCGGCGGTCGAGGTCCGACCGCTAGCCGACTCCGACCGGCTCGGCTTCGCTGTGGCGACGAGCCGCCCCGCGGCCCTCGCCGATCTGTCGTCCCGGCTGGGGTGAGTTGGGCCTCGATTCTGCGTCCCGCACAACAAGCCGAGCAAGCGGCGGCCCCGGGGAGACGGCCCCGAGAGAGACGTTGCCCATAGAATGAACGGGCGAAATCGGGGAAGCGACGCCGTGGGATCCAAGCAGGAGATCCGGACCTGGGCCGCGCACGAAACGCGACGGCGAGCGGCCGAGCACGCGTTGGCCGTTTCAGTGGACCTCGGCCCGCCCGAGCGGTACGACGACGAGTACACCCCAACCGAGACGCTGCTGAGCCTGCGTCCGGACGCGGATCCGGACGCCACGGGCCCGCGGTCGCAGACCGTGCGTTCGGTTATCTGCGGGCGGTGCGCCGGATGGGCGAGGCCGCCGAGACCCGAAGAAGTGTACGAGGCGATGCGGGCGGCGAACCGAAACCGAATCCAGCGCAGCGCGATCGGGGTACTCACGCGGGAGGCGGACTTCGAGGAACTCATGAACGCGCACCTGGAAGGCGCGTTCACCTGGCGGCAGCTTGTGCGAGCGTTCCAGGAACGGCAGCACGTGCCGCGAAGCCGAGCCGGCTTTCTAAGGAAGTTCGCGCAGCGATGAGCGAGAGGCTGTCGTTGCCGGAACCAGCGCGGAGCCTGTGGCTGGAGAAGCGGGACATTATCCGCAACCTGCCGGGAGAATCCGGGAAGCCACCCGGCCGCGCGCACCTGTGCGGTGGAACGATCCTCGCCGCTCGTCTGGCGCACCGATTGAGCACGGATATCGACCTTCTGTTCACGGACCGGGAGAGCCTGATCAACCTCTGTCAGGGAGACGAGAACGACGTCGTCGAACTGCTGAAGGGAGAACCGGAACGGATCGACGGGAGGCACATCCGGGTGGGCTTCGGCACCGGCAGCATCGACCTGACGGTCCTGCGGCCGATTCCCCCCGAAGGGCAGCACGAGGCGGTCGTCGAGGGCCGGCGGGAGATGGTACTGACGAACATGCAGATCCTCGCGGGGAAGCTCGAGCGGGCGGAGGCCGTGCTCGTGCGCGACATCGTGGACGTACTGGTAGCGGCCGAGAGAGACCGGGCCGCGCTCGCCGGTGCGGTCAGCCTCGTGCCGCACACCAGCGCCGCGGCCATCGCGCACGCGTGGAGGAGCGCGAACAAGGAGCTTGCGGACGAGTTCCCCACGGAAATCCACAAGCTGGATCCGGAGATCCGGTTGAATCCGATGGAGCTGGGAAGCGACGCAGCGGACGCCGTGCTGGCGCACCGCTACCGGCGGGTAGCGATTGACGTCGATGAGAAAGAGCTCACGATCGCGAAGACCATTGCCAGCGGCCGGCTGCCGACGGAGCGGTACGCGACAAGCGACGCGGCCCGAGCCATCGTGGCCTCGGGAATCAGCGGGTACCTCAATAGCCACGGGCCGGTATCCGGGGCCGCCCTGATCGCGCAAGTGTGCGAAAGCCATGGCAAGGGGCGGGAATGGTCGTTCGACACCGGAACGCCGAAGAGCGCCGGGATGAGAGCGCGCGCCAACCAGGCGCGCAACGAGCCGCTGCGGCCCGGCGGCGACCCGGACGTCAGGGGGCCGGCGCCACGGCCGCCGGCCCCGCCCAAGGGCCCTCGCCTCCTGCTCCGGAGCCCGTGAAGCCCGAGGAGCTTCCGTTCGGCGCTGGGCTACAGCTCGACTCCCAGCGGGCCCTTGAGCGCGTAGCCGAACGCGATCGAGAGGACGAAGAACGCCACCAGCCAGTGGACGGGCCAGCCGATGGCCCGCATATCGAGGGCCGCGTAACCGATCTCCACCGCCTCGATGGCGTGGTCGCCGGCGATGGGCGGCTGGCCGGGGTACAGCAGCGTGTCGATGACGCCCCGGCCGGTGCGCCGGTCCGGAACGGCGCCCCAGCCCTCGCCGGCGACCAGGTGCGCCTCGACCGAAGCGCCCCCGACGTGCACGACGAGGCGGTGCTCGCCGGGGGCGTTCGCCCGAACGCGCCAAGCCACCTCGCCCGCCGCCGGCATGCGCACGGCCGGGGTCTCGACCGACAGGTCGCTCCCGGCTTCCAGGCGCGCCGGTGCCCCGAGGAGCTCCGCGTCGCGAACGAACGCCTTGACCACTGCCGTCTCGCCGGGGGCGAGCGGGCTGACCGCGAAGCGCAGGTTGAGCTGCGTCATGATCAGCAGCACGGGGACGAGCATCACGACCATCGGGACGAGCGCAAGCCGCATGTAACGGAACGTATCGCCGAAGATGCGACGCTGCAGGCGCAGGATGACGCCCACGTCGCGCTGGAACAGCCGCACGCCGATCAGGTTGCCCCGGATCTGCTCGCGCAGGTGCCGGATGCGGCTCTGATCCGACGTCCTCCCGAAGATCCAGACCATGGCGACGCCGCTCAGGCAGGAGATGGCCAGCAGCGCCCATATGGGTGGCAGAGCCCGGAACGGCCAGCAGAGCAGGTCGAAGAGGGGCGTCAGACCCCGGTTGACCGCGTCGATGAGGGTGACCACAACTGCAATCCGGCTAGGAGGCGACCGCGAGTACGTCGCGTTGCGAAGTGACCACGCGTGCAAGTCTCCCGTTCAGGAAATGTAGCCGAGTCCCTTGAGACGCTTGCGGATTTCGTCCTCGGAGTCCGCGTCCTCGAGCTTGGCGATCTCCTTCTCCAACGCGTGGGCGATGAACTCGTCGACACTCGCGTAGCCGGCGATGCCGGCGTAGCGCTTGGCCTTGTCGAGCAGCGCCTTGTCGATCTTCACCCTGGAACCGAACATCGAACGTCTCCCTGGGATGGTTGTCTCCGGCCTGGGTTCAGTATCCGATGGCGTCCTCGCCGATCATCTCGGGCTGCGGCGGGAGGCCGAACTCGTCGAGCACGGCTACGGTGACGTCGTAGAGGGCGGGGTCGGCCAGGGTGATCTCGCGATTGGTGAGGAGCACGCCCGGGACGAGCCGGTAGTCGTTCTGGTGGTCGCCGCTCCAGGCTTCGTCGTTGTCCCCGAAGATCTCGTGTGGGAACTCGCCGAGGGGGCTCTCCCACGACGACCGGTAGCCGCGGCTGTAGCCGACGACGATGTCGGGCGCCTCGTCGGCGTAGGGGCCGCGGAGCTCCTCCCGCGAGCGGTAGGCCAGAGACACGGGCGACCGGCCGTTGCGCTCGTCGACCATCGCCAGCAGATCGGCCTCCAGCCGGTCGAGCAGCGCCTCGTACTCCGCCTCCGGCGCGACGATGCCCTGCTCCTCGCGCCCCGCCAGGTTGACGTAGAGGCCCTGGAGCCCGAGCGCGTAGGCGGTGGTCCGGCTCCAATCGACGTTGAGGAAGAGGGGCGACTGGCCCTGCCGGGACGGGTCCCGGAGCGCCACGTAGCCCTGGTCGACGAGCCACGAGTTGAGCTGCACCGTCCAGTACCACGGCGTGAACCCGTGGTCCGACATCACGATGAGCGTCGTCCGCTCGTCGTCCCCGATCCACTCGACGACCCGCCCGAGCGCCTCGTCCATCTCCTCGTAAAGCGTGGCCAGCCCGTCCGCCAGCAGATCGTCCTCGACGAACGCCGGATGCTCGGCGTCCCCGAAGTGGTGGAGCATGTGGCTTCCCTGGTCGACGCTCGAGAAGTAGAAGAAGAGAAAACCCTCGTCGAAGCCGGCGAGCGCATGGTCGAGGGCGCGGCGCTGCTCGCCGTAGACGAAGCGTGCCTGCTCCCAGAACTCGCGGGCCGTGAACACCCCGTCCAGGTAGGCGTCGGTGTCCTCGGGGAGCTCCTGGGTGTAGAAGCGGTCGAGCGCCGCGCTCAGCTCGCCCGCCCAGTCCGCGGGGGTCGAGAGCGGGAGGGCGGGGTTGGACGGGTCGATCTGCAGCGGCGTCACGTAGAGCCGGAAGTCGGGGCGGACCTCCTGCAGGTAGAAGCGCGCCGCGGCGCCGACGCCGGCGACGAACGGCACGGCCTCGAACTCCACGCCGACCCAGTCGCTCCACTCGCCTTCGTTGAGGATCACCTCGGCGTCCTGGATGACGATCTTCGCGGCCGGCGCCTCCGGGTCGACCAGGACCTCGAAGTCGATCGCGAGGTCCGGGTTCTCGTAGTCGGGCTCGACTCCGGCGAGGCGTGCGGCGCCCGACTCCGAGGGCAGGCGGCGGAAGGTGTTCGGGGGGCCGACGAGCGTCGCCTGCACGCGGTGATCGACCACCTCGACGAGGTGGAAGGTCCCGCCCGACAGGTCGTCCGCGTTCGCGGGCGGATAGTCGGTGTAGAGCGCGTAGGTGCCGGAGGTACCGAGCACGTCGGGCGTCCCCATGCCGGACAGCGATTGCCCGCCTGCCTCCACCGGAGGGAAGTTCATCGGCATCCGGTAGATGGTGGTCGGGACGCCCGCGTCCTCCAGGATCTCCCAGAGCGCGCGGCCCCGGCGCACCAGCTCGACGCCGCCGCCGGTGAGCGGCAGCTCCCAGGAGCCGAAGCGCAGGCTGCGCCCGGCCGGCAGCACGCGGTAGGTCGGCGGATACATCTCGATGGTCGCCGCCTCGCGGTGCAGGAAGTCGAAGACCCCGTGCCCGCCGGGGTCCATGCCGGTGATGAAGTTGGACCAGGCGACCGGGCTGAGGGGGGGCATGCTGGTCTCGAGAGGCGCGAAGCTCCCCTCGGCGGCGAGGCGCGCGAAGTTGGGAAGCCGTCCCTCGTCGATGAACCGCTGCAGATAGCCAGGGTCCATGCCGTCGATGCCGAGCACGATGACGCGGCGGCCGTCGGCCCCGCCGGGCGCCGCGCAACCGGTTGCGAGGGCGGCGGCCATGCCGAGGGTGCCGAGCAGGATGGCGAAGCCCAGGGGTGTGCTCCGTGGAACGGGCGTCGCAGGAGTCAGGCGTCCGCGCAGACTCCCGACGCGGCCGTCAGGGCCCGCGAGCGCGCGCGGGAGTCGCCACGGGCGCTGCGGCGGAGAGC
>JAGWAJ010000080.1 GCA_021296475.1 Acidobacteriota bacterium
CCAAGGGCGGGATGTTATGCGGTATTAGCCCCCCTTTCGGAAGGTTATCCCCCACTCGAAGGCAGGTCACCCACGCGTTACTCACCCGTCTGCCACTCTACTTGCGGCCCGAAGGCCGCGTTCGCGTTCGACTTGCATGTATGAGGCACGCCGCCAGCGTTGATTCTGAGCCAGGATCAAACTCTCAAGTTGAAAGCGTGCGCCTCGGACCCCGAGGGGCCGTCGGCAAACGTTCAACACGAGAACCGAATTGGCTCTTGCGTTGTCGAATTGCGTGTCAGGCTGATACTCGACGTGTGCCCACGTCGACGTCCTATCCAGTTTTCAAAGAACCCGGCCGCGAGTCGATTACCCGCGTCGTGCCGCCCGGTGGGCTCACCCACCATGAGCACAGACCGGCGATCATACAAGGGCGACCGGGGGCTGTCAACAGGGAAATCGCACGGGGCGGAAAAGGGGCGCCGGGCGCGAGCCGGGAGTCCTAGGAGTCGGAGACGGCGAGGGGGTCGGGGGCGGGGCGCGGAGCGGCGGCGCCCGTGGGGGTGGGGGTGATGCGGGCGACGCGGCGCTTGCCGACCTGGAGCACGAACGGCGCGGCGCCGGAGGGGACGGTCCGCCAGGGGTCGTCGGTCCGCTCGCCGTCGAGGCGGACGCTGCCCTGGCGGATCAACCGTCCGGCGGCGGCGGTCGACGGCGCGAACCCGCAGTCGACGAGGACGCGGGTGAGACGGAGGCCGTCCCCGGGCACGGCGATGGCGTGCTCCGGCATGGCGGACGGAAGCGACTTCTGCACGAAGCGGCGCTCGAACTCGGCAGCCGCCTCGCGGGCGGCGCTGGCGCCGTGGAAGTCGGCGACGATCAGCTGGGCGAGATCGACCTTCGCCTGCTTCGGATGGACGGAGCCCGATTCCACGCCGTCCCGGAGCGCCGCGATCGCGGAATCCGTGCGGTCGGTCAGCAGGGTGTAGTAGGGCCACATCAGGGGGTCGGCGATCGACATCAGCTTGCCGAACATGTCGTCGGGCGCTTCGGCGATGCCGACATAGTTGTCGGCCGACTTCGACATCTTCTCGACGCCGTCGAGGCCGACGAGCAGGGGCGTCGTCAGCACGACCTGGGCCGGTAGATCGTAGGACGGCATGATGTCGCGCCCGACGTTCAGGTTGAAGAGCTGATCGGTGCCGCCGAGCTCGACGTCGGTCTCGAGGTGGACCGAGTCGTAGGCCTGCGCCAGTGGGTAGAGGAACTCGTGAATCGAGATCGACCGGCCCTCGTCGTAGCGCTGCCGGAACTCGCGGCGCTCCAGCATCTGGGCCACGCTGTAGCGGGCCGCGAGGCGGATCAGCCCCTCGCTGCCCAGCGCGCCGAGCCAGCGGCTGTTGAAGTCGACGACCGTCCGGACGGGGTCGAGCAGCTTGAAGACCTGCGCCTTGTAGGTCTCGGCGTTGGCGTCGATCTCCTCGCGCGTCAGCGGCGGCCGCGCCTTCGAACGGCCCGTCGGGTCGCCGATCAGCCCCGTGAAGTCGCCGATGACGAAGACGACCGTGTGGCCGAGGTCCTGGAAGTGCTTCATCTTCCGGATGAGCACCGTGTGGCCCAGGTGGAGATCGGGCGCAGTCGGATCGAAGCCGACCTTGACGCGCAGGGGACGGCCGGTCGCGGCGGCCGCGCCGAGCTTCTTGCGCAGGTCGCCCTCGCGCACCACGTCGACGCAGCCCTTGGTCAGGTACGCGTACTGTTCGTCCGGCGTCATCGGGGCGATTCTACAGGACGCCCCGCGGGGCCCCTCCGGTGACGAAGCGGCGCCCCTCGATGCGCCAGCCCCCGTCGAGCACGGCCCGGATCGCCTCCGGGTAGATGCGGTGCTCCACCTCGAGAATGCGGGCCGCGAGCGATTCGGGCGTGTCGCCCTCGCGGACCGGCACCACCGCCTGGCGCACGATCGGCCCGGCGTCGAGCTCCGGGGTGACGATGTGCACCGTGGCGCCGCTCACGGCGACGCCGTGCTCCCACGCCTGTCGCTGCGCGTCGAGTCCCGGGAACGACGGCAGCAGCGAAGGGTGGATGTTGAGGATGGCCGCGGGAAACGCGTGGATGAAGGCGGGGCTCAGCAGTCGCATGAACCCGGCCAGGCAGACGAGGCCCACGCCGCACCGCTCGAGCTCGTCCACCATGGCCAAGTCGAACGCCTCGCGCGAGTTGTAGTCCGTGTGCCGGATGGTGCGCGTGGCGATGCCCGCCCGCCGGGCCCGCTCGAGGCCCGGCGCGCCCTCGCGGTTCGAGATGACCACCGCGATGCGCGCATCGAGCACGCCCTCCGCGACGGCATCGATGATCGCCTGCAGGTTGCTGCCGCGACCGGAGATGAGCACTCCGAGGCGGCGATTCGGCGGCGCGCTCATGGCCCGCCGTCCGCGCCGCGGTACGCCACGCCCGGCGCCCCCGGCCGTACCGTGCCGATCCGGACCGCCCCGGCCTCCCCGGCCTCGGCCAGCGCGGCCAGCAGCTCCGGCTCGGCGCCTCGGTTACAGACGAGGACCATCCCGATGCCCATGTTGAACGTGCGGTACATGTCGGCGGTCGGGACGTCGCCCCGTGCCTGGAGGAACGTGAAGATCGGCGGCGCGCGCCAAGCCCCTCGGTCGATGTGCGCGCTGCAGCCGGGGGGCAGGATGCGCGGGAGGTTGTCGGTGAGGCCGCCGCCGGTGACGTGGGCGAGGCCCTTGACGAGACCCGCCTCGACGGCCGGCCACACCGCCCGGAGGTACGAGCGGTGGATCCTGAGGAGCTCGTCGCCCACCGTGCATCCGAGCTCGTCGACCCGCGAATCCACGCCCAACCCCAGCGTCTCGAAGACGATGCGCCGCGCGAGCGAGTAGCCGTTCGTGTGCAGGCCGGACGACGGCAGGCCGATGAGCACGTCGCCCGGGACGATGCCGCGCCCGTCGACGAGGCGCCGCCGGTCCGCGATGCCGACCACGAACCCGGCCAGGTCGTACTCGCCGGCCGCGTACATCCCCGGCATCTCCGCCGTCTCCCCGCCGAGCAGCGCGCAGCCGTTCGCCCGGCACCCGTCGGCCACGCCGGCGACGACCGCGGCCGAGACGTCCGGGCGCAGCGCCCCCGTGGCCAGGTAGTCGAGAAAGAAGAGCGGCCGCGCCCCCTGCACCAGGATGTCGTTCACGCAGTGGTTGACCAGGTCCACGCCGACCGTGTCGTGGCGGCCGGCGGCGAAGGCCACCTTCAGCTTGGTGCCGACGCCGTCCGCGCTCGCCACCAGAACGGGATCGTCGAGGCCCGCGAGCTCCGGCCGGAACACGCCGCCGAAAGCCCCGATGTCCGAGAGCACGCCGCTGGTGTACGTGCTGCGCGCCAGATCGCGAACCCGCGCGACGAGCGCGCCGGCGCTGTCGATGTCGACGCCCGCCCCCTTGTAGTCCATCCTCCGACCGCGTGTTCCTTGCCCGCGCGCGCCGCCCGCCCTCGGCACTCCGCTCTGCTGGCCGCCTGCGCGGCCGAATCATCGATCCTGAACGTGCGGCTCCCCGGTGCCCGCCATCTTGAGCACCATCTGCAGGTAGGCCCGTTCGTCGCGCGGCGGACTCACCGGATAGTCCTTCGTATAGCACGCCGTGCAGTAGTCGCCGCTCTGCGGACCGACCGCCCCGCGCAGGCCGTCGATGCTCAGGTAGGCCAGGGTGTCGGCGCCCATGAACTCGCAGATCTCGTCGACGCCGCGCCGCGCCGCAATCAGCTCGTCGCGGTGCGGGGTGTCGATGCCGTAGTAGCAGGGGGCCACCGTCGGCGGGCAACTGATCCGCATGTGCACCTCGGCCGCGCCCGCCGCCTTGATCATCGAGACGATCTTGCGGCTCGTCGTGCCGCGCACGATGGAGTCGTCGACCAGCACCACGCGCTGCCCGTCGAGGATGCTGCGCACGGTGTTCAGCTTGATCTTCACCTTGAACGCCCGGATCGACTGCTGCGGCTGGATGAAGGTCCGACCGACGAAGTGGTTGCGGATGAGACCCATCTTCAGCGGGATGCCGGACTGCTCGGCGTAGCCCATCGCCGCGCAGAGGCCCGAGTCGGGAATCGGCACCACGGCGTCGGCCTCGACCGCCGCCTCCCGTGCCAGCCGGCGCCCGAGGTTCGTCCGCACCTCGTTGACGCTCTGCCCGAACACGTAGCTGTCGGGCCGGGAGAAGTACACGTGCTCGAACACGCAGTGGGCGGCCGGAACCGGCGCGAAGGGCCGGAACGACCGCATGCCCTCGGCGCCGATGACCAGCACCTCGCCCGGGGCGACGTCGCGCTCGTAGCGCGCTCCGATCAGGTCCAGCGCGCAGGTCTCGGAGCAGACGACGTAGGCGTCGCCCAGCCGCCCCAGGGCGAGCGGCCGGAAACCGTGGGGGTCGCGAACCGCGATCAGGTGCTCGGGGGTCAGCATGACCAGCGAGAATGCTCCGCGCACCTGCGACACCGACTCGACGATGGCGTCCGCCGCCGACGGCGCCCTCGACTTCGCGTAGAGGTGCAGCACGACCTCGGTGTCGCTGCCGGTCTGGAAAATGCTCCCGCGCCGCACCAGGTCGGCGCGCAACTCGCCCGCGTTGACGAGGTTGCCGTTGTGGCAGAGGGCAATCTGGCCGTGGGCGCAGTCGATCAGGATGGGCTGCGCGTTGGCGATGCGGCTGTCGCCGGATGTGGAGTAGCGCACGTGGCCGATCGCGGCGGGCCCGGTCAGGTCGGCCAGAATCCGGTCGTCGAACACGTCCGAGACGTAGCCCATGGCCCGCGTCAGACGCAGGCGGCCGTCCTCGGCCACGGCGATGCCCGCGCTCTCCTGCCCGCGGTGCTGCAGGGCGTACAGGCCGAGGTAGGTCATCGAGGCGGCCTGCTGATGCCCGAAGATGCCGAACACGCCGCACGCGTCGCGGAAACCGTCAGACACTGCTTGTCCCCAATTATGCCGCGGAGGGTTCCCAGTAGCGCGAGAGACCGGTCGTCCAGGCGCGCTCCGCGTCCGCCAGGGGCAGATCGACCAGCGCCGCGCCGCCGTCCGCGATGCGCAGCCGCGAGCCCCCGGTGCGTCCGAGCACGTGCGCCGGCACCTCGGCGGCGCGCGCGCGGGCGAGCACCGTGTCGGCGTCGCGCTCCCTCACCGAGGCGACGATCTGCGTGGCCGCTTCGCCGAAGAGCGTCGTGGCCTGCGCCACCGGGTCGCCGCCCGCGGGTAGCGGAAGCGCGATGTCCGCCCCGATGCCTCCGCTGTCGAAGCAGCACTCGGCCAGGGTCACGGCCAGCCCGCCCTCCGCGCAGTCGTGCGCCGACTCCAGCAGGGCGTCGGCGGCGAGGGCCGTCACCAGCCTCTGGAGCGCCTGCTCCGCCGCGAGATCGACCGCCGGCGGATTCCCGCGCGTCCAGCCGTGGATGCGCTTGAGGTACTCGCTGCCGCCGAGGGTCGCGCCGCCCGGTGCGCCGAGCAGCACGATGACCGCCCCCGGGCGCCGGAAGACGCCGCCGAGCACGCGGTCGGCGGCGTCGAGAATGCCGACCACGCCCACGACCGGCGTCGGGAGGATCGCCCGGCCCTCGGTCTCGTTGTAGAGGCTCACGTTGCCGCCCGTGATCGGCACGTCCAGGGCCCGACACGCGTCGCCGAGCCCTTCCACCGCCCGCGCGAGCTCCCACATGATCTCCGGCCGCTCCGGGTTGCCGAAGTTGAGGCAGTTCGTCGCCGCCACCGGGCGCGCCCCGGCGCAGGCGACGTTGCGCGCCGACTCCGCCGCCGCCAGCACCGCGCCGCGGTACGGGTCCAGGTAGCAGTACCGCCCGTTGCCGTCGACGGAGAAGGCGAGCGCGCGGCCCGTCCCCTTGACGCGGACCACCCCCGGGCCCCGGCCGGGAGGCAGCAGCGTGTTCGTCCGCACCATGTGGTCGTACTGGCGCCAGATCCAGCGCTTGCTCGCCACCGGCGGCGACGCCAGCAGGGCCAGCAGCGCCTCCGCCGGGGGCGGGGCAGGCCGCGCGCCGAGCGCCTCCCGGTCGAGCGCCTGCCGCGCCTGGAGGTCCTCCGGCTCGCGGACCGGGCGGTCGTAGAGCGGCGCCTCGTCGGCGAGCGGCCGGTTGGGGATCTCCGCCACCGTCGCCCCCCGGTGGCGGACGCGCAGCAGGCCGTCGCCGGTCACCGTCCCGATGCGCACCGCTTCGAGGTCCCACTTCGCGAAGATGCGCTCCACTTCCGCCTCGCCGCCCCGCCGGACGATGAACAGCATCCGCTCCTGCGACTCCGACAGCATGATCTCGTACGGCGTCATGCCCGCTTCCCGCTGCGGGACGTCGGTGATGTCGATCTCGATCCCGACGCCGCCGCGCGCGCCCATCTCGCAGGCCGAGCACGTCAGCCCGGCCGCGCCCATGTCCTGCAGCCCGACGATCGTGTCCCGGCGGAGCGCCTCGAGGCAGGCTTCGAGCAGCAGCTTCTCCTGGAACGGGTCGCCGACCTGCACGTTGGGGCGCTTCTCCGCCGACGCGTCGTCGAACTCCGCCGACGCCATCGTCGCGCCGTGGATGCCGTCGCGGCCGGTCTTCGCCCCGACGTAGTAGACGGAGTTCCCGACGCCCTCGGCGCGACCTTTGACCAGTTGGTCGCGCCGCGCCACGCCGAGGCAGAAGACGTTGACCAGCGGGTTGCCGGCGTAGCTCTCGTCGAACCCGACCTCGCCCCCGACCGTCGGCACCCCGATGCTGTTGCCGTAGCCGGCGATGCCGGCCACCACGCCCTCGAGGATGCGCCGGGCGAGCGGCTCGTCGAGCGGCCCGAAGCGCAGCGAGTCGAGGAGCGCGATCGGCCGGGCGCCCATCGTGAAGATGTCGCGGATGATGCCGCCCACGCCGGTCGCCGCGCCCTGGTAGGGCTCGATGAACGACGGGTGGTTGTGGGACTCGATCTTGAAAACCGCGGCCAGATCGTCGTCGATCGCGATGACCCCGGCGTTCTCGCCCGGGCCCTGCAACACGCCGGGTCCCGCGGTCGGCAGCCGGCGCAGGTGCACGCGCGAGCTCTTGTAGCTGCAGTGCTCGGACCACATCACCGAGAAGATGCCGAGCTCGACGAGGTTGGGGCGGCGCCCCAGGATGGAGACGATGCGCGCGAACTCCTCCTCCGTCAGGCCGTGCGCCGCCACCTGCTCCCGATCGACGACCTCGCGGCTGGCGTCGCTCATCCCGCTCCCGGCCGCGCGGTTCCGCTGCGCTCGGCCGCTCCGCCGCTCCCCGCCGCCGCCTCCCGTACGGCTCCGCGCGCGGCCGCTCCGCCCCGCGCCGCGGCACAGGCTTCGACCAGCGACTCCAGCACCACCCGGCCGTCGGCGCTCCCCAGCGCCGCCTCGCACGCGCGCTCGGGATGGGGCATCAGCCCGACGACGTTCCCCTGCGCGTTCGAGATGCCGGCGATTGCCGCCGTGGAGCCGTTCGCGTTCCAGCGCTCGTCGAGCCGGCCGTCCGGCGCCGTGTAGCGGAAGACGATCCTGCCCTCGGCCTCGAGCCGCTCCAGGGCGGCCGGGTCGGCGTAGTAGTTTCCCTCGCCGTGCGCGATCGGCATCCGCAGCACCTGCCCGGGGCGCGCCAGCCCGGTGAACGGCGTGTCGGTCCGCTCCACGCGCAGGTGCACCTGCTCGCAGAGGAACTTCAGCCGCCGGTTGCGCCGCATCCCGCCCGGCAGCAGCCCCGCCTCGAGCAGCACCTGGAACCCGTTGCAGATGCCGAGGACCGGCCCGCCCGCGGCGGCGAACTCGACGACGCGGGTCATGATCGGCGAGAAGCGCGCGATGGCCCCGGTCCGCAGGTAGTCCCCGTACGAGAAGCCGCCCGGCAGCACGACGGCGTCCGCACCGCCGAGGTCGGCCGCCTTGTGCCAGACGAACGCCGCCCCGCAGCCGATCACGTGCTTCAGCGCGTGGTACGCGTCGTGATCGCAGTTCGAGCCGGGAAAGACGGCCACCGCGACCTTCATGGCCGGCTGGCGGCTCCCGGCGCGGTCGCCGCAAGGCCCCCTGCTAGTCATCGACCTCCACCCGGTAGCTCTCGATCACCGGGTTCGCCAGCAGGCGGTCGGCCATCTCGGCCGCCAGGGCCGGCGCCTCTCCGGCCGCCGGCGCGGCGATCTCGATCTCAAAGAACTTGCCCTGCCGCACGTCCTCCACCGCGTCGTAGCCCAGCGCGTGGAGCGCGCTCAGGATCGCCTTGCCCTGCGGATCCAGGATCGACGGTTTGAGCGTGACGAAGACCCGCGCC
>JAGWAJ010000081.1:0-10041 GCA_021296475.1 Acidobacteriota bacterium
AGACCTACTCGCCGACGCAGCCGTTCCCGACGAAGCCCCCGCCCTTCGAGCGGCAGGGCTTCGAGCTCGACGAGCTCATCGACTTCACGCCCGAGCTCCACGCCGAGGCGCTCCGCATCGCGCAGCAGTACCGCACCGGCCCCGTCTTCACGCCGCCCATCCGCCGCGGCGCGGGCGACAAGTTCGGCACGCTGTTCGTGCCGAACGGCGCGAACTGGCCGGGCGGCTCCTACGACCCCGAGACCGGCATCCTCTACCTCTTCTCGCAGACGCTGAGCCGCGTGCTGGCGATGCAATCCCTTCCCGAGCGCTCGGACATGGCGTTCATCAACGGCCCCGCGCGCGGGCCGGGCCAGACGGTGCAGGGGCTGCCGCTGATGAAGCCGCCGTGGGGCCGCATCACGGCCATCGACCTGAACACCGGCACCATCGTCTGGCAGGTGCCGCACGGCGAGACGCCGGACTCGGTCCGGCGCCACCCGGCACTTCGCGGCGTCGACATTCCCCGAACGGGACGCAAGGGCCCGGTCGGCACGCTGACGACCAAGACCCTGGTCATCTCCGGCGAGGGTGGCCGGAACGCCATCGACCGCGGATTCTTCACCACCCCCGACGGCCGCCGCGGCGCCATGCTCCGGGCCTACGACAAGGCGACCGGCGAGAACGTCGGCGAGGTGTACATGCCCGCCCCGCAGACGGGCACCCCGATGACCTACCTGCACGACGGGCGGCAGTACGTCGTCGTCGCCGTCGGCGGCGTCAACGTCCCCGCCCGTCTGCTCGCGTACACGTTGCCGAACTGACGGCGGACCCTATCTGGAGGTGCAATCGTGGTAATGAGTTCCAAGCTGCGTTTCGTGTCGCTCGTGCTCGTCGCCGTCTTCGCCCTCGTCGCCGCCGTCGCACCGGGCGGGGCTGTGATGGCGGCCGCGGAGGCGGACCGCGACCTGAAGGCCGCGAAGCCCGAGGCGGTCGGCATCGACCCCAAGCGGCTCGAACGGCTGGAATCCGGGATGCGCGCCTTCGTGGACGAGGGCCGCCTCTCCGGCGTCGTCACGCTCGTGGCGCGCCACGGCAAGACCGCCCACCTGAGCGCGGCGGGCGTGAAGAACACGGCCACCGGCGAGCCGCTCGACACCGACTCCATCTTCCGCATCTACTCGATGACGAAGCCGGTGACGGGCGTCGCCATGATGATCCTCCACGAGGAAGGCAAGTGGCGGCTCGACGACCCGATCGCGAAGTACATCCCGGAGTTCGCCGACCTCAAGGTCTACGCGGGCGACGGCTCGGAAGGGGCAGGCGACGAGCTGGCCGTTGAGGACCCCGCGTCGCCGTTGACGATGCGGCACGTCATGTCCCACGCCGGCGGCCTCTCCTACGGCTTCGGCCCGCACCCCGTCGACCAGCGCTACCAGGCGGCCGACATCTTCGACCTGGAGAAGCCGCTCCAGACGATGATCGACAAGCTCGGCGAGATCCCGCTGATGGTCCACCCCGGGACGCAGTGGATCTACAGCATCTCCGTCGACGTGCAGGGCTACCTGGTCGAGAAGCTGTCGGGCCAGCCGCTCGCCGACTTCTTCCAGGACCGCATCTTCGAGCCGCTCGGCATGTCGGACACCGCCTTCTACGTGCCGGAGGAGAAGATAGACCGCCTGGCGACCATCCACGCCATCGACGAGAACGGCAAGCTGCAGCCGAATCCGCAGATGTTCGGACTGCTCGGGACGGACGCAACCGAGCCGCCGATCCTGCCGCTCGGCGGGGCCGGGCTCTTCTCGACCGCGGAGGACTACGCCCGCTTCGCGCAGATGCTGGCCAACGACGGCGAGCTGAACGGCGTTCGCATCCTGGCGCCGCGGACGGTGGAGATGATGCGGACCAACCATCTCTCGCCGGAGGCGGAGGCCACGATGACCCCAGGGCTCGGCTTCGGGATGGACTTCGCCGTCGTGCTCGACTCGGCCGCGGCCGGCGAGCCGAGCCGCGAGGGCTCGTACTACTGGAGCGGCGCGGCCGGCACGTGGTTCTGGATCGACCCGGCGACCGACCTGGTCTTCGTCGGCATGATCCAGCACCAGGGCGCGGAGATCGGCGAGATTCAGGGCCTGTCGCGGAACCTGATCTACCAGAGTCCCACACCGATAGGAAGCCCGTACCGATTCCGAGGTGATTCGGTTCCGAGTTGATTTCGAGGTGATCCCATGATGCGAAACCTGACGGCCGGCGCGCTCGCGACCGGTCTCGCTCTCGTCTTCGTCCTGCTGCCGGCGACCGCTGCGCCGGCGGCGGCCCAGTCCGCCGGCGCGACCGTCACCGTCGAGGGCGGACAGCTCGCGGGCGCCCCGTCGCCGCTCGGCGAGGAGGTCATGGTCTTCCGGGGCGTGCCATTCGCGGCCCCCCCGGTGGGCGAGCTCCGCTGGCGTCCTCCCCAGCCGGCCGCGGCGTGGGAGGGCGTGCGCGACGCCACCGAGGCGGCGCCGGCGTGCATCCAGAACGAGATACCCGTCGAGGTGCAGACGTTCTACAACGCGGGCGTCGACCGCATGAGCGAGGACTGCCTCTACCTCAACGTCTGGACGGCGGCCGAGCCGGACGACGCGGCGCCGGTCATGGTCTGGATCCACGGCGGCGGCCTGGCGATCGGCAACAGCGCCGACATCACCTACGACGGGACGCGCCTGGCGCAGCGCGGCGTGGTCCTCGTGACCATCAACTACCGCCTGGCGGCGCTCGGCTACCTCGCGCATCCCCTGCTGAGCGCGGAATCCGAGCACGGCGCCTCCGGCAACTACGGCACCCTCGACCAGGTGGCCGCGCTCGACTGGATTCAGCGCAACATCGCGGCATTCGGCGGCGACCCGTCGCGCGTCCTGATCTTCGGCGAGTCGGCCGGCTCGTGGAGCGTCAACCACATGATGGCGACGCCGCTGGCGCGCGGCCTCTTCCACGCCGCGATCGGCGAGAGCGGCGGCAGCTTCGGATCGATGGGCGCGGCGCAGGCGAAGGCCGACATCGAGGCGGCCGGCGAGCGCTTCGTCGAGGCCCTGCTCGGGGACGGCGTGACGCCGTCGCTGGAGGCGATGCGCGCGGCGAGCCCGGAGGACATCCTGGGTGTCGCTCCGGAGTTGGTCGTGTCGGCGGCGACGGTCGACGGCTGGGTCTTCCCGGACACCGTCTACAACATCTTCGCCGCGGGTGAGCAGCACGACGTGCCGGTCATCGTCGGCTCGAACGCAGACGAGATGTCAATCCTCGGCGGGACGGCGGGAGCGGAGACGCTGGAGCAGTTCCGCGAGACGACCCGCACCCAGTACGGCGAGCACGCCGACGCCTTCTTCGAGACCTTCCCGGCCTCGACCGACGAGGAGGCGCAGCAGGCCTTCATGGCGGGCGGCACGGATGCCACCTTCGGCTGGGAGATGCGGACGTGGGCGCGCCTGATGGAGACGGTCTCGTCGCCCGCCTACCTGTACTTCTTCAGCCGGGTTCCGCCGGCGCCCGACGCCGAGCTCTACGGCGCGTACCACACGGCGGAGATCCCGTACGTGTTCGACAACTTCGGGGTGAGCCCCCACCCGTACGCGAACCGGGACTACACCGATACGGACCGGCTGCTGTCCGACATCCTGGCCTCCTACTGGGTCAACATGGCCGCGACCGGCAATCCGAACTCGGAGGGGCTGCCCGAGTGGCCCGCCTACGACCCCGAAGCCGACGCGGCGCTCCACATCGACGACACCATCACCGTGGAAGAGGGCATCCGCAAGGAGCGGCTCGACTTCTTCGACCGCTACTACGCGGCGCAGCGCGAGGGGAACAACTGAGAACGGCCGCGGGAGGGGACGGCTATCGGGACGTCCCCTGCTCCTCTTGAGCCTTCGAGGCCGGCGGTCGCGAGGCGGGAGGGACGCGTAAAGGGAAGGAACGGAGGAGGGAACGACTCCTCCTCCTCCGTAGTCGGGGGCGGGTGAACGGACGCGCGACGTCCGACCATCCGCCCCCTTCGTGCGTTTGGCTTCGACGGTGGTCGGCTACTGCTGGGCCGCTGCCTGGGCCGCCTCGTCGTCGCGCGCGCCGCGCAGGATGTTCAGCAGGCCGTAGTTGCCCTCGTGGCAGGCGTACTCGAAGAGCGGCGCCGCGCCCCGCCGCATCGGGATCTCGGCCGTGATCGGCTGCGTGAACGTCGACGGGTCGTAGACGGTGTACTCGTAGCTCAGCGTCTCGTCGTTCACCCGCCGGAAGCGCTCGATCAGCCGCATGTTCTCGCCCGTCCCCATCGCCTCCATGACGCTGGGGTTGAAGCTGGCCGTCCGGTCGGTGAAGTTCGTCGTCTCCACCACGAGCGTGTCGCCGTCCCAGTAGCCGCGTGAATCCCCCATCCACTGCCGCATGTGGTCCGGCAGGTGCGGGCGCCCGTCGAGCGGGACGATGCGCGAGTCGTGGACCATCTCGTTCAGGATCACGACGTGGCTGGGCGTCTGGAAGAGCTGCATGTTCTGGTTGTAGCCGCCCGGCAGCATCGGCGGACCGGAGTTGAAGCCGAGGAGGCAACGCTCCGCGAGGCCGCGGTCCTCGGGGCCGTCGACGGCCGCGCCGCCCGCGCGATAGAGGATCGGGCGCGCGCTCGCGAGATCCTCGCCGAGCGAGCCGATCTGGTGGCGCGCTCCCTGGCGCAGCGCCGGCACCCGCCCGTTCGGCGGATCGACGATGAGCGACGTCCGCCGGTCGTCGACGACGCCCGCGCCCCGGTCGAACCAGAAGGCGTTGTAGCCGCCGACGTCCTGCCCGGCCGGGAGCGGCTCGCTGCGGACCTCGCTAGGCTGGTCGGCCGCCGCGGCCGCTGCCACCGAACGGGCCTCGATCTCCGCCGCTTCCTCCGCCGTCAGCGTCGCCTCGGCACGGTTCGCCGGGCGCTGGAGCGGGGTCAGGGTGCGGAAATCCCACACCCCCTGCAGGTCGGGCTGCCCGTCCGCGGTTCGCGGCACGGTCCAACCTTCCTCCTGGGCGTAGCTGCCGGCGGGCGCCAGCAAGACGAGCGCGGCCAGCGTCAGGCCGGCGACGAGACACCGCTGAATCATGGGAATCTCCTCCATTCCATGGATCGCACTGTGATGACGAGTGGTGCGCCGTGCGTCCCCGCGGGACCCGAGAGTGCCGAGGGCTCGGCCACGAGGCCGCCAACCGCACCGATCAACCCGTTACCATAGTCGCGGTGGCGCCGCCGTGCAAGCGACCCATCTGCGGCGAGCGCGGCAGTCGGCACCACCACGGCCGCCCGCAGCCCGCATCGACCGCGTCTACCGGGGCATCGGCTACGGGGTACCGGCCAGCGCGGCGACGAAACGTCGGTGCTCGGGCGAGTCGATGCCTCGGTTCGTGGTTGCCAGCGCCTCCGCCAGGTTCCCGTTCAGCAGCGCCGTCACGGCGAGTCGCAGGCCGGGGAAGACGCGACTGCGGACGACCCCGTCACGGTCGGCGGGCAGGGGCCGGTAGTCGCCGTCCGCCAGCTCGAACCAGTCGATGCGCCGTTCCTGCGTGCGCCAGACCACGTACTCCCGCACGCCGTTGCGCCGATAGGCGCTCAACTTGTCGTGCAGGTCGATCGACGTGCTGCTCGCCGCGACTTCGACCACCAGTTCCGGCGCCCCTTCGATGTAGTCGTCCGCGCTCACCCGGGACTGCCCGCCCGCGTCCGGCTCGATGCGCAGCAGCACGTCCGGTTGCGGTTCGTTGTCCGGATCGAGTCGCACGGTGGCGTTGT
Source organism: Acidobacteriota bacterium (assembly GCA_021296475.1). Classification (GTDB taxonomy): domain Bacteria; phylum Acidobacteriota; class Vicinamibacteria; order Vicinamibacterales; family UBA8438; genus JAGWAJ01. The sequence continues at coordinate 5,768 of JAGWAJ010000081.1, forward strand.
CGTCGCAGCGGACGCCCGGCGTGAGCGCGCTGTACACGAGGAGCACGCCCTGAATCGTCGCGTGCGGACCGGAATGCGCCAGGCTGACCGGCGACGGCATGCGGACGATTCCCTCGATCAACTCCGCCTTCTTGAGATCGGGCCGCAGTGCGTACCGGCGCTCGAACTCGGGCCGCGCCAGTCGGACGCCGTGCACGAGCGAGGGTGCACGTGCGGTGTCCCGGGGGCGCCCGGGGGCGCCCGGGGGCGTCGCAATCGCCGGCGCCGACGTCGTGTCAGCCCTTGGCATCGGCAGAGTGGCCTTCGACCCTGGCCGTGTCCTCATTATCACACACGGCAAACCGAGCGTCGTCTATCACACGCGGTGAACCCAACGTCGGTCGTTCTTCGCGGTTTCCCGGGCGGTCGGCGGGGATGCGGGTGGACGACTCGGCGTCTCTAGAGACACGCCTGCTCCGACCGCCGACCGCACCTCACGCGACACAGCAGGCGCAGGTCGGCCCGTCGCCCGACGCGAGGCTCGTGCTCGCTTCCTGCACGCGCCCGTGGCCGCGGCCTCCGGCCTCGCTCTGCCTGGCCCCGCCGAGCGCCGCGGGCGCCGCTCCCGCCGCCGACGCGCTGGCCCCGTGCTGGCGCTGGCGACGCCTCCGGTCGGCGGCCTGCTCCGCGCTCTCCCCGCGGTAGCCGGTATGGATCTGATAGTGGCGCAGATCGATCGTCCCGTCGATGCGGATCGAACCTGGCCCGTCGACCGCGAAGCGAGTGAACGGCTGGCCGTCGCAGAGGATGTAGACGTCCTCGGGGTCGGGCAGATTCGTGACGCGCCAGCTCGTCTCCATCCCACGGCGGTCCGGGGCCGCGGCGTAGGTTCCGACGTTGAGCGCCCCGCCGTCGGTGTCGTTCCACGCCTGGTACAGGCCGAGGGACGGGAAGTCCACTCCCTCCACCGTCGGCGCCGCGTACTTGTCGAGGTGCGGCGCTTCGAGGGCGCGGCCCCAGGCGTCGGCCTCGCCGACTTCCGCCAGCATCATCTGGGCGCTGAGTTGCCCGCGCGGGAAGCCGTCGTTGAGGCCGAACCACCAGCCGAACATCGCGTCGTCGTCGCCGAAGTACTTCGGCTCGAAAGCCAGCTCGGCCGCGGCGCGGAGGCGCTCGAGCGACGTATGGTCCCCGAACTCGCGCGCGAGCAGCGTCCCCGCCGGCGAGGGCTGGACGGGGACGCTCGGATCGTTCCAGCCGAGCGCGTTGGCGGCCGCCTCGTACAGGAACTCGGTAAACTCGCGGTCCTGCGGCAGGAGAAGCATGCCGTCGAACACGCCGGCGGCGGCCCCGGCCGTCGACATGTGGTTCACGATGGGGTCGTAGTAGTTCGCGATCCACTCCAGCCCGCCGCTGGAGTCGACGCTCAGGTAGTTGTCCTTGGCGTACTCCAGCCACCCCTCGACCGGCCGGTGCCGGTCGCGCCCGTAGACCCGGTCGTAGAGATAGAGCCCGAGCCCCGCCGCGGCGTTGCACGGCACCCAGATCTTGGTGTTCTCGCAGTGGGGGCCCTCCGGACGCTCGCGGTACTGCCCTTCGAGGAACTCCGCGATGCGGTGGTGGTCCCACTCGAACTGCACGTCCCCGTAGCCGGTCACCGGGAACGGCCGCTCGTACTTGTCGTCGCCCGAGACGTACTTGTAGATGGACAGCACCAGGTTGAACCAGCCGCGGAAGAAGAGGTTGCCCTCCGAGCCGATCGGGTCCGGCGACAGGCCCCACGGCTCGACACCGTTGGCGGTCCAGCCGATGCGGTTGTAGTTGCCCCGGAGCCGCTCCGGGATCCCCTGCATCACGGCGTCAGGGTAGTTCGCGCGCCGCGGATCGTCGCCGATCTGCGTCAGCCAGTCGATGGCGCCCCAGTAGGTCGGATAGCGGGTCGCCAGACCGTCGGCGATGCGGGTGTAGACCTCACGCCATGCCGGGGTCTGGTCGGCCATGACGAGCACGGCGTACGACGAGTCCTGCAGGTCGAAGCGCGGGTAGCTGGTCACGACGGGGTTCGAGTAGCGGTCCCACCACGGGTGGGGCATGCCGTCGCCGCCCCAGTCGTCCGGCGTGGTGGTCTTCTCCCACAGGAAGCGCAGCCACCCCCGCGCGCGCCGGTTGAGCGTCGGATGGACGGAGCGCGGCGTCGCGGTCAGCCCGCGGGCGGGCTCCGGCGCCTGCGCGGCCGCCGCCCCCAACGCCCCCGGGGCGAACGCGGCCGCCCCCGCGCCGGCTCCGGCCCGCTTCAGGAATCCTCGCCGCGACCACTCTCGTTCGGCTGGCACGTCACGCCTCCTCGACCCCGAGGGTCCGCTCGAAACGCCGGTTCGTCCTGCTACGATACGGTCACGGGCACGGGCAGGCAAGCGCGCGGGCGGGCAAGAACCGGGTCAGTCGAGGGCGCGGGCAGGCGGGGCCGCGGACCAGCCGGGGCGCGACGCGCTGAGGATTCCTCATGACGAGCCACGCTCGGTGGATGGCCCTCCTTACGTGTCTGCTGCTCGGTGCTGCAGCGGCGGACGGCAACAGTCAGCCGGCGACGGGCGGCGACGGCGCAGTGGCAGCCGCCGCGGCCGACCTCCGGCGCATGGAGGCGCTGGCCCGCGCCGTCACCATCTACCGCGACACGTGGGGCGTGCCGCACATCGTCGGAACGACCGACGAGAGCGCCATGTTCGGCGCCGCCTACGCCCGCGCCGAGGACCAGCTCCCGGAGGACGAGCCGTTCTTCCTCGACGCCCTCGGCCGACGCGCCGAGCTCGACGGCGAGGAAGCGCTCGACGACGACCGGCTCGTCCGCGCCTACCGCATCCCCGACCTCGCAAGGGCCGAGTACGAGACCGCTTCGCCGAAGATCCGCGCGATGGCCGAGGCGTACGCCGACGGCGTGAACTACTACCTGCACCGCAACCCCGGCGTGCGGTGGCAGGTGCTCGAGCGCTTCGAGCCGTGGTTCGTCTTCGCCTTCTACCGCCTCGACGCCGGGCCGTGGCTGGCCGGCCCCGACGAGCGAATCGCCTTCCGGGCCCCCGCGGGGCCGTCCAACGGCTCCAACGCCTGGGCCGTCGGCCCGTCGCGGACCGCGAGCGGCCACGCGATGCTCTTCTCCAACACGCACATGCGGTTCAACGTCCCCTACGAGTTCCACGTCAAGAGCAACGAGGGGCTGAACGTCTCCGGCATCACGGGCTACGCCATGGTCGGCCTGCCATTCGTGGGCCGCAACGAGCGGATCGGCTGGACCGTCACCGTCAACTACCCCGACGTGGTCGACGTCTACCGGCTCACCTTCGACGACCCGACCGACCCGCTCGCCTACCGCTACGACGGCGGATACCGGCGCGCCGAAGAGTGGATGGAGACGATCCGGGTGCGAACGGACGCGGGCGTCGAGGAGCGTCCCACGACGTTCCGCCGCAGCCACCACGGGCCGGTCTTCGAGGTCGCGCCGGGCGAGCACTACGCCGTCCGGCGCGCGAACCAGGAGGGCGGCAGCCTCTTCCCGCTCTACTACGCGATCGCAAAGGCCCGGAACCTCGACGAGTTCAAGGCCGCCTTCGAGATCGGGCGGCTCGTCTACCACAACTTCGTCTACGCCGACGTCGACGGGAACATCTTCTATCTCTACGGCGGCGCCCATCCGCGCAAGGACCCGCGCTTCGACTGGGAGCGTCCGGTCGACGGCTCGGACCCGGCCGCCGAGTGGCAGGGGACGCTCACCGTCGCCGAGACTCCGCAAGTAGAGAACCCCACGAGCGGCTGGCTGCAGAACGCCAACGCCACCCCGTTCCACGCCTCCGCGCCGGGCGACAACCCCGCCCCGTCGGCGTATCCGCCCTACCTCGTCCGGGAAGCGGGCCCGCGAACACGGCGTCCGCTCATCGACGGCGACGGCAACGGGGCCCGCGCGCGCCAGTCGCGACGCCTGCTGGCCACGGAGCGCGGTATCACGTTCGACCGCTGGACCGCCCTCGCCACCGACAACCACTTCCTGACCGCCGACGAGGAGCTCCCCGGGCTCTTCGACGAGTGGACGCGTCTGTCGGCGACGGAACCGGCCCGCGCCCGGGCGCTCGCCGAGCCACTCCGCCTGTTGCGGGCCTGGGACCGGCGCGGCGCTGCGCACTCGGTATCGACGACGCTCTTCGTCCGCTGGCGCGAGGAGACTCTCGCCGCTACCGAGGGCCGCGCGGCACCCGCGGACCGCACCGCGACCGACGACCGCACGGTAGCCGAGGACCGCACGA
>JAGWAJ010000081.1:10048-10464 GCA_021296475.1 Acidobacteriota bacterium
GGGACGCGGGCTGGCCGCGCGTCGCCGCCCTCGAGGCAGTCGTCGCCGCCCTGACCGCGCGCCACGGCACCTGGCGGGTGAGCTGGGGCGACATCAACCGCCACCAGCGCCCGCGCTTTCGCGAAGGACGGTCGTTCGACGACCAGGCCCCAAGCCTGCCGTTGCCCGCGGCCGACGCCGACCTGGTCGGGTCGATCCTGACCGCGTCGTCGGAGCGGCCGGCGGGCGCCCGGCGCCGCTACGGCACCTTCGGGAACACCTACGTGGCCGTGATGGAGCTCAGCGACCCGATCCGCGCCCGGACGGTCGTGCCCTACGGGCAGAGCGGGGATCCGGCGTCGCCGCACTTCTTCGACCAGGCGTCGCTGTTCGTGGCGGGGAGGTTCAAGCCCTCGTGGTTCACGATGGAGGAGATC
>JAGWAJ010000081.1:10674-13242 GCA_021296475.1 Acidobacteriota bacterium
TGGTTGCGCCTGCCGGTCTGCGCGACTATTGTAGCCGGCAGGGCTTTCCGATCGCTCGCTTCCGCAGGAGGTTGAACATGAGGCGTCGAGCGTCCGGCACCGTCGCTCTCGTCGCAGTCGCTCTCGCCCTGACCGGCTGGGCCCCCGCGGTCGCCGGGCAGGAGGCCGCCCCGCCCCGGACGCCGGACGGGCAACCCGACCTGCAGGGCGTGTGGAGCTTCAGCACCATCACGCCGCTCGAGCGCCCCGAGGAGCTGGCCGACCAGGCGTTCCTGACCGCGGAGGAAGCGGCGGAGTTCGAGGCGGAGACCGCCGCCGGGCGGGTGGACGCGCCGCCGCCGCCGGGCTGCCCGGGCGGCTACAACCAATTCTGGTTCGACCCGGGGACCGAGGTGGTCGGCGACCGCCGCACGTCGCTGATCGTCGACCCGCCGAACGGACGCCTGCCCGCGCTGCAGCCCGGCGTACCGCAGGGCGAGATGCTCCCGGACGACGGCAGCGTGGTCGCCTCGCCCGAGGCGCGTCCCGTCCGCTTCCGGGCGGGTGGCGTCGGGTACGACGGCCCGGAGGACCGCGGCCTCGCCGAGCGGTGCATCCTCGGGTTCAACACCGGCCCGCCGATGCTCCCGAGCGGCTTCTACAACGACTACATGCAGCTCTTCCAGGGTCCGGACCACGTCGCGATCCTCAACGAGATGGTCCACGACGCCCGCATCATCCCGCTCGACGGCCGCGAGCAGCTTCCGGGCGGTGTCCGGCAGTGGATGGGGAGCTCCCGCGGGCACTGGGAGGGCGACACGCTGGTGATCACGTCGACCAACTTCAGCGACCGGACGGCCGGGTTCAACACGTCGGTCATCAGCGGGGTCGGCACGGGCGAGACGCTGCACCTCGTCGAGCGCTTCACCCGCGTCGACGCCGACACCCTGCTCTACGAGTTCACCGTCGACGACCCGGCAACCTACACGCGCCCGTTCACGGTCGCCGTGCCGATGACGCGAACCGACGCCCCGCTCTTCGAGTACGCCTGTCACGAGGGGAACTACGGCCTGCTGAACATCCTGCGCGGCGCGCGCGCGGAGGAGCGGGAGGCCGCCGCGGAGACCGAACAGCCGTAGACCGGGCAGCCGCAGGGGCGGCCGGCCGCCGAGCGCCTCCGCGGGGCGGACCGACGCTCGACTCGGATGTCCGTGCAATGAGCGCTCGCCGGTGTGCGAAGCAGCATCGCCGCGCGAGCAGAGAACGACGAACGGCAGAAGGAGGATCCAGATGAGGCATCGAAACCTCGCCGTACTGTTCGCCACGGCCGCAGTCGTGGCCCTGGCGCCGGCGCTCGCGGCGGGCCAGGACGAGACGCCCCGCACGCCGTGGGGTGCGCCCGACATCGGGGGCGTGTGGGACTTCCGCTCCATCACCCCGATGGAGCGGCCCGACGACCTGGCGGACAAGGAGTTCCTGACCGCGGAGGAGGCCGCGCGCCTCGAGCAGGAAACCCTCGCCCGCAACGAGGAGCTGCTGAACCGCCCCGCTTCGCGGACCACGGCGACCGAGAGCGTCGACAGCGGGGAGAACGGCGCCCCCGGCTTCTACAACAACTTCTGGCTGGACCGGGGCACGACGACCGTCGGGACGCGCCGCACGTCGCTCGTCGTCGACCCGCCCAACGGCAGGATGCCGCCGTTGACGCCGGAAGCGGAGGCGAAGCAGACGGCGCTCCGGGCGGCCCGCGAGGGGGTGGTGACGCACGCCCCGACCCCCGGCGGCTGGATCGAGGACCTCGGCGCCAACGGGCTGCAGCTTCGCTGCATCACCGGCTTCAACGCCGGCCCGCCGATGACGCCCGGCGGCTACAACAACAACGTACAGATCTTCCAGACCGAGGACTTCGTGGCGCTCCTCAACGAGATGAACCACAACGTCCGCTTCGTGCCCCTCGACGGCCGGGAGCACGTCGATCTGCCGCAGTGGACGGGCGACTCCCGCGGGCGCTGGGAGGGCGACACCCTCGTGGTGGAGACCGTCTCCTTCCTCCGCGAGACCAGCTTCTCGTCGGGGCGCACGGACGCCAACCTGCACCTCACCGAGCGCTTCACCCGCGTCTCGCCGGACGTCCTGATGTACGAGGCGACGATCGACGATCCGACGGTCTGGACGCGTCCCTGGACGTACCAGGTCCCGATGACCTTCAACGAGCAGCCGCTCTACGAGTACGCCTGCCACGAGGGGAACTACGGGCTGTACAACATCCTCGCCGGCGCGCGCGCCGAGGAGGCCGCGGCGATGGCGGCGGAGGCTGCGAAGTAGCGACGACCTCGCGCCGGTGCAACGCCACCGGCGTGGTTCGGAGCAGGTGGACGGAGGGCCGATCCGGTACGTGAGCCGGGTCGGCCCTTTCTGTCTCGCGGCGAATCAGAAGAAACGCAGCGAGTAGCCCACCTTGACTCCGCGGCCCATCTCGGGGGCCAGGTCCTTGATGAACGACGTGTGGTTCCGGAAGAGCGCGTTGGTGAGGTTGTAGCCGGTGAACGACAGCACGTGCGCCACGTGCTGCCGCGGCCAGATGTAGGA
>JAGWAJ010000082.1:0-18331 GCA_021296475.1 Acidobacteriota bacterium
GGATCCGCGCCGCCGTCGTCGCGCGTGAAGGTCAGGTTGGTCGCCGTATCGTCGAACCGCTCGCTGCGCTCGCCCTCCGGCGCGTAGACGTTGGCGATCCCCGAGAACGACCCCAGGCTCTCGAGCTCGATCCCGGCCGCGGCGACCGTGTCGAGCGACTGCACCCGGAAGGCCATGTGGTTCAGGATCGAGCCCTCGGTGCCCCCGGACGACTCCCCCTCGTCGAGCAGCACCAGCACGTCGGGGAAGGTCACGACGACGGTCTCCCCGACCCGCTCCGCCTCGCCGCCCAGCGCCACCCAGAACGCGGTGTTCGCCTCGACGTCGCGCACGACGTAGTGCAGGTGCCCCATCGCCACGCCGGCTTCGTTGGGAGGCGCGATTTGGGCTCCGGCGGGGGACGCGGTGGCGACGAGCAACAGGGCGACGGCGAGCGCGGCGGCGAGATTGTGCATGGTCACCCTCGGCGGCGCCAGTGTACTCCCTCCATGCGCCGGTCAGTCCACGAGCGGGTTGCGGGTGGTCAGAGAGGAGAAGCGGCCGAAGTCGCGGTCGGCGGTCAGCAGTTCCCGGACACCGTGACCCACGCAGATGGCGGCGATGCGCCCATCGAGCACCATCGGGCCGTGAACCCCTCCGGCCGTGAGCTGCCCGCGCAGCATCGACCAGTGGTCGCGGGACTCACCCAGCAGGACCAGGGCAGGCGACTCCATCCACGCATCGACCTGCTCGATCGCGCCGGCCAACGTGGAGGGCGGAGCGTACACCCGCGGGTGCGTGACGATGGCCAGAAACTCGTGGAGGCACGGCCACGGAATCGCCCAGGCGGCGCGTCCTTCGGCGAGGCCGCGCACGCATTCGCTCGCGCGAGAATGCCATCGGGAGTCCCGGCGGTGGGCGTGCACCAGGACGTTGGTGTCAATCGCGATCAACCGCCCCGCCTCCCATAGGCGGCTTCCCGCATCCTCGACCACGACTCGTCGCGAAACTCCGCCTGGAGTCCGGTACCGTCCACGCTCGCATCCCGCAGGGTGAACCGCTGCACCGCCTCCCCCTCGCCGCGCAGCGTCGAACGAATCCCTTTCTCGATGACTGCGCGGAGCGTCATGCCATGCCGGGCTGCGTACCGCTTGGCCTCCAGCGCAAGATCGTCGGACAGCTCGACCGTCGTCTTCATGGCCTCCACCTTACCATATTCGCTCATACAGGCACCCGTATCCCGCGGAGTCCCTGCTCTGCGTGGGCGGCGAACCTCGACGGCGACCGCCCGGCCCGCGCGCGAATCCTCGAGCACGCGTCCCGCCGCCGAGAAACACCCGCCGAGCGTTCGACAAATCACCCGCTGGGCGCTCGACAAATCACCCGTCGAGAGTTCGACAAATCACCCGTCGCAGGTTCGACAAATCACCCGCTGAGGGGTTGCCCGGGGGCAGCCCATCGGGGTACAACCAGTAGTGTCGAACCCGGTGCGGGCCGTGACCTACCTGCCGCGAATCGTCGACGCCGAGTTGGTTGATCTGCTGGAAGCCTCCGGGGCCGTTCTCGTCGAGGGGCCCAGGGCGACCGGGAAGACGGCGACCGCTGCGCGGGCGGCGGCCAGCGAAGTGCTGCTCGACGTCGACGACAACGCCCGGCGCATGATCGGCGCCGACCCCGCGGCGGTGCTGATCGGTGGCACGCCGCGGCTGATCGACGAATGGCAACTCGAACCGGGCATCTGGAACCACGTCCGCCGTGAGATCGACAGGCGCAGTGCTCCCGGACAGTTCATACTCACCGGCTCCGCGGTTCCTGCCGACGATGTCGCCCGGCACACCGGCGCCGGCCGCTTCGTGCGCCTGCGCATGCGGCCGCTGTCCCTGTACGAGAGCGGCCGCTCCAGCGGAGAGATCTCCTTGCGGCGGTTGCTCGAAGGCGCGGAGCAGCGGGCACCGCAATCCAATCTGTCGATCGCCGCCGTCGCGGAGCTCGTCAGCGCCGGGGGCTGGCCGGGACACGTGGGAAAGACGCTCCCGGGGATTCTGCGTGTGAACCGCGGCTATCTCGACGACATCGGCCGGGCCGACGTATCGCGGGCCAGCGGCAGGACCCGCGACCCCGTCAAGGTGGGCCGCCTGCTGCGTTCGCTGGCACGCAACGTCGCTACCCCCGTCACCCTGTCGAGGCTCGCCGCCGACGTGGGCGAGGACGGCAGCGCCCTCAAGACCGACACTGTCGCCGTGTACCTCGACGCGCTCGACCGGCTCATGGTCGTCGAGAACCAGCCGGCCTGGTCGCCGCACCTGCGGTCGCGAACCGCGCTCCGACAGACACCGGTCCGCCACTTCGTCGACCCGTCCCTGGCGGTCGCCGCCCTGCGAGCCACGCCCGCCCGCCTGACCGCGGACCTCGAATTCCTCGGCCTGCTCTTCGAATCCCTGGTCATCCGCGACCTGCGCGTCTACGCCCAGGCCGCCGACGCGCAGGTGTTCCACTACCGGGAGAAGGACGGTCTGGAAGTGGACGCCGTCGTCGAGGCGGCGGACGGCCGCTGGGCGGCGTTCGAGATCAAGCTGGGCGAACGCTGGGTGGACGACGGGGCCAGAAGCCTGCGCCGCCTCGCTCGCCGCCTGGAACAGAGTGACCACGGCACGCCCTCCGCCCTCGCCGTCATCGTACCGACCGGCTACGGCTACGTGCACCCCGGAAACGTGGGCGTAGTCCCGATCGGCGCGCTAGGGCCGTGATCCGTCCGCGTAATCACCGGTCGCCAGAGACACGCGGCGATCACCGCTGCGCGGAGCCCAGAGCTACCGCCGTGGGAACTCGTTCCCCTATGCTGGTCACGCCAGAATGCCGCGGATCGGGTGGCCATCGACGTCGGTCAGGCGGAAGTCACGGCCGCCGAAGCGGTAGGTGAGGTTCGTGTGGTCGAGGCCCAACAGGTGCAGCACCGTGGCGTGCAGGTCGCGGACGGTGTGGGCGTTCTCGACCACGCGGTAGCCGTACTCGTCGGTCCGGCCGTAGATGAGGCCCTTCTTCAGACCCCCGCCGGCCAGCCAGAGGCTGAAGCCGTAGGGGTTGTGGTCGCGGCCGTTGGTGCCCTGCACGAACGGCGTGCGGCCGAACTCGCCGGAGAAGAGGACCAGCGTCTCGTCGAGGAGGCCGCGGGACCGCAGGTCCTTGACGAGGCCGGCCACCGGCTGGTCGACGGTCAGGGCGTTGGCGGCGTGGCCCTCCTCGAGCTTCGTGTGCTGGTCCCACGGGTTGGCGGCCTGGCCCATGCCGTCGGTGCCGACCATCGTCAGCTCGACGAAGCGGACGCCCCGCTCCACGAGACGGCGCGCCACGAGGCACTGGCGGCCGTAGGCGGCCGTGGAGGCGTTCGGCGAATCCAGCCCGTAGAGCCGCTTCGTCGCCTCCGTCTCGCCGGCGAGGTCGGCCAGCTCCGGAACGGCGGTCTGCATCCGGTAGGCGGTCTCGTAGTTGTCGATGGCCGCCTCGACGCGCGCCTCGCGGTCGGTGCGGCGCAGGAAATCCCGGTCGAGGTCGCCGATGAAAGCCAGCCGGGCGCGCTGCGCGGCGTCGGCCTCGCTCGGACGGACGTTGTGCAGCGGCTCGGCGTGCTCCGGGTAGATGAGCGAGCCCTGGTGCACCGCCGGCAGGAAGCCGTTGCCGAAGACGTTGATGCCGCCGAGCGGGATGCCGCCGCTCCCGAGGACGACGAAGCCGGGCAGGTTCCGGTTCTCGGTCCCGAGCCCGTAGGTGATCCAGGCCCCCATGCTCGGGAAGCCCGTGAACGGCATCCCGCAGTGGAAGTAGAAGTTCGCCTGCGCGTGCTCCATGAAGGGCGCGGTCATCGACCGCACCACCGTCAGCTCGTCGGCGACGCCGCCGGTGTGCGGGAAGAGCGCGCTGACCGGAATGCCGCTCTCGCCGTAGCGGGTGAACTCCCACGGGCTCGGCCAGATGTTCCCGTCCTGGTTGAACATCGTCCGCTCGGTCTCGAACGGCATCGGCCGGCCCGCCTCAGCGGCGAGCCGCGGCTTCGGATCGAACGAGTCGACGTGCGACAGGCCTCCCGACATGTAGCAGAAGATGACGTTCTTCACCCGCGGCGCGAAGTCGGGGGCCCGGGCGGCCAGCGGACCGTCCGCGACAGCCGCCGCCCCGCCCCGCGCTCCGGCCGCGCCTCCCTGCGCACGCCCCGCGTAGGCCCGGTCGGCCATCAGAGCCGTCAGCGCGAGCCAGCCGAAGCCGGTGGAGGTCTGGCGCAGCATCTCCCGGCGTGTCAGAAACGGTCGCGGCCCCGGGTGCTGGCGTGGGTCGAAGGGCATCGTCGAATCCTCGTCGTCGGGCACGTGGCCGGGGGCGCCCGGACACGCCACCCGCGTTCGGCAGCGACGGACGCCCCGGCACCGTCTCGCGCAGATCGAGCGCTACGGGATGTAGAGGAACTCCTTCAGGTTGAACAGGCTGTGCGCGACGTCCTGCCACACCGCGGCGTCGTAGAGGAGCAGTGAGCGGTCGACGCCCCGCGCCGCGGCGGTTGCGTCCAGGTACTCGGCGACCCGCGCGAGCTCCGCCTCGTCCGGCGGGCGCGTGAGCGCCTTCACGAACATGTGCCGGATCCTGACGTCCACCGACGACGCCTCGCCCTCGGCGAGCCGCCGGCCCCACTCGGCCGCCTGCCCGATGACGAACGGGCTGTTGAGCAGCGCGAGCGACTGGGCGGGGACGTTCGTGGTGTCCCGCTGGCCGCGCGTCGTCGCCGGCTTGGGGAGGTCGAAGACCTCCAGGAACGGGTTGTGGGCGTTGCGGCGGATCTCCAGGTAGATGCTGCGCCGCCCGTCGCCGTCGACGGGCCCGTTGTCGGGGTCGCCCTCGGTCAGGCCGCGCCGGGGCGCGTAGTGCACCGGCACCGACGGGCCGTACAGCGTCGGATCGAGCCGCCCCGAGATCGAGAGCATCGCGTCGCGGATCGCCTCCGCGTCGAGGCGCCGCAGGTTGGCGTGCTGCAGTAGCCGGTTCGAGGGGTCGATCTCGGCGGCGCGGGCCGCGGGCCGGCTGCTCATCCGATAGGCCCGGCTGAGGACCAGGCGCCGGACGAGGCGCTGGACGGAGTAGCCGTCGTCGACGAAGCCGCGGGCCAGGTGATCTAACAGCGCCGGATGGGACGGCGGGTCGCCCAGGCGCCCGAAGTTGTCGACCGTGCGCACGATGCCGTAGCCGAACAGGTGACGCCACACCCGGTTGACCGCGACCCGCGCGGTCAGTGGGTTGTCGGGCGCGGCGACCGCCTCGGCCAGGTGCCGGCGGACGAGCCCGGGCTCGGGGTAGGGCCGGCCGTCGACCGCGGTCAGGAAGCCGCGCGGCACGACGTCGCCGAGATTCTTGTGGCTGCCCCGCACCAGCAGCGGATGGTCCGGCGCCGCCTCGTCGATGACGCCCGGGGCCCTCCGCGGCACCGGCACCGCGCGCTCGAGCCGGCGGTACTCGGCGACCGGCTCCCGGAGCGTGACCAGCTTCTCGAGCGAGCGCGGCAGCACGTCGGCGCGCACGAGCTCGTCGAGGAACACGGCCTGCCGCTCGCTGAGGCGGTCCTCGCCCCAGGCAGCGAGCGCCTCGCCCGCCCGGCGGCCGATCCGCGCCGCCAGATCCTCCCGGGATGCCGGCTCCGTCGCCGCCGGTCCGGCGGCGAGCAGCGCGAGGAGGGGGACGTCCGTCTCCTGCGGCGTCCGCGGCTCGTCATGGGACACGATGCGGCTCGCCCCGATGAACGAGCGCCCGTCGCCGCGCCGTGTCGGGCGGTGCCGCAGCCGGGCGTCTGCCGGATCGAGCTGGAAGCGGGTGGCATCGTCCTGGGTGGCGAACTCGACGTAGGCGGTGAATCCCTTCCAGAACTCGGTGTCCCACTGCGCCCAGGCCATCTCGTCCGACTTCGGGCTGTACCGCAGGTGGTAGATGCCGCCGCGGGGCACGGGGTAGTTCTCGATGATGAGCTGGACGAAGCTCAGGTCGCCGCCCATGACACGGAAGCTGAGGTAGTCGCTGTCGATCCGGAAGCGGGGCGTCTGGATGACGCCGGGGTGCTTCGTCGAGAGCAGGTGCGTGTAGGCGCCACCCGGATAGATGCCGTTCAGGAGGCGATCTCCGCGCCGCTCGATGGCGAACTCGCCGGGCCTCGACGGCGCCTCCGGGCGCCCCGTCCCATGACCGACGCTCGCAGCGTAGTCGGGACCGCCCAGGTCCCACCGCGGCTCGAAGTGCTCGTCGTTGAAGCGCTCGCGCGCGGCGATCTCCGCTTCCCAGTGGGCGCGGAAGTCGCGCCAGGCGCGCGGGAAGTCGGCCGGATCGACCGCGGCCAGCGCCCGCCACGCGGCGAGGACGCTGCCTTCCCCTGCGTCCGATCCCCCCGGTCCGGCGCTCCCGACGGTCGCTTCCGCGTCCGCACCCGCGGCTGACCCTGCCTCGCCGTCCTCCGTGTCACGGACCTCCGGCCCGAGCGCGGCCAGCAACTCGGCGCCCACGCCTTCCGCCGCGGCGCCCCACGCCTCCGCCAGCCGGCCGCGGATGTCGGCCTTCAGGGCGGCGAGCGCGTCCCGGTTCGTCTCCAGGACGGCCGGCGCGTCGACGGCGCGCATCGTCGGCCGCGCCCCGTAGAGCGTGCCGAAGAACGCGTAGTAGTCCTTCTGGCTGATGGCGTCGAACTTGTGGTCGTGGCAGCGCGCGCACGACACGGTGAGCCCCAGGAACGCCTTCGACGCCACGTCCACCTGGTTGTCGGTCCACTTGACGCGGTCCTCCCAGGGGTCGACCGGCTGGTAGCCGTGCTCGACCAGCCGGAAGTGGGCCGGCCCGAGCATCGACTCGTTGGTCCGGCCCTCGGCGTCGAGGCGCGGGGCGTCCAGCAGGTCTCCGGCTAGGTGCTCCCGGATCAACTGGTCGTACGGCACGTCGCGGTTGAAGGCCCGAATCAGGTAGTCGCGGTAGCGCCAGGCGTGGGGGATGTCGGGGTCGCCCTCGCTGCCGTGCGACTCGCTGTAGCGGACGAGGTCCATCCAGTGCCGCGCCCACCGCTCGCCGAAGTGGGGCGAGGCGAGATAGCGGTCGACGAGGTCGGCGTACGCCGCCGGCGAGGCGTCGCCGGTGAAGCGCGCGATCTCGGCCGGCGCTGGCGGCAACCCCCGCAGGTCGAACGACAGTCGGCGAATGAGCGCAGCGCGCTCCGCGTCGGGCGCCGGGGAGAGCCCCGCCTCCTCGAGAGCGGCCAGCAGGAAGCGGTCGACGGGCGTCGCCGGCCACGCTTCGTCGGCGACTGCCGGCGGGGGCGCATCCCCCACGGGCTGCCAGGCCCAGTGCGTGCGCCGCCGCTCCGGCAGATCGAACGGCGCGGACGGGTCCGGCGGGGCGGCGGTCGCGGTCGCGGCCACCTCCGGCCACGGCGCGCCCATCTCGACCCACCTCGTGAGCGCCGCTACGTCCTCACCCGCGAGCGGCCCCGCCGGCGGCATCAGCATCGGACGTCCGTGGAGCCGCTCGACGAGCGCACTCTCCGCCGGGCGGCCCGGCACGACCGCCGGACCCGAATCACCGCCGGCCAGCAACCCCTCGCGGCTGTCGAGCCGCAGGCCGCCGAACGGCGGGTCGACGCGCGCGCTGTGGCACGCGTAGCAGTTGTCGGCGAGCAGGGGGCGGATTGTCGATTCGAAGATCTCGGCCTGTCCCGCGGGCACCGGGGCCGGGGCGGCGGGCGCGGCCGGCGGCGCCGAGACCGCGCCCGGGAGTCCGGCCGCGGCGACCGACGACACCGCGAGCACGACGAGACCGCGACGAAGGCGCGTGGGAGTCGGGTTCATGGGCCCGCGGGCAAATCTACTACCCTCGCCCGCCGCCGGCAACCGCGGGCGGGCGCCGCGCCGAAGCATCGCACCGCAACTGGCTCCCGCGCCGTCGGCGTTCCGGCCGGGCCGCGGCGCGGCGCGGCGCGGCGCAGCGGGCGCACGCAACGGAGCACGTATACTGGAATTCAGAGGCTGGCAGAGGGTGCGGCGGCCTGAGGAAATGCGAGGATCCGTGCGAATCGGAGTCTACGTCGACACCGAGAACATCACGCGCAACGGCGGGCGAGGTCTGCGCTACGACGTCCTGCGGGAGTTCGCCTGCCGCGACGGCGCGGATGCGCTGCGGCTCAACTCCTACACCTCGTTCGATTCCGAGCGGGCGCAGACGGACGAGGACTACAAGCGGAACGTCCGCAGCTTCCAGGCCGCGCTGCGCGACTTCGGCTACAAGGTGATCGTCAAGCGCGTCAAGTGGTACGTCAACGAGGACGGCCGGCGCTTCGGGAAGGCCAACAGCGACCTCGACATGGCCGTCGACGTGCTGCTCGAGGCGCGCAACATCGACCGCGTCCTCCTGGCGACCGGTGACGGCGACTTCGCGAAGGTGGCCCGGGCTCTGCAGAACATGGGTTGCCGGGTCGAGGTGGTCGCCTTCGACAATGTATCGGGCGAGCTGCGGCGGGAGGCCGACCTGTATGTCTCCGGCTACCTCATTCCCGGGCTGCTCCCGAGCGAGTCGCGCGGACCCGAATGGGGCGAGGAAGGGTCTCGGGTCCGCGGCCTCTGCCACTGGTACGATCCCCTCAAGGGGTACGGCTTCATTCGCTACCTGCGCTTCTTCACCGGACCGCTCTGGGTGACCGACACCAAGCGTCAGGACTCGCCGTACGCCTCGACCTTCGTCCACAGCAGCGAGCTGCAGCGCGCGGGGGTCAACACGGCCGAGTTGCCCAGCCGGCAGGTGATCCTGGAGTTCACGCTGCTGCCCTCGCCGACGAAGCCGGGGGATCTAACCGCCCAGGAGGTCACCGTCGTGCCCAGGCCCGTGGTCCGGGAGCCGCGCGCGGCGCCGGCGGGGGTCCGCCCGGCTGCAGCACCGGTGGGCGTCCGCCCCGCCGCAGCACCGGTGGGGGTTCGCCCTACCGCAGCACCGGTGGGGGCTCGCCCTACTGCAGCACCGGTGGGCGTCCGCCCTGCCGCGGCACCGGAGCCGGTGAGCAATCGCACCGACTGATGTCCGCCGCGGCAAGACGGTCGACGCGAGCGCGGAGACCCCGGCCGATCTGGCCAAGGCCCCCGCTCGGGTAGTCGAGGGGACGGATCTCAGCGGCCCAGATCCTGGAGGCGCTCCTCCAGCCGCTCGCGCAGCCGCCCGCGGCGCTCCTCCCGCCGCTCCTGCCGCTCCGACCGGATCTCGGCGGCACGCGCCTGCTGGTCCGGGGTCAACATCTGCCATACCGCGGCGTAGAGCCGCGCCCGACCGACCGCCGCGTCGCCCTCGAGCCGGCCGAGCTCGGCGGCGAGCGTCCGAATGCGATCCTCGTCCAACTCCTCGGCGGCGGTCGCCTCGCCGAGCGCCCGGCGCGCCGCGCGCATCGCCCGCGCCGTCTCGCGGCCGGCCTCGCGGCTCTCACCCACGGCCTCCCGCACCTGATCGAGCTGCTCGTCGCTCAGGTCGAGCTGCCGCAGCGGCGGCAGCAGCGCGCCCGGCCGACCGCCGCGGCCGCGCCCGATTCCAACCCCGGGGCCGCCCCGGCCCGGACCGCCCCAGCGCTGCCCTTCGGCGGCGTGCGCGTCATACGTCACCGTCTGGTACGCGCCCACCAGCGCCAGTACCGCGTACATGACCGCGGCCCCGCGGATGGCGGCCTTCGTGCGTCTTCCCTGCCAGTCGATTCGCATCGTGCCTCCTTTCGAGTCTCGCATCGTGTCTCCTTTCGAGTCGCTGTCCGTACCGACAGGCGCCGGCTCCACTTTCTTCCCCGCACAGCTCGAAATCGGGTCGGGGAATATCTCGCCGGCGCGGCCGGTCGATGGTGGGTGGACGTGCCTGCGCGTATGCTGGCCCTGGCGAGCGAACGGCCCTGGCGGCCGCCGAATCAGCGGGTGGAACGGGAGAGCGCAGCGACCGGGACGGTCGGAGCAGTCGTCGCGATCGGCGGATCGACCGCCGCCGCGCCGGCCGCGGCGGTCGATCCGGACGGCGCGGCGGTCGACGAGGCGCGGGCCGGGGACGCGGGCGCATTCGAGGTGCTCGTCGTGCGGTACCAGGCCAGGATCGTCAACTACGCGGCGGCGCTGACCGGGGACTCCGGCGGCGCCGAGGACGTGGCGCAGGAGGCGTTCGTGCGCGCCTGGCGGGGACTCGGCCGATTCCGCGGGGAGAGCTCGTTCAAGACCTGGCTGTACCGCATCGCGACCAACGTCGCCCGGACGTACCGCGAGCGCCGCGGACGGCAGGCGCAGATCTTCAGTCGCAGCCTCGACGACGAGGCCGAAGCGCTGACGGCCGGAGAAGTGCCGGCGGCGGCGGCCGACGTCGAGACGTCGCTCGTCACGCGCGAGACCATCGACCGGGCCCTGGCCGAGCTCCCCGAGGAGTTGCGCCTGGCGCTCGTGCTGCGGGACGTGGAGGGCCTGGACTACAAGGAGATCGCCAGCGTCACCGCGGCGCCGATCGGCACCGTGGAATCGCGTATCTTCAGGGCTCGTCGCCACATGCGGACCCTGCTGCGGCCGCCGGCGGGCGGGCGGCCGTGACGAACCGGGACGCGTCCGGGGAGAGGAATCGATGACCTGCCTGCAGGTGGAACCGTTGCTCGCGCGCGCGGCGGACGGGACGCTGGACGCCGAGCGGGCCGCCGTGCTCACCGGGCACCTGGAAGCGTGCGCCGACTGCCGGAACGCGCTCGAGACGCAGCGCGCGGCCCGGGCTCTCGTCGCGGCCCGGCCCGAGCTGCCGGTCCCCGCGGGCTTCGCGGCACGCGTGCTGGCTGCGCTGCCGGAGCGGCACACGCCCGCCTCCGGGTGGCTGGACGCCCTGAACTGGCGTGCGTGGACGCTCCGCCTCACGCCGGTCGCCGGCGCGCTCTTCGTCGGGGCGGCCCTTGGCGCCGGCCCGTCCGGGGAGGCGACCTCGGCCGGAGCGGTCGACTTCACCGAGCTCGCGGCGGCGTGGGCGGCCGACGAGGCCGGCGCCGTCCGGGCCGGCGACGGGTCCGGCGCGCCGCTCGACACCGTCGCGCGGCTGTGGCAGGACGAGGCCGAGGTGACGGACGACGTGCTGATCGAGCTGCTCGCCACGAACCCGGAATGACGAGGGCGGAGCCATGACCGACACCCGCACGCGCCTGTGGATCGGCCTGTTCGTGCTGGTCGTCTTCCTCGCCGGCCTCGGTGCCGGCATCCTCGCGGGGCCGTGGCTCGACCGGGGAACCCGTCCGGACGGGGGCTTCGGCCGCGGCGGGCCGAGGCGCGCGGCGATGAGCGAGCGCCTGGTGGAGAGGATGTCCTCGCGCCTCGAATTGAGCGACGAGCAGGCGGAGCGCCTGCGCGCGCTCTTCGGCGCGCGCAGGGACCGCTTCCGGGCCATCAGCCGTGAGATGCGTGACCGCCTGGCCGCCGAGCAGGATTCGTTCCGGACCGCCATCACCGAAATCCTGACGCCGGACCAGATGGCGGTCTTCGAGGCGGAGTTCCTGCGCATGGGCGCCCGGCGAGGACGCGGCGACCGGGGTCCGCGCGGGCGCGGCCCCGACCGGCGCGGCCCCGGCGGCCCGGGAGGGCCGTTCGCGCCTCCGCGCTAGCGCGCCCTGACGGGCGCGTCAAGAGTCTGCGCGGGCACGGGAGTCCCCCGTGGGACGTCCTGCGGCGCAGACTCCCAGCCCACCATTCGTCACCCTGACGGCCCCGCCAGGTGCCCAACCGACCTTCCAGGCGTCTGCCGGCCGCGATCCCGAGACCGTAGCGCCCACCGGGGGTCTGCCGGTAGACTAGGAGCCCGCGCCGTGGAACGGGCGGCGATCCTCGGCTTCGCAGACCGGGAGGGAACATGACAGCAGTTCAGCATCGCATTCGGCGGGGATGGTTCGTGCCGTGCCTGGCACTGGCGCTCGGCAGCCTCCTTGTCCCGGCCGCGCCGGCGGACGCCCAGACCGAACGCGGCAACCCCCACGGCGAGTGGCGCTACCAGAGCGGCGACGCCTGGGGCACGCGCTACTCGCCGCTCGACCAGATCAACGCCGACAACTTCGAGGACCTCGAGGTGGCGTGGGTCTGGCGGGGCGACAACTTCGGGCCGCATCCGCTCTATCTGTCGCGCTCCACGCCGAGCTACATCGACGGCATCCTCTACACAGTGGCCGGCTACCGGCGAACGATCGCGGCCGTCGACCCGGCGACCGGCGAGACCCTCTGGACGTACCGCGAACCGAACACCCGGCGCTGGGAAGAGTCGATGCGCGCGAGCTACGGCAAGGGCGTCGGCTACGCCGAGATCGACGGGCGCGGCGTCATCTACATCATCACGCCGGCCTTCTTCCTGCACGCGCTCGACGCCAAGACCGGCGAGCACCTCGAGGGCTTCGGCAAGCCGGTCCCGATCGAGGGCTTCCCGCAGACCGGCGTCGTCGACCTGCTCGCGGACCTCGGCCACGAGTACGACCCCTACGAGGGGATCCCGATGGACGTCGGCTACATCACCAACTCGTCGCCGCCGATCGTAGTCAACGGCACCGTCGTGGTCGGGAACTCCCACGAGCAGGGCTACTCGCAGTCGCGGATCGAGAACGTGCCGGGCGACATCCTGGCCTACGACGCGCGCACCGGCGAGCACCGCTGGAAGTTCAACATCATCCCGCAGACCGAGAGCGAGTTCGGCTTCGACACCTGGGAGAACGACGCCTGGGACTGGACGGGAGACGTCTCGTCGTGGGCGCCCCTGTCGGCCGACCTCGAGCGCGGCATCGTCTACATCCCGACCAACTCGCCGACCATCGACTACTACGGCGGCTTCCGGCCGGGGAACAACCTGTTCGGCACCACCACCATCGCGATAGACGTCGAGAGCGGCCAGCGGGTCTGGCACTTCCAGACCGTGCACCACCCGATCTGGAACTACGACCTGCCGAACGTGCCGATCCTGGCGGACGTCACCGTCGACGGCCGGGAGGTGCCGATGGCCATCCAGACCACCAAGCAGGGGATGACCTTCGCCTTCAACCGCGAGACCGGAGAGCCGGTCTGGCCGATCGAGGAGCGCCCGGTGCCCGCGTCGATCGTGCCCGGCGAGCAGCTCTCTCCGACCCAGCCGTTCCCGACGCGGCCGGCCCCGCTCAACCCGCTCGGGCTGACCGAGGACGACCTGATCGACCTGACCCCCGAGCTCAAGCAGGAAGCGACCGAGATCCTGAGCCGCTTCCGGGTGGGCGGACCCTACATGCCGCCGCTGCCGAACAACCACACCGAGACTCGGCCGTGGATCGCGTGCGGCGCCGGTGGCGTCAACATCACCCACCCGGCGACTCTCGATCCGGAAACCGGCTACCTCTACCAGGCGAACGGACAGGGCTGCTCGGGGCGCACGGTGCGGCCGGGCGCGGAGACCGACGTCGACATCCACAGTTGCACGTCCGACTCCGGCGAGTGCACGACCACCGGCACGACGATCTCCGACTGGGTCCAGGGCGGCGGCGTCGGCTGGGCCGGACCGCAAGGGCTGCCCCTCTACAAGCCGCCGTTCAGCAAGATCACGGCGATCGACATGAACACGGGCGAGCACGTGTTCGCGGTCCCGGTCGGCGAGCCGTCGGACCAGATGAAGCGCCACCCGGCGCTCGAGGGCGTCGACCTCTCGGGTACCGGAGCCGCCCGCGCGCGGGCCATCCTCATGGCGACGGGCAGCCTGCTGCTGGCCACCGAAGGCACGAACGGCCCGCCGGTCCTGAACGCGCATGACAAGCGCACGGGCGAGAAGGTCGGCACGGTCGAGCTCCCCGCGCCCGGCCAGTACGGGATGATGACCTTCCAGCACGAAGGCCAACAGCACATCGTCGTGCAGATCGGCCGGGGCGGCTCGTTCCCGGGCTCGCTCGTCGCGCTGCGCCTGCCGGAGGGCGCCGTGGGAGGTGAGGGTCACTGACACCCGGCGGCTGATTCCAGGTGCGGGCCGGCTGCCACCGGCCCCCCCCACCCCACTCACCGCGCGGCGGGGCGCACCGTCCGCTCGGCCCGCCAGGGTTGCCTTTGCAAGCCCGCGACGCTGGATCAGTACCCCAGCGACGGCGCCACTCTGGGAACGTCGGCGACCAGCGGAGCAATCCGCTGTCGCGCACGTAGATCTTGGGCGCCTTGACCTGCCTCTTCTTGAGGTTCTCGAACCACGGCGGCAGGACCCGGACCACGAACGACCCGGCGAGGATGTCGAGGTATCGGCGAGCCGACCGACGACCACGCGGCATCATAATCCTTGAAATCCGCACTGCAACTGAGGATTTTCAAGGAACGCGGGGCCGGCTTGCGCTGCGCGGGCAGCCGGCCCCGCCACGGACCCGACGACCTGCTACGGCGAGACCTGTCCCGCCTTGTTGCGCTCGTCGGCGCGCGTCCCGGAGAGGATCCCCTCCAGCGAGTAGTTCCCCTCGTGGCACGCGTACTCGAACAGGGGCAGGTCGTTGCGCCGCATCGGCACCTGGGCCGTCCAGGACGCGGTCCACGTGCCGGGGTCGGTCAACGTGAACTCGTAGAGCAGCGTGTCGGCGTCGACGCGCGTGAACTTCTCGATCAGGTGCCGGTCGGGCGTCGTGCCCCGCCAGTTGTGCTTGGCAGTGAAGTCGACGGTCTCCACCACCAGCGTGTCGCCCTCCCAGCGTCCCCGGGACTCGCCCGTCCAGGAGTCGATGCCGGTGCGCGGCCGCCCGTCGAGGGGGATGATCCGCGAATCATGGACCATCTCGTTGAGCACGACGACGTGGTCCGGCGTCTGGAACAACTGCATGTTCTGGTTGTAGCCGCCGGGCGTCATCGGCGGACCCTGGTTGAAGCCGAGGATGCACCGGTCGTAGGAGCTGCGGTCGAGCCACGAATCGGCGGGATGCTCCGCCCGGTAGGCCCGTCGCTCGTCCGCGCGCCGCTGCCCCTCGTCCGTCAGGGGAGGCATCCGCCCGTTCGGCGGATCGACGATGAGCGACGTGCGGCGGTTGCCCACGACGTTGGTACCGCGGTCCATCCAGAAGTTGTTGTAGGCGCCGACCCGTCCGCCCGCCTCGGTCCGCCGCGCGTCGGCCTCCCACAGGCGAACGTCGCGCTCCACCGCCTCCTGCTCGAGCCGAGCCGCTTCCTCCTCGGTCAGGAACGCCTGGTCGCCGAGATCCTCCGGCCGCTGGAGCGGCGTGATCGTCCGGAAATCCCAGACCCCCTGCAGGTCGGGCGCGCCCCACGGCGTGCGCGGCGCGTCGCCCTGCGCGGCGACCGGCGCCGGCACCGCCGCCACCGCGAGCAATGCGACCGCCATCACCGCCGCCACCGCCCATCGATCTCTCATCGCAAGCCCCCCATCGCGACCGCGGTTGCCTTCCGCGCGGTCGCCCTTGCCGACAACCATAGTCACCCTGCAACCGCCGCGCAACGCCCCGTCGCGGTGGGGAGCCCCGCGGCGCGTCACTTCTTGACGAGCACGGCCGACGCCACCGGGGCGTCGTCCCTCGCCAACTCCGCCTCGAGCTCGACCTGCTCCCGATAGGCGAGCCACTGGGCGTCGCTCCACTGCCGGCGGTGGCTTCGCGGCTGCCGGGCGAGCTCGGCGCCGTCGGTGCCGGCGTAGAACGGCACGGGCTTCGCGGTAGCACGCTTCGAGGTGATCCGCGCGTCGATCGGCACGGCCTGGGTCACCTCGTGCGTCGGGAGGGGCACGGACACGTACTCCACTCCGCGCTCATCGCGATAGACTGCCATCGGAGACTCTCTTCCGTGAACACCCGGCCGCCCGAACGGCGGAATCTGGGATCGTAGCACTCGCGCGCGCCGGCCGCCCCCTGCCCCGGCGTTGGGGGCAGCGCGGCGCAGCGACCTGTGGCAGACTGAGGAGGCATGAAGGACCACTCTCCGGCTTCCGATGCACAGCCGTCCGCCGATGTCGCAACGAGGGCCGGCGACGACAGCCGCGCGCCTGCCTCCTCGTCCGCCGACCGCTATGTCCTACGCAAGATACAGGCCAAGCTTCGCGACGCCCCGGTGCGCGTCACCTTGTGGGACGGGAGTACCTGCTACGAGGGCGCCACGCCGGTCGCGACCATCTGCATCGCCGATCGCCGCTCGCTCTGGCGCGTGGTCCGGCACCAGGACGTCGGGCTCGGCGACGGGTTCCGCGACGGCGGAATCACGTTGGAGGGCGATCTGGTGGGCGCGGTCGAGGCGGTGTTCCGCGTCAACCGGGCCCACTGGACGGCCGCGCGGGCAGCGCGCCGGCAGCGCCCGTGGTGGCGGTCCAACACGCGGGGGCGCGCCGCGGCCAACGTCGGGCATCACTACGACCTCGGCAACGACTTCTACCGGCTCTGGCTCGACCGCCGGATGGTGTACACCTGCGCGTACTACGCCACCCCCGAGATGACCCTCGACGACGCTCAGGTGGCCAAGCTCGACCTGGTCTGCCGCAAGCTGCGCCTGCGGCCCGGCGAGCGGGTGGTGGAAGCAGGTTCGGGCTGGGGCGCGCTGGCCCTGCACATGGCCCGCCACTACGGCGTGTCGGTCCGCTCCTTCAACCTGTCGCGCGAGCAGGTGGCGTACGCGCGCCGCTGGGCTCGGGAGGAGTCGCTGGACGATCGCGTGGAGTTCGTCCAGGACGACTACCGCAACGTGAGCGGACGATACGACGCGTTCGTGTCGGTCGGCATGCTCGAGCACGTGGGTCCCCCGCACTACGAGGCCCTAGGCAAGGTGATCGACCGGTGCCTGCCGCCGGACGCCGGGCGGGGGCTGCTCCACTTCATCGGACGCGACCGCCCGGCCCTTCTCAACGCCTGGATCCGCAAGCGGGTCTTCCCCGGCGCCTATCCGCCCACCGTGTCCGAGGTGGCGGAAGCGGTCCTGGAGCCGTGGGACCTGTCGATCCTCGACGTCGAAAACCTGCGGCTGCACTACGACCGGACCTGCGGCGACTGGCTCGCCCGCTTCGAGGCGGCCGAAGCGCAGGTGATCGCCATGACCGGCCCCGACCTGTACCGCACGTGGCGGCTCTATCTGGCCGGGTCGCAGGCCGCGTTCCGGACCGGCTGGATGCAGCTCTTCCAGATCGTGTTCCGGCGGGGCGGCGACAACGATCTCGCCTGGACGCGCGACGCTCTCTACCAGGGCGGCGCGGCGGCGGAGCCGGCGTGACGGAGCGCGCGGACGCACTGGTCGTCGGCGGCGGTCCGGCCGGCTCGAGTTGCGCCTGGCGCCTGCGGCGGGCAGGGCTCGACGTCGTCGTGCTCGACAAGGCCCGCTTCCCGCGCGACAAGGCGTGCGCCGGCTGGATCACGCCGCCCGTGCTCGACGTCCTGAAGATCGATGCGGCGGAATACGGCGACGGGCGGACGCTGCAGCCGATTACCGGCTTCCGCACCAGCCGCCTCGGCCCGGACGGCGCCGGACCCGAGGTGGAGACGCGTTTCCCGGAGCCCGTGAGCTACGGCATCCGGCGGTGCGAGTTCGACCGCTACCTGCTCGAGCGCTCCGGCGCGCGCCTCGACGTCGGCGAAGCCCTGACCAGGCTCGAGCGGCGCGGCGGCCAGTGGTTGGCGAACGATCGCCTGCAGGCTCCGGTGGTGATTGGAGCCGGAGGCCACTTCTGTCCCGTGGCGCGCTTCCTCAACGGCCCGCCGCGGGCGGAGCCGGTCGTCGCCGCCCAGGAGATCGAGCCGCGCCTGAACGGCGCCGCCTGCGCGATCGGCGGCGATACGCCCGAGCTCTTCTTCTGCCCCGACCTGCGGGGCTACGGCTGGTGCTTCCGCAAGGGGGACCACCTGAACGTCGGCTTCGGACGCCAGGACTCCCATCGCCTGCCGGCGCACGCCCGCCAGTTCGTCGACTGGCTGCGCGCGGCGGGCAGGATCCCGCGAGACATCGCCACGCGCTGGCCGGGGCACGCGTACCTGCTGCGAGGCTCGTCGCCCCGCACGCCGGTGGGCGACGGGATCCTGCTCGTCGGGGACGCCGCCGGGCTCGCGTACCCGCAGAGCGGCGAGGGCATTCGGCCCGCGGTCGAGTCGGGGCTGATGGCGGCGGAGACGCTGCTGGCGCTCGATGGCCGCTACGACCGGGAGCGCCTCGAGCCCTACGCCGCCTGGCTCGCGACCCGCTTCGGCCGGGCCGTGCGGAGCCGGCCCCTGCACGACCGGCTGCCCGCCGCCGTGCTGGGAGCCGCGGCCGGGTGGCTGCTGGCGAGCCCCTGGTTCACGCGCAACTTCCTGATCGAGCGCGCCTTCCTCCAGACGCAGCAACCCCCGCTCGACGCTCCGCCGAGCGCGCCC
>JAGWAJ010000082.1:18376-25761 GCA_021296475.1 Acidobacteriota bacterium
CTAGGAACCCCCGCCGGCCGCCAGCTCGCGGCGGCCGCGGTCGAACAGCCGCCGGATGCGGTCACTGTCGCGGAACTCGGCCAGGATGGCGGGGCGCCGGCTCGCCCGCAGTTCCTGCAGCACGTAGCCCAGCACGCTCGCCATGATCGTGCCCTCCTCGGTGTTCGTGGCCTCGAACCGCGACCGGAAGTCGCGAATCGTCGGCTCGAAACCGGCCTCGTGCCAGCGCTCCACCGGCACGTCGAGGCGCGCGAACTCGTTCAGGACGGCGGCGTACTCCGCGGGAGCCGGACGGTGCCAGAACGAGACGTCCGGGCCGAACTCCGGGACGTACTCCGGCAGGTAGACGTGGGCGCGCGCGGGCACACGGCGCGGCGGACGTCGTCGCGCGATAGGCCCGACTTGGCCATGACCTCCGAGAGCGGCAGCGAGCGCGGCGCCCGCATCGCGAAGATCGGCGCCTGCGGCATCTCGTCCATCAGGCGGGTGACGTTGAGCGCATTGCCGAAGACCATCTCGGCGTAGAGCGCCGACCGCGGGCCGTAGGTACGGAACAGGTGCCGGTAGCGGCGTATCGAGACCTGCCGCAGCTCACGGACGAAGTCCGAACCCATGAGGTACTGCTCGCGCTCGTCGGCGCCGCCGAGGCGCTCGCCGTTGATGACGACGCGGCCCACGTTGACGCCGCCCGCGTGATGCTCCGACAGGGCGGGCAGGAAGCTGCCGTACATCGTGGCGAGAATGGTGAGGTAGGCCGCACAGAAGGGCGCCTGTGTCGTCTGGTTGTAGCCCTCGATGACGTAGGGCGAAAGGCGCTTCAGGCGATTCCAGTTGCGCGGCATCCACTGGCAGAAGCCGAGGGCCCGCACCGGAGACCGGGCGCGCCCGTTCAGGCCCGACTCGACCAGGGCCTGCGCCAGCCCGATCTCCGCCGGCACGCCGAACCGCTCGTAGATGTCGCCCCACTCGCGAAGGAACGGTCCGTAGCGCTGCGCGTGCGGTGCGAGGAAACGCCCGCGGGTCGCGTTGTGCACGACCGGCCCGACCAGCGGCTCGAGCCGCTCCGCCAGCGCGTCGCGGCGGTCGCTCAACCGGCGCGGCAGCGGCCGGCCGGCCACGGCACGGGCCAGCGCGGGGTCCTCCCACACGCCGGCGCGCTGCCAGTTCCCGCGCGCGGGGAACGTGGCCAGCAGACGGCCGTCCTCACGGCTGCCGAAGGCGATGTGTCCGTCGGGAACCGTGAAGATGTGCTGCCAGAAAGGGTAGGAAGGACGGAACTCCTGCAGTGCCGCGAGGTCGGCCGCAAGGCGTGCCCGAGCAACGTTCTGCGCCGTGCCGGCGGGCAGGGGCGGCGCCGCCGCGGGAGGAGGCTCGGGCGTCCGGGCGGCCCTGTTCGCCTCGTCCGCCGGCTCCGGCTGCGCCGACCGACGCGGCGCCGCCGGCACGGGCGCTTCCGCCGTTGCGGCCCCGGGCGGAACAGCCTCCACCAGCGCCGCTTCCGCGAGCGATGGCGCCGACGCCTCCAGGGACGGCGAAACGGTCGGCGCCCCCTCGTCGGCCTGCGACGCGGGCGGTGCCGCCTGCTCGAGCGCTGCCGTCCGCGCGGACGGCGTCACGCAGCCGAGCCCCGCAAGGAGCATCACCAGGACGATCGCGAGCGAGGTCGCGCAGGGCTGCCGCGACCCGGGTCCCGCAATCGCATGTCGGCCCGTCTCGGTTCCGATGACGTCCAATCCACCCTCCCCGTTCATCGACCGGCTTCTGCTCACCCTTATCGGCAGATAATTGCCAGTCAGATTAGCATGCGCCGTTTCCGGCCGGCCGCCGACGGCGCCGGCGGCGGCGCCCGCGGGGGACGGAGACCGATGATCACCGAGAGCGCACTCGTCGCCATCGCGGGGCTCGTGGCCGTCGTCGCGCTGCTCTTCCTGCTCATCACACGCTTCAAGTGGCACGTCTTCCTCGCGCTGCTTGTGCCCATCGTCCTGCTCGCGCTCGTGCCCGGCCTCGACCGGCAAGCGTTCATCGACGCGTTCGAGCAGGGGTTCGGCCGGACCATCCAGAGCATCGCGGTGGTGATCGTGCTCGGCTCGGTGCTGGCGGAGGCGTTGAAGCACACGGGCGGCATCGAGCGGATCACGGTCTCGATGATCCGCTGGGTGGGCGAGGCGCGGATGCCCCTGGCGCTGACGCTGAGCGGTTTCGTCATCGGACTGGCGATCTTCTCGGACGTCGGCTACCTCATCCTGAATCCCCTGGTCCATTCGGCCGCGATCAACGCCGGGCTGAACATGAGCGTCATGGCGACCGGGCTCGTCGGCGCGATGCAGCTCACGCACGCCATGGTGCCGCCGACGCCGGGACCCCTCGCCGCCGCCGCCCTCGTCGGCGCCGACGTGGGCCGCATCATCCTGTACGGCGGCATCGTCACGCTCTTCGCGTCGCTGGCCGGCTGGGCCTACGCCCGCATCGCCGGGCCCCGCATCGACTCGCCGCCGTCGCGCGAGTTCGTCGGGCAGTCGTTCATCGAGCAGGGACGCGAGGCCGAGCTGCCGTCGACGTGGCGCGCCTACGCGCCCATCCTCGTCCCGCTCACGCTCATCGCCGGCCAGAGCGTGGCCGCGCTGACCCTGCCCGAGGGGCACCTCGTCAACCGCGCGATGCTCTACCTCGGCTGGCCCGTGGTCGCGCTCGGCATCGGCATCCTGCTCGCCTACCGGAACACCACCGCGGGGCAGGCCGAGGCCCGCACCGGCAGGTGGATCGAGGAGGCGCTCCGCGCGTCGGCCATGATCATCATGGTGACCGGCCTCGGCGGCGCGCTCAGCCGCATCCTGCGCGAGACGCCGGCCGTCGAGGCGATCGCCGACGCGGTCGCCGCGACCGGGTTGCCGCCCATCTTCCTGCCGTTCGTGCTCGGCGTGGCCGGCAACATGATCACCGGCTCGACGACGGTCGGCGTGATCACCGCCGCGTCGGTGTCGGCACCCATGATGGCTACCCTCGGCCTCAGCCCCGAGGCGACGATGCTGGCCGGCGCGGCCGGGTCGATGATCATCAAGTACGTGAACTCCAGCTACTTCTGGGTCTGCACGTCGCTCTCGCGGATGTCGCTCAAGGCCGCGCTCGTCTCCTTCGGCGGCGTGACCTTCGTGAACGGCGTCGCCGCCATGGCCGCCGTCTACGTCCTCTGGGCGGCGGGGTTCATCTGAGCCGCATGACGGCGCGGGGAAGGTGCCGGACGACCAGCATCACCCAGCGCCACACCGCCGGCGCGTAGACGACGGGGCGGCCGCGGTCGATGGCGCGGGCCACGCGGCGGGCGACGCGATCGGGGTCGCCGGCGAACGGCGGCGGATCGAGGCCGGCCGTCATGCCGGTCCGCACGAAGCCCGGCTTCACGCAGACGGTCCGCAGTCCCTGCCGGTGGTAGCGGTGGTCGAGGCCCTCCAGGTAGGCGGACAGCCCTGCCTTGGCGGCACCGTAGAGCACGACGGACGAGCGCGCGCGGTCGCCGGCCACCGACGAGAAGACGCAGAGCGTCCCGCCGCCGGCCGACAGCAGTATCTGCCGGGCGTGCTCGCAGAACCCGACGGTGTTGGCGAAGTCGACCGTAGCGAGCGCGCGCGCCCGGTCGGGGTCGGACTCGAGAACGGTCTGCACCGCGAAGTCGGCCGCCGTCACGACGACGACGTCGAGCCGTCCCAGGCTCTCCGCCGCGGCGTCGAGGGCCGGGGCGAACGTCTCGGGGCGGGCGAGGTCGCACGGGAACGCCGGCGGCGGAGCCGCGAGCGCACCCCGCACCTGCAGGTCGCGCGCCGACCGTTCGAGCTCCGCCGGGTCCCGCCCGAGCAGGCAGAGCGCGTCTCCCCGCGCGACGAGCAACCGCGCCAGCGCCCGGCCCATGCCGCGCGTCGCGCCGAGCAGAACGGCGTTCACGGAGCATCCTCCGTCACGCTCGGTCCCCGGTCACCGCGGGGTTCCCCCCGTCACGCCGGATCCCCCAGGATGCGCACCGACTGTGCGCTGCGCAGCCGCAGCTCCGGATCCCACCGGCGGCGCACCGCGGTCCAGCAGTCGAGGCGCGGCTCCATGGCCCGGAAGTGCTCGGCGCGCGTGAAGGCGTCCTTGGCCAGGTAGATGCGTCCGCCGAGGTCGATCACCCGCTCGTTGAGCGCGTCGACGAGCGCCTGCGTACCGTCGTCTATCGGCAGGTCGATCGCCACCGACGTTCCCCGCCGTGGAAACGAGAGCGTCCCCGCGCCTTCGTTGCCGCAATTCTTGATGACGCAGAGACAGACGCAGGCGCGGCGGCGCGCGAGGAGCTCCAACAGGTCCCGCACCGCCGCGGGCCCGCGCTCCGGCGGCAGGACGCACTGGTGCTGCGTCAGCCCCCGGCGCCCGTACAGGCGGTTCCAGTCGGCCAGCCGGTCGAGCGGGTAGAAGAAACGGTAGGGAGACTGCACTTCGCGACGCCCCGACCGGCCGTGCCTGCGATACAGCGCCGCGTTGAACAGGCCGACCGTGGTTCGATTCAAGGTCCGGCCCGGGAGGTCGCACGGGACGCGCACCGGCCGTGGAGGCGCGGGTGCGCCCGCGGGGGCCTCGCCCGGCTCGGCCCATCGTCCGCGGTGGACGATGCCGCGGCCCAGCCGGGCCCCGCCCGCGACGCCGTCCGCCCAGGCGACGGTGAACGGCCACGCGGCGCTGGACCGCTCGAGCTCCGCGAGGAGGACGTCGATGCCGGCCGCGCGCACGCTCTCGCTCTCGATCCACGCCGACGGCACGCGCTGCATCCGGAAGGCGACCTCGAGGATGTGTCCCGTCAGTCCCATGCCGCCGACCGTGGCCCGGAAGAGGTCCCCGTCGCGTTCAGGCGTGCAGTCCACGATGCGGCCGTCGGCCACCCGCAGGCGCAGCGCCTCGACGTGCGCGCCGAAGCAGCCGTCGACGTGGTGGTTCTTGCCGTGGACGTCGGCCGCCACCATCCCGCCCAGCGTCACGAAGGCGGTGCCCGGCGTGACCGGCACGAACCAGCCGCGCGGCAGCAGCATCCCCGTGAGGGCGTGCAGGCTCAGGCCGGCCTCGGCCCGCAGGCGCCCCGTGGCGGGATCGAAGGCGAGCACGCGGTCGGCGAGGGCCGTGCCGGCCACCTCGCGCACGGCAGGGGGCGGCAGCGAGGAATCGCCGTAGGAGCGGCCGAGGCCGCGCGAGAGCACCGCACCGTCGGTGAGGCGGACCAGATCATCCGACCGGACCTCGCGGCCGGGTGCGCTCACCCGGCCCCAGCCGGCGACGGTCGCTGCGTCGGATCGCACGGTCGTCCCTGCCCCGCTCAGATCGTCACCGAGACCCGGACGCTCAGCAGAATCGCCCCGGCCCACGCGAAGGAGCAGGCCAGCAGGACGGGCGACGACAGCAGCATGTCGACCGGCGACCCGCCGCCGTCCTCCGCGTGAACGATCCGCAGGCACTCCATCACGCCGAAGACCACGAACGGCAGCGACGCGAACTCGCGTCCGGGCGCCAGGACCGCCGAGTCCATGCAGTAGAGCGCGTACGCGGTAATCGTCAGTCCCGCCGACACTGCGAGCCCCTGGTCGAGGAAGGCCCGGCTGTAGCCCGCGAGGCTCGGCCGGTGGCGCTCGTCCAGCCCCTGGACCAGGTCGGCGCGCCGCTTCGCGAGCGCCAGCAGCAACGCGAGCGACGACGAGCAGAGGAGCAGCCAGTTCGAGGGCGGCACACCGACGAGAGCGCAGCCGAGGACGACCCGCAGCACGAAACCCGACGACAGGAGAAAGACGTCGATCAGCGGGACGTGCTTCCCGTACAGGGTGTAGAGGACCTGCAACCCGAGATACGAGGTCACGAGGAATCCCGCCGGCGCCGGTGCCAGCCCGAAGGCCAGGGCCGTCCCGGCTGCCGCGAGCCCCAGGCTGACGGCCGGGCCCGCGGCCGCGGGGAGGCGCCCGGCGGCGAGGGGCCGTTCCCGCTTGCGGGGGTGCCGCCAGTCGCGCCCCGCGTCCCACCAGTCGTTGAAGGCGTACGCGGCGGAGCTCGCCAGACTCATCGCGACGAGTCCGAGAGCCAGTGCGGCCGGCTCCATGCGGCTCCCGCCGCCGAGAGCGAACGGCAGCGGGAGCAGCACGAAGACGTTCTTCAGCCAGTCGCGCGGCCGCACGAGGCGAACGAGGTCGCGGGCCGCGGACGCTGCCTCCGACATCGGATCAGGCCCGCCGCACCATCGCGGCAGAGCCCGTCATCGCAAGCCCGCCATTCACCCCCGGAAGGCGCCGCGTGGTGCCCAGCCGAAACCGGTAGGCCTCCGCCGCTTCCATGGCGCGCACTATCTAGCGACTCGGCGCCGGGAAGCGGGCGATGCGGTCGCCCTCCGCGACCTGGCCGACCCAGATCTCGTCGCCCACCTGGATGGCCACCGTACCCAGGATCAGCAGGTCGTTCGAGGGGTAGCGGACGACCTCCTCGGCGCTGAGGCTGTCGAGGTCGACCCGCGCCACGCGCGACGTCACGCCCTCGCACTCCCCCTCCCGGATGCAGGCGCCGATCGCCTCGCGCGTCGGCCCGATGTGACCGGCCGCGAGCAGCGTGTTGCCCGGTCCCCAGCGGACGTTGTCGATGTGGAAGCCGACGTCGATGGGGTGCTGCTCGACGGGTGTCCGCCCGCGCGACAGGCGGATCAGCGCCTGGCGGCCGTAACCGCCGACGTAGAACCACTCGCCGTCCGGGGAGATCTCCAGGCCGTTCGGCCCGATGTCCTCGCTGCCCGGGACGCGGGTCCAGTCCGTGCCGCCCTCCCATTCCCAGATGTCGCCCGTGCGGGGGCTGGTGGCCACGATGCCTCCGTCGGGCAGCGAGACCACGGAGTTGAGGGAGAGCGGCTCGGACGCGACGGCGCAGCCCACCCAGGTCAGCGCCGGCGCGCCGCCGCCCGTCGCGTCGACCTCGAAGACCTCGATCGCCTCGCGGGCTCCGTGGCCGACGACCAGCAGCGTGTGGCGTCCGTCCTCTCCCGGCCGCAGGTAAAGCCCGTGGGGCCGGAAGTCGCGCGACACGGGGCCGGGGCAGGCGCCGTAGGTGGCGGTGTCCTGGCGCGGATCGGACGTCTCGACCGGGTAGATGACCGTGGAGGAGTGGTCGCGCGTGTCGGCGGCGTAGAGCGAGCCCCCGTCGATCATGCTCGACACGATGACCCAGGGCGTGTCGGGGACCGGCGCGAGGTCCTCCGGGCTCACCGGACCGCACAGGAACTGCACCTCCCCGTCCGGCTCGCATTGCGCGGCGGCGGGGGACACCGGAACGAGCAGGAGGGCGACGGCCAGGACCGCAACGGCGGCGACGGAGCGACCGATGACTCGATGCATGGG
>JAGWAJ010000082.1:25776-29322 GCA_021296475.1 Acidobacteriota bacterium
GCGGCGCCCGCGGACCCGCCGGCGCGCCCTCGTGCCGCGACCGCCCGATTATTCCACCTGCGGAGGAATCGTGTCCGGGAATCCGGCCCGCGGCGGCGGTCGGTAACCCGGACCGGGGTTGGACGCCGCTCCACGCGCTCCACGCGGTCCGCCGCGCCGGAGCATGCCCGCGCCCGGTCGGACGGTCACGACGCCGCGAACGGGCTGAGATCGGTGTTCCGGCGCCACGTGATCTCGCCGTCGCACCGCGCGCAGCGCGCGCCGCGCCGCAGGTGGCGGCTGAGGCGCTGCCGCAGCCAGCGCTTCCCGCAGCCGCAGGCGCCCACCCACCGGGCCGGCGTGTGGCTGACGTCGTGACAGCGCTCGGCCGTGCAGCCGATCTCGCGTGCCTTGGCCCGCCAGACCGCGTCGTGCTGGTGTCGGACGCCGACGATGCCGTGGGCGATCTCGTGCAGCAGGGTGTCGGCGATCTCGGCCCGCGTCGCCCGATGGCAGTAGCTCACCGACAGTCCGATACTCTTCTCGGCCGGCCGGCAGACGCCGCCGCGCGAGGTCGCGAGGTCGAAGGCGAAGCTCCAGCCGGCGTCCAGCCCGCTCTCTGCGACGTGGCGCGCGAGCAGCTCGTGCGCCAGCGCCTCCACCTCGGCGAGCGTGCACTCGCGCTCCGGCACGCGCTCGACCACGGTGAGCAGCGCGTAGGGCACCTTCCACCGCGACCCGTCGGACGCCGCGACGACGGCGCGGGCGTGCTGCAGCTCGGCGACGACGCCGCTGAGCGGCTGCCGCCGCGCGGTGAAACCGACACGGCTGCCGACGGGACACGCGTTGCCGGGAAAGTCGGCGGTCACGACTCGCCGCGCCCGCGGGAGCCGCGGCCGGGTTGGCGCGCGGGGCACCCCGGGCAGGGCGAACGGGAGCCACTGGGCGACGGGCGGGGTCCGCATCGGTGCGTCGGGCGGGTCGGAGCGCCTCCGAAATCACCGTAGCACGACATGCCAACTCCCGCCATGACACTCCGGGAGTCCGCCCTCTACCCGACGGAAGGGCCGCCCGCAAGCGCCGAGCCTCACGCCGTCCTTGAGCCTGACCACATGAAGAGTTGAGTTACGCGCATCTGCTGTCTGCCGACCGAGGCTGAACGCTCCGCGAGCACGCGCGCGCCGTCGGGCGCGACCCGCGGCGCTCTCGGCTCACGCAGAACCGGGATCGAGGTTCCCAGAATGGGCGTCGCCGAGGCCAAGCCGCACGTCGCTCGTGCCCGCCGGCAATTGGAACGAGTCCAGGACGCGGCATGGGAAGACGGCAACCGTGGTACTGGTGGGGTCCGCGGCGCGAGGCGCCATGAGCCCGCGCAGCGACATCGACGTGCTCGTTCTCCATCCCGATGGCCAACGAATCCGGCTCGGGCGTCCGGGCGACATCCACCTCCAGCAGGACAGCCGTTCGCGGTTCCTGAGGCGTCTGGCCGACGGGGACGATTGTCCGGGCTGGGCGTTGCGCCTGGGGCTCCCGTTGCGCGACCCTGACAACTGGTGGGCGCGGCTTGCGGCCGCCGAACTCGCGAACCCGCACTGGCCGGATTGGCGGCCGAAGGTCGATCACGCCAGGAAACGCATCCGAATGGCGACTGCGCTCCTCGACCTCGATGACCTCGATGCGACGGCGGAAGAACTGCTGTTCGCGGCCAGTCACGTCGCCAGGGCCATCCTGCTGAAGAACGGTACGTTCCCGTTGTCTCGACCCGAGATGCCGTCGCAACTGAAGACGGTCGACACGCGCCTGGCCGTGCTTCTCGAGAAGCTTGCGTGTGATGCCACGAACGCTGCGACGCTGCGATCCGGAGCGTCCCTGAGGCCGGGCCGTGGTCGGGCCACAGGAATCGCCCGGCCGAGGCGGGCGTCGGGTGTGGCCAGGGGCACGGCCAACGCCTCGGCGCACGCGACGTACGTGGTCAGGTTGAACGCAGTTCCCCAGATCCGCGGAGCGAACGGTTCGAAGTGCAGCGACTCGATCGGAAGATCTTGCCGAACCGCCGGACTCCGGGCTGGGCGAGGGACCGTATCAGCCCGGCGGTCCCGCCGCGCCGGGCCGTGCGGCGCGGCGCTCCATCCAGTACACGCGGAGCGAGTCCATCCGCTCGCGGTACTCGGCGGAGAGCGGTTCAGGCACGAGGCGATGGGTCAGCGCCGCAGCGGCTGCGGCGTAGGGGGCGAGGACCGACTCGCGCAACAGGCTCTCGCCGGCCGGGAAGCGGCTGGCCGCGGGGACCAGCACCAGCCCGGCCGCCAGCAGTGCGGCGACGAGCCCCGTAGCGGCGCCGGCCAGCCGGTCCACCCAGCCCAGCATGGCGAGCTTCAGCGTCCGCCGCGCCACGAAGGCGACGAGAGCGCCCACCAGCATGGTGCCGAGGAAGATCGCCGCGTACGCCGCGCCCGTCGCCAGCGGATCGGTGATCTCCGTCGCGGCCGCGATGGAGGCGGCGACCGGTGGATGGAAGCGGACGGCGAGGGCGAACGCGGCCACCAGCGCGGCGATGCCGATCGCGAGTCGCGTGAAGCCCTTCAGCAGGCCTGCCAGCGTCAGCAGCGAGATGACGACCAGCACTACCGCATCGAACGCGTTCATGACCGCTGCGCCGCGACCCTCGGCATGCCGGCGTACCTCCCCCACCCGTACGTATCGGCCCTCGCGGGCCGGTCCCTTAGGGGCGCGGCCCGAGCGACGACGAGACTTCGCGCCTGCGAGCCTCCTCGCACAATCGGCAGACCGTCGGCGGGAGACCAGCCACAGGGCAACGGCAAGCAAGCCGCGGCGTCGCGGCGCCCGGCGCGCCGGCCCGGGCTGCGCGCCTGCGCGGGCATTCTTCGAGGCGTACGACGGCGGCGGCGGACCGGTTGCGCCGGGAGCCGGCATCGGCGATGATGCCTCCCGTCGTGCCGGAGCGCGGTGATGGTTCCCGGCGCTCGGGGAGGGCAGTGCAGGGTGAGGCCGGCATGAAGGCTGACGGTACGGAGCGACGGCGACGCGCGGGGGGGTCGGTGGCGGGCACGGCGATGCTCGCCTGGCTGTTCGCGGGAGGCGCAGGCGTCTGGCTTCCGGCCGCGGGGCCGCCCGAGGGATCCGGTGCCGCGCCCGCGGGCGGCGCCGCGAGAGGGCAAGCCGGCGGGACGGTGGCGGACGGCGTCTTCACGGCCGACCAGGTATCGCGCGGCGAGCAGACGTTTCGCGAAGTGTGCTCCGCCTGTCACGACACCGTCGAGTTCTCGGGCGGGCGGTTCCGGTTCACGTGGGTGGGCCTGACCGCCGGCGACCTCTTCGACACCATTGCGACGCTGATGCCGGAGGGCGACCCGGGCAGCCTCAGCCCGGCGCAGTACGCGTCCGTCGTGGCCTATCTGCTCGACCTCAACGGCTACCCCGCGGGCGAGACCCCGCTGCCCACCAGCCTCTCGGCGCTGCAGGCGCTGGAGATCGTCGAGGCGCCGTAGCCGGGCGGCACGGCCGGGGGAACGAAGTCGAGCGCAGGCCGGCGACCGGTGGCCGCCG
>JAGWAJ010000146.1:0-375 GCA_021296475.1 Acidobacteriota bacterium
AACCCGGATGATCTCCTCCGGGAAGGGATGCAGCCATCGGTGGGTGCGAAGGCCCGCCTCGACATGCGCCAGTGCCAGCCCGGCGCGTTTCGCCATGAGCGCGCCGATCAGCGTCGTCGGCGTGTCGCCGTGAACCACGCAGATCCCCGGGCACCCGCCGAAGACGGTTCGATCGAGCCGCCGGGGCAGCGCCAGCTTGCGGCCGAGTCTCGCCGTCCACCACAAGGCCGCAGGCACCGAGTCGACGCTGCGCGTGCCTCCCATCGCGTGATCGGGCGCCCGCAAGCCCAGCTCATCGCGGAACGATTCCGACCGGTCAGCGTGCTGTCCGGAGTCGATCAGACGGTAGGGGAGGCCGGTCGACTCCATACGCCA
>JAGWAJ010000146.1:399-2266 GCA_021296475.1 Acidobacteriota bacterium
ACGTGGATCAAGGCTCCGTGCCATCCGAACGCTGCACCGGAGGTGCTTCGACCGTCGTGCGCCTCGACGCGAGGAGCTCCGAGACGGCCGCGGCCAGCAGGTCGCGCAGCAGCAACACCAGCCTGAAGCCGAATATCAATATGCCGAGAGCCAGGGGATCGGCTGCGCCGAGCAGTGACGGAACGGTCACCTCCACCACGCCGATTCCCTGTGGCGCGATCACAGAAAGGAATCGCAGGCCTCCCCAAGTGAGCACGAAGGCACCGGCGAGACGCGCCGTCCCGAAGCCGTCGGCGGCCTCGAATGCCCGCATGTACAGGCAGAACACGGCGGCTGCCCAAGTCCAGTAGCAGGCCGATGCCACCATCAGGTGCAGATAGCCCGGCCACGTGAATCCGCTGACCGGGGCCAGGCTGTCCAGGCCGCGTCGCCGCGCCACCGCTGCGACGGCACGTCCCGCCACCGACGGCGAAGCGGCGACGATGACCCCGACCGCGGCGACGAGCGGGACTGCGAGGCCTCCGGGCAGCCCGCCACCCCAGCCGAGCAGCACCAGGCCATAAGCCACCGAGACGGCGAGGCTCACCGCCATCTCGAGCGAAGCGGTGAGAGCGAGAGGCCCCCCCGCAACGCCGCGGCGCTGCATCAGGACCACGCGGCTGATCGCAAACGTGACCATCAGCGGCACGTACCGGGCCGGCAGGGAACGAGCCGCGGTGAAGGTCAGATCGCTGAAGCGCGGGCGCTGGCCGAGTATGCGCAGGCTCACGAGCCAGAAGTACGCACTCAGCGCTATCAGCACGAACCCCGTCGCGAACGATGCCGCCACGAGCACATGCCTTGCGCCCGCGAGGTCTCCGAGAAGGTCGGCCATCTCGTCCCGGCGCGCCAACACGAGCACGGGCACGGCGGCGGCGAGCAGGGCGAGGTACGCGATTCTCAGCCACTTCAGAAGGCGTCGCTGCCACGGGAGGCTGCGACTGGCTCGACGTGGTTCCACGCTCCGTCAGCAGGTCACTGGATCAGCTCGAGCACATCGTCGAGCGCGGCGTCGTTGATCTTCAGACGCGCCCGCAGCAGGCCACGTGCCTCGGCTGTCCGGTGCGACTTGTCCTGGGCCTCGCTCGCCGCGTCGATCAGCGTGCGGGGCTCGAAGCGCCGAGCGTCGAGCGGAGCCAGATCGACGGGTGAGGCCCAGCCTCCGCCTTCGGCAGCGAGCGATCTCATCTTCGGAGAGTAGTCCAGCACTACCGTCGCCTGATCGTTGAGCAGGGCTGCGATGGCGCCGTGATGACCACGAGGCGACTCCGGGCGATCTCGGCGAGCACATTGTCGATGTTGGCCGTGACCAGCTCTGCGTCCGTTCTCATCCTCTGTTGCAGCGCCACGAGCATGGGGGTGTCCTGGCTTGGCTGGAAGGGCAACAGGCGCAACGTCATGCCGCTGTGCTCGGCCAGCGCGTCCAGGGATCGCGCCAACTGCCCCGTCCATGGCTGCCAGGACGTGCGGGTCTTCGCCGCAGCCGTGCGGATGCCTCGGCGGTTCGGGGGGCGCAGGATCACGCAGATCGTGTCCCCGGAGTCGCTGGGAGAGCGCGTCGAGCCCACCAGCGTCGGGGGGTGCGAGCTCGGCGGTCGGGTCGCAGCCTCCCGGCTCGAGACGAACGCGGCGTTTCCGGCGAGCACCGGGTCGGCGCCGATCGCCACGTCGGGCACGCCCCAGGCGCGCAGGCGCCGCGCCGAGTCGGCGTCTCTCGTCACGACGTGACAGGCCCGGCGCAACTCCGAGACCGCCATGCGCCGGCCGCCGACGCCCCGGACATGTCCCGCTCCCAAGCCGATGGCCGCGACCACGGCCCGCTCTCGCC
>JAGWAJ010000146.1:2404-2790 GCA_021296475.1 Acidobacteriota bacterium
AGCGATGAGCCACCGCCTCAACGCCATGGTCGGCGGCAGTCCGCTCGGGATCGATCGACACCGCCATCGGCTCCACCCCTCGGGCCCGCAGGGCCCCGGCCATGCAACTCAGGATCATCTCATCGCCCAGGTTGTCCGACCCGTACCAACCGGCAAGGGCGATCCTCAGGGCCATAGCAGGTGGGCCGGGTTACAGTCCACGGCCGGCCAGTCTACAAGCACTGGGCACTGCCTCTTGGATCACCGGCCGCCTTGCTGCGAGGCGCCTGAAGGCCCGCAGCAGGCGCCTTGATCTCACGGCACGTACACGCCGTGGAAGGCGAGGGTTGTCAGGCACACCATGCCCGCGCCCGCGGCTCCGACGACCCACCGGTCCAGCCGGCGGT
>JAGWAJ010000083.1:0-2771 GCA_021296475.1 Acidobacteriota bacterium
CCTTCATCGTCTCGCGCTCGATGATGTAGACCTTCATGTTCTGACCGTCGGCGAGGTACAGGAACCGCTGCTCCGGATCGGGCGAGAAGTCGATGTCCCACGTCGAGCCCTGGAGCCGGGTGTGCGTCGCGATGAGCGCTTCGCGGACGAACGTCCCGTCCTTGCGGAAGACCTGGACCCGGTCCTCGGCGCGGTCGCAGACGTAGACGAGCCCGTCGTTCGAGATCTCGCCGCAGTGGACCGGCCCGCGGAACTGCTGCGCGGGGTCGCCGCCGGGCTGGTAGGGCCCGCCGAAGTCGTAGTCGTCGTCCGGCACGTTGCCGTAGGCGCCCCAGAAGCGCTTCAGTTCGCCGGTGTCCGCGTCGACCACCGCCACGCGCTTGTTGTAGTAGCCGTCGGCGAAGTAGGCCTCGTTGGCATCGGGGTCGATGCCGATCTTGGCGACGCGGCCGTAGCTGTCCGGGGCGTGGCTGTCACGCTGGAACACGCGGTTGCCCTCGGCGTCCTCGCCGGTGACGCGCGCGTTGTGGCGGCCCGCTTGCAGTAGGAACTCGCCGCTGCGCGTGAACTTCAGCACGTGGGCGTCGCCGCCGCCGTTGCCGCCGATCCAGACGTTGTCCATGTGGTCGACGGTGATGCCGTGGTTCGACTCCGGCCAGACGTAGTCGCCGGTCTCCGTGCCGGGGCCGCCCCAGCTGTCGAGCAGGTTGCCCTCCTGGTCGAACACGAGCACGGGCGGGCCGGGCTGGCAGCACTCGCTGACGGGCGGGTCGGTGACCATTCCGATCTCGGTCCCGCCCTGGAAGTTGTCGGGCGTGTTGCGGTGCACGACCCAGATGTTGTCGCGCGAGTCGACGTCGACGCCGATGGTCGGCCCCATCAGCCAGTGGTTCGGCAGGTTCTTCGGCCACAGCGGATCGACCTCGAACATCGGCACCATCACGGCGTCGTCCTGGCCGGCGCTCTCGACCGCCTCCTTGGCCAGGGTGCCGGCGCACGCGACGGCGAAGCCCGCTGCCGCCACCAGCGTCAACAACGTGAGCTTTCGAATCATCCTGACTTCTCCCCCTCTGGCGATGACGATGGCTTACAGGCGCAGGGCTCCCGCCCGCGCCGGCACCCGAACGCGCCAGTATACTTGGAACCGGCGGGCTGCGGCCTGCCGGAGGGAACATCCCCGGGAGGCTTGGTTTGGACGTGATCGGGCGGGTCGTTCGGCAGCAACGGACGGCGGGGGAGCGCTTGCGGATCCCGCGGCGTCTCCGGTCGCGGGCGCTGATCGTCGTGGCGGCGGCCGGACTGCTGCTCGGTCTCCGAGCCGATCCCGCGGCGCACGACATCCCGAGCGACGTGACGGTGCAGGCGTTCGCCAAGCCGGAGGGCGACCGCCTGCGGCTGCTGATCCGCGTGCCGCTCGAGGCGATGCAGGACGTCAACTTCCCGCTGCGGGGCCCGGGCTACCTGGACCTGGAAGGCGCCGAGCCGCTGCTGCCGGACGCCGCCCAGCTCTGGCTCGCCCAGGAGGTGGAGCTCTACGAGGACGGCGTCCGGCTCGCCGAGCCGGAGATTGCCGCCCTGCGCCTGTCGCTCCCATCCGACCGCTCGTTCCAGAGCTACGACACGGCCCTGGCCAACATCCTGACCGGCGAGCGCCTGCCCGACAGCCTGCAGCTCATCTGGCGCCAGGCAATGCTCGACGTCGTGCTCGACTACGAGATCGCTTCCGAGACGTCGAGCTTCGCGATCCGGCCGGGCGTCGAGCGGCTCGGGATGCGCGTCGTGACCGTGCTCCGGTTCATCACCCCGGAGGGGGCTGAACGGGCCTTCGAGCTCCGCGGCGACCCCGGCCTGGTCACGCTCGATCCGCGCTGGCACCAGGCGGCGGCGCGCTTCGTCGGCTCGGGGTACGACCACATTCTCGACGGCACCGACCACCTCCTGTTCCTGCTCTGCCTGGTTGTCCCGTTCCGGCGCTTCCGGGCGCTGGTGCCGATCGTCACCGGGTTCACGGTGGCCCATTCCGTGACCCTCATCGCGTCCGCCTACGGGCTCGCTCCGAACTTCCTCTGGTTCCCGCCGCTGGTCGAGACGCTCATCGCCATCTCGATCGTCTACATGGCGTTCGAGAACATCCTGGCCGCCGGCTCCGGCGACGGGACGCCGGTGCGGCGCCGCTGGCTGATGGCCTTCGGCTTCGGCCTCGTGCACGGCTTCGGCTTCTCGTTCGCCCTGCGGGAGACGCTGCAGTTCGCCGGGTCGCACCTGGTGACGTCGCTCCTGGCGTTCAACGTCGGGGTCGAGCTCGGCCAGCTCCTCGTCATCGCCCTCGCCGTGCCCCTGCTCGAGTTGCTGTTCCGCTTCGTCGTCGCCGAGCGCGCCGGAATCATCGTCATCTCGGCCTTGGTCGCCCACACGAGCTGGCACTGGATGATGGAGCGCTACGACGTGCTGAGCCAGTACCCCATCACGTGGACCGCGCTGGCGAGCGTTCTGCTCATCGGCATCCTGCCGTGGCTGGTCGGGATGCTGGCCGCGGCCGGCGCCGCGCGCGCCGCCGTGCGCTACCTTCGCCGCGCGCGCCCGGCCGGAGGCGTGGCGGGCGCCGACTGACCGGGGAACTCGCCCATTCGACCATGAAGCATCATCGCCCGGCCCTCGCGTCCCGAGCTGCTCGCGGGCCATCAGCGCGGCGATCCGGGGCGCGGCGGGCCGTCTGCGCGC
The DNA here is from genome assembly GCA_021296475.1 of Acidobacteriota bacterium. Taxonomy (GTDB): domain Bacteria; phylum Acidobacteriota; class Vicinamibacteria; order Vicinamibacterales; family UBA8438; genus JAGWAJ01. The sequence goes on from JAGWAJ010000083.1 coordinate 2,722, forward strand.
CGGGGTTGAGCGCCCGGTGGTCGTTACTGGGTGCCGGGCGGGCGGGGCGG
>JAGWAJ010000083.1:2782-10531 GCA_021296475.1 Acidobacteriota bacterium
CGGGGAGCCGGGTGGCGGCGGCTGCCGGTTGCGTGCCTCGTCGCCGCAGCGACGGGGTTCGCCTCCCCCGCCCCGGCGCAGTCGACCGGCCCCGCGGGCGAGGCGGCGGCCGGACCGGATGCCCAGCGCCGCGTCCGCGAACCGGCGGCGGGCCTGGCTCTTGCCCCCGCCGAGCTGTATCGCGTCGAGCCCCGGCGCACGGAGCAGCCGCCGCGCCTCGACGGCCGGCACGACGAGGAGGCGTGGGGGTGCGCGGCCGTCATCGACGCGTTCGTGCAGCAGGAGCCGTCCGAGGGCGACGCCGCCACCGAGGCCACCGTCGTGCGTCTGCTCTACGACGCGCGCGCGCTGTACATCGGCGTCGAGGCGTTCGACTCGCGCCCGGAGGCGGTGATCGCGACCGAGATGCGCCGCGACTCGCCGCGCCTGCTCGACGAGGACAACTTCCAGATCATCCTCGACACCTTCCGCGACCGGCGCTCCGGCTACATGTTCGTCACCAGCCCCCTCGGCGCGAAGCTCGAGCAGCAGGTGGCCGAGGAGGGCGAGGGCGGTTTCCGGGGCTCCAACAGCCCCAACGTCAACGTGAACTGGGACGGCGTCTGGGACGTCCGGGCCCGGCGCACGGACGACGGCTGGGTGGCGGAGATCGCCATCCCGATGGTCACGCTCCGCTTCCCCGACGCCGAGCGGCAGGTCTGGGGCGTCAACTTCATGCGCAACATCCGGCGCAAGAACGAGCAGGTCTACTGGGCGCCGATCTCGAAGGAGTACACGCTGACGCGGGTCAGCCTCGCGGGGACGATGAGCGGCATCACGGACGTGAGCCGCGGCCTCGACCTGCGGATGACGCCCTACGCGCTGGCCGGCGGGCGGCAGGACCGCGCCGCGGACGGCCTCGACGGATCGGGATTCGGCGACTACGGCCTCGACGTCAAGTACGGCGTCGCGTCGGGACTCAACCTCGACCTCACCCTGAACACCGACTTCGCGCAGGTCGAGGTGGACGAGCAGCAGGTCAATCTGACCCGCTTCCCTCTCTTCTTCCCGGAGAAGCGCGACTTCTTCCTCGAGAACGCGGGTATGTTCAGCGTCGGCGCCCGCGGCAGCGGTTTCGGGCGCCTCGCCGACCTCTTCTTCACTCGGCGGATCGGGCTGTCGGCGGAAGGCCAGCCGATCCCGATCATCGGCGGCGCGCGTCTCACCGGCAAGACCGGACGCAACAACCTCGCCGCGATGAACATCGCAACCCAGTCCGCGTTCGGCCGCTCCGGCGAGAACTTCTTCGTCGGCCGCTACAGCCGCGACGTCCTCGCCCGGTCGAAGGTGGGCGGCATCGTCATCAGCAAGGACGCGGTCGACGGCGCGCACTACAACCGCACGTTCGCCGCGGACACGACCCTTGCCATCCACCGCAACCTGACGATGACCGCGTTCCTCGCCAAGACCGAATCACCCCCCGAGGTGCTGGCCGCGCGCCGCCGCGCTCCGGCGGTCGGCGGCGCCGGCGCGGTCGGCGGCGACATGGCCGGCTACGTCCGGGGCACGTGGCTCAGCCCGGGGTGGCACGTCTACAGCGAGTTCGCCGAGCTGCAGGACGACTTCAACCCCGAGGTCGGCTTCGTGCCCCGCGCCGGCATCCGGACGTCGAAGTTCCACGGCGAGTGGAACCCGCGACCCGGGCGCTGGAACATCCGCATGTTCGACCCGATGTGGAACATCACCTACACGACGGATCTCCGCAACCGGCTGCTGACGCGGCGCATTCACAACATGGTCGGGACGTACTTCGAGGACGGCTCGTCCGTCACCATCTACTACAACGACCACTTCGAGCAGCTCGACTTCCCGTTCCTCATCCGTCCCGACGTCACCATTCCGGCCGGCACCTACCGCTTCGGCGAGTGGGTATTCTCCTACCGTTCCGACCCGTCGCGGCGGCTGTACGGGCAGGCGCGCTACTCGCCGCAGACCTTCTTCGGCGGGACGCGGACCGACGTGCAGGCGACGCTGGGCCTGCGCGCGACGAGCCGTCTGGCCGCGGAGGCCCTCTTCAACCGGAGTGACGTCGTGCTCCCCGGCGGCGCCTTCGTCGCCGACCTCGCGTCGCTGCGCGTCGACTTCACCATCTCGCCGCGCATGACGCTGCGCACGCTCTCGCAGTACAACTCGACGACGAGCGAGCTCAGCCACAGCGTCCGCTTCAACTGGATCTACAGCCCCGGCAGCGACATCTACGTCGCCTACGACGAGCTCCGCCTCGACGGCGACCCGTTGATGCTCGACCCGCACATCCAGCGCTGGTCCGGGGTTCGCAGTCGGCAGCTCGCCGTCAAGATGACCTACCTGCTCTCGCGCTAGGGATTCGACGGCGAAGATGTCCAGGCGGCGAGCTGACTCCAGGCGCGCTCCGCCGTCGTTGCCCGGTCTTTCCCGAATACGCCGGTTGGTCACGACACTCAGGAATTCGTAGCGGCACGCCGGACCGTTATTGGGCAGCGTCCGTTGTCTTCACGCCCGAAACCCACTACCGTGGAGTCTGTGCAGCCGGCAATGCCGGCAGAAGGAGCATTCGCATGGAAGACATCCCGATCGTCGACTTCAAGCGCGTCAACGTGCCGCGTATCCCGCGCGGCGTGGCGACGCTCGCCGTCGTCGGCCTCGCCGTCCTGCTCGTGGGCTTCAACGCGCTCTACCAGATCCAGCCGGAGGAGGTGGGCGTGGTGCTGCGCTTCGGGCGCTTCGTCCGGACGACGGAGCCCGGCCTGCGGGCCAAGATCCCGTTCGCCGAGGAGGTGCTGAAGGTCCCGGTGCAGCGGCAGCTCAAGCAGGAGTTCGGCTTCCGCACCATCGACGCCGGCATCCGGACACAGTACGCGTCCGAGCGGCAGTTCGCCGGCGAGGCGGTGATGCTGACCGGCGACCTGAACGTGGCGGTCGTCGAGTGGATCGTGCAGTACCGGGTGGCCGACCCGTACCTGTTCCTCTTCAAGGTCCGCAACCTCGAGGACACGTTCCGCGCGATGAACGAGGCGGTGATGCGGGAGGTGGTCGGCGACCGGACGGTGACCGAGGTGCTGACCGTCGGCCGGCAGGAGATCGAGTCGCGGGTCGAGGAGCGGCTGCAGGGCCTCGCCAACCAGTACGAGATGGGGATCACGATCGATCAGGTGGTGCTGCAGGACGTCAATCCGCCCGACCCGGTCAAGCCGTCGTGGGACGAGGTGAACCAGGCGCAGCAGCAGCGGGACCGGATGATCAATGAAGCCCGAGCCGAGTACAACCGGGTCATTCCGCGCGCACGCGGCGAGGCGGAGCAGACCGTGCTGCGGGCGGAGGGGTACGCGCTCGAGCGCGTGAACCGCTCCGAGGGTGAAGCGGTCCGGTTCAACGCCGTCTATGACGAGTATCGGCGCGCCCCGGAGGTGACCCGCCGCCGGCTCTACCTCGAGACGATGCAGCGCATCCTGCCGAAGGTGGGCCGGAAGCTCTACATCGACAAGGATGCGACCGGCGTCCTCCCGTTGCTGTCGCTCGACGGCGCCTCGCCGCGTCCGGTTCCCAATACGACCCCTGTTGCCGGAGGTGGCCAATGAAGCGCTCCACAACTACGCAGATCGCCGTCGGCCTCGTCGTGCTCGTCCTCGTTGCGCAGTCTCTCTACACGGTCAGCGAGACCGAGCAGGTGATCCTCACGCAGTTCGGCGACCCGGTCGGCGACCCGGTCGTCACGCCGGGCCTGCACGTCAAGCTGCCGTTCATCCAGCGGGCGAACTTCTTCGAGAAGCGTTTCCTGGAGTGGGACGGCAGTCCGAACCAGGTACCGACCCGCGACAAGCGATTCATCTGGGTCGACACCTACGCCCGCTGGCGCATCACCGACCCGCTGCTGTTCTTCCAGCGGTTGCGGGACGAGCGAGGCGCGCAGTCGCGCCTCGACGACATCCTCGACGGCGAGACGCGGAACGCCGTCGCCCGGCACGACCTGATCGAGCTGGTGCGCAGCAGCAACCGCGACCCCGACGACGTGCCGATCGAGTCCGAGGAGGAGGCGGTCATCCTGGAGGCTATCGAGCGCGGACGGCAGGAGATCACGCGCGACATCCTGGCCACGGCAGCCGAGCGGACCTCCGACCTCGGGATCGAGCTCCTCGACCTGCGCCTGAAGCGGATCAACTACGTCGAGGAGGTTCAGCAGGACGTATTCGCGCGCATGATCGCCGAGCGGCAGCGGATCGCCGAGCAGTTCCGCTCCGAGGGGCAGGGCGAGTCGGCCCGCATCCACGGCGAGCGCGAGCGCGAGCTGGCGCAGATACAGTCCGAGGCCTACCGGCGGGCTGAGGAACTGCGCGGCACGGCGGACGCCACGGCGACCCGCGTCTACGCCGACGCCTACAACCGGGACTCCGGTTTCTACGCGTTCATGAAGTCGCTCGAGACCTACGAGATGACGATGGATCCGGAGACGTTCTTCATCCTCGGGACCGACAGCGAGCTGCTCCAGTACCTCGAACGCACGAACTGAGGGAGCGCAGTCGTTGGGGCCGGAGCGCCGGCGGTCACCGCCGCCGGCGCCCGGTCGGGGTCGCCGCGCAAGATCGCCGTGGCGGGGCGGGCCGTCCAGTCGGGGGGCACGACGCTCACGCCCGGGGGACGCGCGTCCACTTGTCCGGCCCGCCGGCGTTCATCACCACGGCATCGATGAAGAGCATGCCCCGCACCCCGTCGCCGACGGTCGGGAAGTCGAGAGCCAAGGGGTCGGGCGGCGCGCCGAGCAGACGGGCGCGCATCGCATCGCACGCGTCGCGGTAGACGTTGGCGAACGCTTCCAGGAACGCCTCCGGATGGCCGGGCGGCAGCCGCGTCGCCCGCGCCGCGGCGGGGCTCGCGGCGGCGACCCGAGCCTGTCCGCGGCTCCAGATCTCCACCGGCCCGTCGAGGGAGGTCACGCGCAGCGTGTTCGGTTCCTCCTGCCGCCACGTGAGGCCCCGGCGGTCGCCGTAGACGGCGAGCGTCAGGCCGTTCTCCTCGCCGACCGCGACCTGCGATGCCAACACCACCCCGCGCGCCCCGCCGTCGAAGCGGACGAGGACGCTGCCGTCGTCGTCGAGCCGGCGGCGCGGCACGAAGGTCGCGAGGTCGGCCGAGACCCGCGTGATCCGCTGCCCCGTCACGTACTCCGCGAGGTGCGCGGCGTGCGTGCCGATGTCGCCCATGCAGCCGGCGGCGCCGCTGCGGCGCGGGTCGGTGCGCCACCGGGCCTGCTTGTTGCCGCTGCGCTCGAGCGGCGTCGCCAACCAGCCCTGCCGGTACTCGGCGACGACCTTGCGCACCCTTCCGAGCTCGCCCCCGCCCACGAGGTCGCGCGCAAGCTTCACCATCGGGTAGCCGCTGTAGTTGTGGGTGAGGGCGAAGACGCAGCCGGACCGTCCGACGGCTCGCTTCAGCGCGCGGGCCTCGGTGACGTCGAGCGTCATCGGCTTGTCGCAGACGACATGGATGCCGGCGGCTAGGAAGGCGGAGGCGACCGGCGCGTGGGTATCGTTCGGAGCGACGATCGACACGAAGTCGATCCGTTCGCCCGGAGGCCGCGCCAGCTCCCCGTCGAGCATCGCCGCGTGGGTCCCGTAGACGCGGGGCGGCTCGAGGCGCAGCTCGCGGCCCCTCTGCCGCGACCGGGCCTCCGTGGAGGCGAACGCGCCCGCCACCAGCTCCACGTCGCCGTCGAGGCACGCGGCCCGGCGGTGCACCTCCCCGATGAAGGCGCCGGGGCCGCCCCCGACCATGCCCATTCTCAGCGTGCGATCGAGCTGCTCCATGCTGTCGCGGGCCTCCGACTTGTCCGCGTCAATCCGCATCCGGGCTGCGAAGACGGCTGACACGCAACCCGCGAAGAGCACCATGCGGCCGCCGAGCGTCGTGGTCCGTGCCCCCGCCCCGTGGTGCTGCCTCACAGCACCGCTTGCCCGGCGATCGGACGACCGGCCGGGGGGCGCGAGCGGCCCGGCCTCGCTGTCGCGCTGCTTCGCGTCACCGCTCGAACGCCGCGTCGAACGCCACGTCGGGCGGGGCGAAGTCGATGCGCCGGACGTAGCGGCACGACTCGCGCGCGCCGTGCGCGCGGTCCATCCCGGAGTCCTCCCACTCCACCGACAGCGGCCCGCCGTAGCCGATCCGGTTCAGGGCGCGGACGATCGCCTCGAAGTCGACGTCGCCGCGGCCGACCGAGCGGAAGTCCCACCCGCGCCCCGCCGCCCCGAAGCCGAGGTGGGACGAAAGGATGCCGCTCCGCCCGTCGAGGGTGACGGCCACGTCCTTCATGTGGACGTGGTAGATGCGATCCGGAAACTCGTCGAGGAAGCGGACCGGGTCCATCCCCTGCCACTTCAGGTGGCTCGGGTCGAAGTTGAAGCCGAAGACCTCGCGGCGGCCGATCGCGTCGAGCGCACGGTGGGCCGTAACGATGTCGAACGCGATCTCGGTCGGGTGCACCTCGAGGGCGAAGCGCACGCCCTGCTCCTCGAAGACGTCGAGGATCGGGTGCCAGAGCTCCGCGAAGCGCCGGAAGCCCGCGTCCACCGTGGCCGGATCGACCGGCGGGAACCCGTAGAGCAGGTGCCAGATCGGCGACCCGGTGAAGCCGCAGACGATCGGCACCCCGAGGTTGCGGGCGGCCCGCGCGGCATCCTGCATGGCCGCGATCCCCCACCGGCGCTTGGCCTCCGGGTCCCCCGCCAGGTCCGCGGGCGCGAAGGCGTCGGAGCGGGCGTCGTTCGGATCGCAGACGAGCTGACCGGCCAGATGGTGCGAGATCGCCCAGCACCCGAGGCCGTGCGCCGCCAGAAGCTCGCGCCTGGCGCGGCAGTAGTCCGGGTCTGCCGCTGCCCGTGCCACGTCCAGGTGATCCCCCCAGCAGGCCAGCTCCAGCCCGTCGTAGCCGAATTCCCGCGCCCGCGGGGCCAGGTCGGCCAGCGGCAGGTCCGCCCATTGCCCCGTGAACAGCGTCACTCGTCGCGCCATCGGTCTCCCCCGGCGCGGAATGCGATGTGTCCGCGCCGCCTCGTCGCCTCCATCGGGGACATTATCGGTCCGGCACGCGCTATAGTGCCCGCGCGCCCCGACGGACGCGTGCGGAGCTTCGGGGGCCGCGAACGCTCCCGGCGCCCCGGACGGGCGCGGGGGGGCCGAGTGGGAAGGGGCGGAGTGCAAAATGACCACGGACACGAATCGCCGGTGGCTTCTCGCGTCGCGGCCGGCAGGCATGGCGGCGGAGTCGAACTTCGTGCGCCGGGACGAGCCGCGGCCGCCGGTGGCGGACGGGCAGCTCCTGGTACGCACGCTCTACCTCTCCGTCGACCCGGCGATGCGCGGCTGGATGACCGAGGACCCCGACTACATGCCGCCGATCCCGCTCGGCTCCGTGATGCCGGCGGGCGGTCTCGGGCAGGTCGTCGAGTCACGCCACGACGACTTCCAGGCCGGCGACTTCGTGTCGGGGCTGCTCGGCTGGCAGGACTACCACCGGACCGACGGGCGGGGGCCCGCGTCGCTGTCGACGTTCGATCCGGTGCATCCGCTGCCGCTGTACCTCGGCGCGCTCGGCGGCACCGGGCTCACGGCGTACTTCGGGATGCGCGAGATCGCCCGGCCCAAGGAAGGCGAGACCGTCGTCGTCTCCGGCGCGGCCGGGGCCACCGGGTCCATCGCGGTGCAGATCGGCAAGATCCTGCAGTGCCGGGTGATCGGCAT
>JAGWAJ010000084.1:0-321 GCA_021296475.1 Acidobacteriota bacterium
GCAGGCTGGCCACGGCGAGCCGTTGCACGAACGCCGCGAAGCGGATGCCGAAGTAGTTGGCCGCCCCGACGGCTACCGCGCCCGCCACTCCGGTCAGCACCCAGCTCAGGTGGACTTCCCAGCCGGCGACTTCATACAGGAGGCCCGCCTCGAAGCCGCCCGGCGCGAGATAGCTGACGACCGTCGGCAGCGCCACCGCCTCGAAGGCGCAGACCGCCACGTAGGCGAGCACCAGCGTCCAGCCGCAGACGAACGCCCCGCCCGGCCCGAGCCCGACGAAGGTGAAGCTCAGCTCGCCCCCGGCCCGCGAGAGCGCCGCGG
>JAGWAJ010000084.1:369-11903 GCA_021296475.1 Acidobacteriota bacterium
GGATCGACCCGACGGCGCCGGCCCGCACGATCATCTCGCCCGCCAGCACCACCCAGCTCCAGCCGACCATCGCCCCGAAAGCGATGGCCAGCACGTCGCCGCGGCCGAGCAGCCTGCGGAGGTGGAGGGGGGGATTGGTCATCCGCGCGATCGCGCCCCGACTGCGGCAGAGTTGGGCGGTTCCGGGATTGCGCGCATCGACTATCCCTGACCTACCAGATCCTGGCGATCTCGTGATTCTGCAACTGGTGGGCGATCAACGAGGGCGAGACCCCAAACTCGGCCGCCAAGTCGTCAACGTCTTCCTCGGCCAGGACCGGTCGGCGCACCTTGGCCCGCAGGGTTTCCGCTGGGGCAAGAAACTCGGCCGCGAAGGCACGGCCCCGCTGTTGGCGCTCCGACCGAGCCTGCGTCAGCAGCGCCGGCGAGCCAGGCGACGCTACAACTTCCGCCAGACCCCTGCAGAAGTGGAATCTCCGACTGGTCTCGGGGCCCTGCCGGAAGGCGAAGGCGGGAAGACCGTCGTCGTTCAACGTCACCACTCCGTTCAAGAGCTCGGCGGCGCCGAAGTCGCGTGGTCGAGTGGCGTCCACCAACTGGGCGGGACGCTCGCGGAGGGCTTCACTCAGGGTCTCGGTGTTTCGCAGCGGTTCTCCATCCAGGCCCAGGCGCTGCCGCAGCTCTCGCGCCAGTGCATAGCCCGCTTCCCAAGGGTTGCCGTCGGTCAACGGCGCCAGCGTAGCGCGCACCGCCCGGATATGGTCCAGCGGAAGGTCCGTGCAGTTGCCGGGGGCCAGCGCCGCCTGGATGGCGGCCACGTTCGCTTCGAGGTGCGCGACGTCCAGAACGGCGACTGCTTCGTCAAAGACAGCTTCATCTAGCGCACCATCCAGGTCGAGCACTGTTCTTCGCTGTGAATCGTCCAGGTCGTACGGATCCCAGCCGAGGCCCGCAGCCGTCTTGCAGAACCGCGACTCGTCCTGGTCCGCGGCCTGAATTGCCGCCCATTCTTCCTGCAGGAACGTCCCCTCAATCCCGCAGGTCAGGAGCCTCCGAATCACGCGATCCACGACATCCCTGCAGCTCTCGCGAAACTCGTTCCTGACCACCCAGATCCGATTCTCGTCCTGGTAGTCGAGCTTGGCCCAACGGAGCGAGTCGGGCGTCCAGGCCAGGAGTGTGCGACTTCCTGACGAAGCTACCTGGAGCCTCGGAAAGGCGTAGCCGTCTCTACCTGATACGAGAGCGTGTCGCCGCGTGAACATGTCGTCGCTCTTCGCGGGATTCGCAACCTCGTGCAATAGGAACCACCAGTTCGTCACCAGGGATTCGGCGAGCGGGTAGAGCGGTACGTATATGTGGTCGCGAACGGTCTGCGCCCGCCGGTCCACCACGCGGGTGATTACCGTATCGTCGACACGAATGAGCAGGGACGCCCAGGTGGAGGCCAGCTCGGGCGCTCGCACGTGCTCGGCGGCCACCCATTCAGTCTCGAACGTGATCGGCATAGATCTCCTCGATGCCGTCCGGCCACTCGTCACTGTGAAGCGGATAGCCCTTGTATTCCCCGGTTTCCCTGTTCACCAAGCGGCCCTCGAACACCGTGTCTCCCTGTCTGTACCACACGTAGCGGGGGAAGTCTCCCTCCCAGGGGGTACCCGTGGCCCCTCGACGGATCGCACTTCGAAGCCACTCGTCGATGGCCTGTCGATCATCCGTGATCTCGCGCGGGCAGCAGGACGCGTCAGCGCGCAGTCGCGGCGGGCCGGCAAAGCTGGGCGCGTCCTTGTGTTCTGGGCTCCCGACGTACCGCGCGCGTGCCGCCAGCCCGTCGAGACTGGCCCGGTCAGGCGGCTCGACGATCTGTCGCGTTCGTGGTCGGCGGCGCCGGGGGGCACGCATCGTGAGATCGGCGTTCAGCTGCTCGTCAGCGCTCGTAGACCACGCGGCCGCCCAGCACGGTCAGGTCGACCTCGGTGTCCGTCGTCCGCTCCGGATCGATGGTCAGCAGGTCCTGCGACAGGACTACCAGGTGAGCGTCCCCTTGCGGTCCTCTTCGAACGTCAGGTGCGCGGCCACCCGGGTGTAGCCGACGATCGCCTCCGGCATCGTCAGCGCCTCGCCTGGTCCGACCACGGCGCCGCCCATTCCGCGGCGCGTCACCGCGGCCTGCAGTCCGACGAGCGGCCCGAACGGCAGGATGTCGCTTCCCAGCGCCACGACGACGCCGTGGCGCATCGGCGTGCGCAGCGGGTTGTTCGTCTGGTAGCGCTCGCCCGCGAGGTGCTCGGCGTAGCGTCCGTCGATGGTGAAGGTGAAGTTGGGCTGCTGCGCGATGTGGATGTTCCAGTCCGCCATCCGCCGCATGGTATCGACCGGCGGCGTCACCGTGAAGTGGTTGAGGAAGTGGCGGTGGTCGGCGCGGGGCGATGCCTCCAGCATCCGCGACCAGGCGTCGACCGTCATCCGGATCGCGGCATCCCCGATGGCGTGGAAGCCGAGCTGCCAGCCCATGTCGTGCGCGGCGCGCGAGATCTCGAGCAGCCCCGCCTCGTCGATCAAGGGGCCGCTGCCGTAGTAGTCGGGCTGCCCCTTGTACGGTTCCAGGGTCCACGCCGCCGCCCCGCTGAAGCCGCCGTCGACGAAGAACTTCACCGCCCCGACGCGCAGCCATTCGTCGCCGTCGCCGGTCGTCCGGCCGAAGCGCCGCAGCATGTCGATGGCCTGCGGCGGGTCCGGGGGCACGCGGAGCTGCACCGCGGCTCGCGGCAGCTCGCCCGCGTGGGAGGCGTAGACCGTCTCCCACTCCGCGAAGCCCTCGAGGTCGACGCCGGCCTGGATGACGCTGGTGATGCCCAGGGCGAGCAGGCCGCGGAGGTTGTCGACGAAGCTCGCCCGGAGCTCCTCGGGGGTCGCGTCCGGCACGAGCCGGCGCACGAGGTACTGCGCGCCCTCGCGCAGGATGCCGTTCATGCGGCCCTCGCCGTCGACCTCGATGATGCCGCCCGGCGGGGTCTCGGTGTCCGGCATCACCCCGGCCGCCTCGAGGGCCAGCGAGCTCGCCACCGAGCTGTGCGCACCGGCGCGCGTGAGGATGACCGGGTTGGCCGGCGCCGCGTCGTCGAGGTCCCAGCGCAGCGGCCGCCGTTGCTCGGCCAGCTCGTCTTCGGACCAGCCGTAGCCGGTGATCCACTCGCCCGAGCCGATCTGCTCGGCCTTGCGCGTCACCCGCGCCTTCAGCTCGGCGATGTTCTCGAGGCCGGCCAGGTCGACCCAGCGCTCCGCATCGCCGCTGACGTGGACGTGCGTGTCGATGAACCCCGGCACGACGAGCCGCCCGGCGAGGTCGATCGTCCGGTCCGCAGCGAACCGGCGGGCGAGATCGTCCCAGCCGAGCTCGACGATGCGACCGTCGCGCACCGCCACCGCCGAGTAGGTCGACAGCAGCGCGTCCGCGGTGAAGACCTTCCCGTTGTGCAGCAACAGGTCGGCCGGCTCCCGGTCCTGCCCCGGCGCCTGCGCCGCAGCCCCGAGGGCCAGCGCCCCCGCCACCCACGCCGCGATTCCTGCTCGCCTCATCGTCTCGCCTCCGCCTATACGATAGACGGACTTCCCCGCGCGGCGTCCCCCACGCATGTGATACTGAACAATGTGATACTGAACAATTGTCGCCGGCAGCCGGGATCTTCCGGTTGGCCGGCCGTGGAGGAGAGCCCGTGTCAAAGGTGATTGCGGTCCTGATTGGTGCGTTCGTGCTCGGGGCGTCGTGGCCGGCCTCTGCTCGCGAGGCGGGCGCCCTGCATCCCCCGGCGGGACCGCAGGGCGAGCCCGCGCAGGGGGGGCAGGAGCAGGGCGACGCCGACCCGCGGATCGAGGAGCTCGCCCGCGTGCTTGGCATGACGCCGTCGGAGGTCGACGCCCTCTCGCTCTCCCCCGAGGAAGTGGACCTGTTGCTCGCCGGGTTCACGGAGGAGACGGTCGTCGTCGGCTCGCGCGCGCAGCCGCGGACGGTCACCGCGTCGCCGGTGCCGGTCGACGTCCTCTCGACCGCCGAACTCACCAGCCAGGGCGCGGTCAACCTGCAGGACCAGCTCCGGACCGTCATTCCGTCGTTCAGCGTCAACATGCAGCCCATCAGCGATGCGTCGACGGTCGTCAGGCCCGCCATGCTCCGCAACCTGGCCCCAGACCACACGCTGGTGCTGGTGAACGGGAAGCGGCGCCACCGCTCGTCGATCATCGACTGGCACGGCGGCAACGGCGTCGCGTTCGGCTCGCAGGGGCCCGACATCTCCGCCATCCCGGCCAGAGGTGCTTCGCGACGGGGCGGCGGCGCAGTACGGCTCGGACGCCATCGCCGGCGTGATGAACTTCCAGCTCAAGGATGCTGCTTCCGGCGGCGCGCTCGAGGTCAACACGGGCGCCTTCGGCGCGGGCGACGGCGAGGCGTTCAACGTCGCCGGCAACGTCGGGCTCCCGCTCGGCGCCACCGGCTTCGCGAACCTCAGCCTGGAGTACGGCAGCTCGAACCCGACCAACCGCAGCGCGCCCCGCAGCGACGCGATCGCGCTCCTCGCGGCCGGCAACACGCACGTCGTCTCCGACACGCCGCAGGTCTGGGGGTCGCCGTCGATCGACGACGACCTGAAGCTGTTCGGCAACTTCGGCTACACGTCGGCGGCCGGCGTGCAGGCCTACGCGCACACCAACTACGCCAGCAAGAGGGTGACCGGCGGGTTCTTCTTCCGCAACCCGAACACGCGGCGCGGCGTGTTCAGCCTCGACGGCGGGCAGAGCCTGTTGGTGGGCGACCGGCGAGTCGCGGGCGCCGGCGGCTGTCCGTCGGTGCCGATCGCCGACAGCGTGCCCGACGCGCAGGCCCTCGCCGCCGTCGAGGCCAACCCGGACTGCTTCACCCTCTACAGCCGGTTCCCGGGCGGCTTCACGCCGAGCTTCGGGGGCGAGGCGCAAGACATGTCGCTTGTCGCCGGCGTCCGCGGCTTCACCGAGGCGGGCTTCAACTGGGACCTGAGCGCGTCGTTCGGGGCGCACGAGACGGACCTGTTCATCGAGAACACCGTCAACGCGTCGCTGGGCTACGACACGCCGACCGCGTTCGACCTCGGCAGCAACCGGCAGCAGGAGCTCGGGGTCAGCTTCGACGTCTCCTACGCCGTCAACGACATGGTCAACGTCGCCGCCGGCGCCGAATGGCGCGACGAGCGCTACGAGACGAGGGGCGGCGAACCCGATTCCTGGACGGTCGGCCCCTACGGCCGGGGCCAGGGATTCACTGCCGGCTCGAACGGCTTCTTCGGCTACGGGCCGCTCGCCGCGGGGCATTGGAGCCGCGGCAACTTGGCCGCCTACGGGGACGTCGAGCTGAACGGCGCCGACGGCCTCTGGACCGTCGGGTCGGCGGTGCGCATAGAGCGCTTCGAGGACTTCGGGACCACCACCAACGGCAAGGTCTCCGCGCGCGTGGCGTTCTTCCGGGCCAGCGTGAGCAGCGGCTTCCGCGCGCCGACGCCGGGTCAGCAGAACGGCTTCAACATCGCGACCATCTTCGACCCCGCGCTGGGCGACCTGGTGAACAACGGGACCATCCCGTCCATCTCGCCCGTGGCGGCGCTCCGCGGCGGCGTGCCGCTCCAGCCCGAGAAGTCGCTCAACTACACGGCCGGCGTCGCCTTCGACACCGGGCCGTTCAACCTCACCGCCGACTACTTCCGCATCAACGTCTCCGACCGCATCGGGATCACGAGCAACTTCACCCTGACCGATGCCGAGATCGACGGCCTGCTGGCCGAGGGCATCGACTCCGCCCGCGACCTGCGGACGTTCCGCTTCTTCACGAATGCATTCGCCACCGCGTCGCAAGGCGTCGACCTCGTGTCGACGTTCACGCCGCTCGCCCTGCGGGGCAACACCACCATCAGCGCCGTCTTCAACTACACCGACACCGAGGTGACCGACAACGAGAGGGGCCTCCTCGGCGACCGGCGCCTCGCGGAGTTCGCCTACGCCCTCCCTCGCACGCGCTGGAACGTCGGTGTCAACCAGCGCTTCGGGCGGATGACCTTCCTCGGCCGCGTGAACTACTTCGGCGGCTGGTACGACTACGACAGCGGATTCGCGCAGGCGTTCCTGCCGTCCGCCGGCATCGAGCAGGGCTTCTTCGACGGCCGGCCGATCGTCGATCTGGAGCTCAGCATCGCCCTCGGCGGCGCCACCACGCTGGCCGTCGGCGGCCAGAACGCGTTCAACACCTACCCGCAGGTGACCGCCCGCGCGATGTCCGTCGGCGAGAAGTACAGCGAGTACACGCCCTGGGGCTTCAACGGCGCCTACTACTACGTCCGCATCGGCTACGGCTGGGGCAACTGACGGCCGCGACACTCGACTTTAGCGACCGTTCTGCCGGTCCGCCCACTCGGCCGGGAGCCGTCCGCCGGTCGAGGCCGTGGCCCCGCGGGCGGGGGCGTTGGCCGCGGGGCCTTCCCCGGCGGTGGCGGGTTGTAGCCTCGCTTTTCGACCGGGGGTGGGTTGTCGCCCCCCGGCTTGACCGCGGTTGATCGGTTGGAGCCGAGGCGCGCTCTTGGCGTGCGACCGTTCGCCGCAGGGCGACCCCGGCCTGCTACGATGGCGGCCGGAGCGTCGCGGCAAACTGGAGGTGTCCCATGCCCGCTCGACATGCAGGTCTCGTCATCGCGGCGGTCGCCGTCGTCGCCATCGGTCTCGGTGCACCGCCGACCGCGGCGGCGCAGTACGGCGCCGTCGACGGGGAGTGGCGCAGCTACGCCGGCGACCCCGGCAGCACGAAGTACTCGCCGCTGGACCAGATCGATGCCGGGAACTTCGGCGATCTGCGCATCGCGTGGCGCTGGGCGTCCGTGGATGCGGACGTCGACCTCGAGGCGATCGCCTCGGACGACGAGCGGCTGTCGATTCTGGGCCTGCAGGCGACGCCGCTGATGATCGACGGGGTGCTGTACCTGTCGACGGCGCTCTACCAGGCCGCGGCGGTCGACGCCGGCACGGGGGAGACGGTCTGGGTGCACGACCCGCAGGCCTACCTCGGCGGGCGGCCGACGCACGCCTACCGGTCGCGCGGGGTCGCCTACTGGAGCGAGGACGACGGGAGCGACGCGCGGATCTTCTGGGGCACCAGCGAGGCGTACCTGCTGGCCGTCGATGCGCGCACCGGCGAGCCGATCCGCGACTTCGGGGACGACGGCCGCGTGGACCTGATGGAGGGTATCCCGCGCGCGGTGCGCGGCGAGACCAACTACCAGGGCCGCAACCTGATCGGGGTGGCGTCGCCGCCCGCCATCGCGCGTGACGTCGTGCTCACGCCGACCATCGTGTCCGACTTCGTCGTCCGCAGGGAGGCGCCGCCGGGCTGGGTGAAGGGGGTCGACGCGCGGACGGGCGACGTCAAATGGGTGTTCCGGACGGTGCCGCTCGGAGACGACTTCGGCGCCGACACGTGGCAGAACGAGTCGTGGCGCTACTCCGGCAACGCCAACATCTGGCCGCCGCTGAGCTCCGACGAGGAACTCGGGATGTTCTACCTGCCGACCGGGACGCCGACGAGCGACTACTACGGCGGCCACCGCCTGGGCGACAACCTCTTCGCCGAGAGCATCGTGGCCGTCGACGCCGAGACCGGCGCGCGCGTCTGGCACTTCCAGGCCGTGCACCACGGGGTCTGGGACTACGACTTCCCGGCCGCGCCGACGCTCCTCGACATCACCGTCGACGGCCGGCGCATCAAGGCCCTCGCGCAGGTTAGCAAGCAGGGCTTCACCTACGTCTTCGACCGCGCGACCGGCGAGCCGGTCTGGCCGATCGAGGAGCTGGCGGTGGAGACCGACACCGACCTGCCGGGCGAGGTGCTGTCGCCTACGCAGCCGTTCCCGACCAAGCCGCCGCCCTTCGAGTACCAGGGCATCAGCATCGACGACCTGGTCGACTTCACGCCCGAGATCCGGCAAATGGCGATCGAGGCGGTCGAGAACTTCCGGCTCGGCCCGCTCTTCACGCCGCCCATGCTGACCGTGGAGGGCGGCTTGCAGGGGACCATCCAGCGGCCGCACATCGCGGGGGGCGCGAGCTGGAGCGGCGCCGCGGCCGACCCGGAGACCGGCCTGCTCTACGTGCCGTCCGAGAACCGTTTCTCGGTCCTCAAGTACTACACCCCCGACCCCGACGAGGGCGGCAACCTGGACTTCACGCAGGCCGACTTCGACAGCGGGACCCAGCCGCTGATGCCGCGCGGCCTGCCGCTCCTCAAGCCGCCCTACTCGCGCATGACGGCCATCGACCTGAACGCGGGCGACCAAGCCTGGATGCAGCCGAACGGCGACGGCGACCGCTACCGCAGGCACCCGATGCTGCGCGACCTCGACCTGCCGCCGCTCGGCGGCGAGGGCCACGGCGGCCCCCTGCTGACGAAGACGCTCCTGATCAGCGCCCTCTCCGCCGGCGGCTCGGACCGCGGACCGCGGCTCGTGGCGCGCGACAAGGCGACCGGCGCGATCGTCGCCTCGGTCGACCTTCCGGCCGGCGCCATCGGGACGCCGATGACCTACCTGCACGAGGGCCGGCAGTACATCGCGCTCACCATCGGCGGCGACGTGCCGGAGCTGATCGCGCTCGCGTTGCCGCAGGAGTCTGCGCCGTAGAACGGCACGCATGGCGGGCCGGCGGTGGCGGCTGGCGTCGCCGCGGGCGGTCGGTGCTGAGCCGCATCATCAGCGAGCCGACGTAGAAGTTGCTGACGAACAGGTAGTTGCCGGCCCGGACCGGCGTGACGACGTTCATGCCGCCGGCATCCCAGGGTTGCTCCCCGTGGACCTCCCCGGTCGCCGGGTCGAGCGACACCAGCGCGGAGGGGTGCCAGATGATCAACTGGCGGACACCGCCCGCCTCGTAGATGACGGGTGCCTGCACCCAGCGCCAGCGCACGTCCGTACCGCACGTCGTCCTCCGTTGCTCGCCCCGAAGGGGGGCGCGAGGCAAAGAGTATCGGAGGCCACGAGCGAAGCGTTGCCTGCGCGGGCATGCTGCGCGGGCATCCCGCGCGGGTGTATTGTGGAGCAGGCCTCCCCGACGCGGGGTAGGCGGAGAAGGAGAATCAACATGCAGCGACAGGCTCAATCCCGGGCGAGCGTCCTGATCGCCATCGTGGCGGCGGGCGTGTTCGCGATCTTCGCGTTCGGCCAGCCGGCGGCGACCACCGCGGCGGCCCAGAGCAACTTCGTAGGCGGCGAGCCCACCCGTCCGGACTCGTCCGACATGCGCGCGCTTCGGCTGCGTTTCGAGGCCGGGGTCCGCTCGAACTGGCACAGCCATGCGGGCTGGCAGATCCTTGCGGCCGAGGAGGGCCGGGGCCGGACGCAGGCCCGCGGCGGTGAGATCATCGAGCTGGTGCCCGGCGGAAGTCCGGTCTTCGCGCCGGCCGGTCTCGTGCACTGGCACGGCGCGTCGCCCGACGAGCACGTCGTGCAGCTCACCATCCTCGGCGGCGGCGACGGTGGACCGACCTCCTGGATGGAACCCGTCAGCGACGAGGAGTACCGCGGACAGTAGCCTTCCGACTCGCGTTGGACGGCTCGCATCGGCGAGCCTTCCAACGCGCCCGTTGGGGCGCGCGGAGCTTGCGCTCCCTACCCGGCTCGCCTTCGCCGCGGCCGCGCGACCGGCCCTCCATGACCGGGCAGCCGGCCCACCCGACGGTCGGCGCCGTGCTGCGCGACCTGGCGCGGCGGCCCGCCCACTATCTCATCGTCCGCTGGCACTGGAAGTCGGCCCTGATGAGCGCCGTGATTCGCGGCGTGCTCTTCTTCGCCGCCACCCTCCGGTCCGGCCTGGACGCGGCCGGCGCGGCCTTCGCCATCGAGTTCGCCTTCCGCGCCGTCACGTCCGGCGTCTTCTCGTCCGTGACCCAGGCCTTTCGGCGGGCGAGCCCCGACTGGGCGGCGACCCTGGTCGTGGTGGCGGGCCTGCCGCTCATCGCGCACGCGCTGGAGTACGGTGTCCACTGGCTCGGCGGCACCGAGCAGCTTCGCCGGGCCATGGTGGCGTCGATGGCGTTCACCGTCGTCTCGGCGGCGTTCACCCTATACGTCATGCGCCGCGGGGCCCTCCTCGTCGGGGACGACGACGGCCGCTCGTTCCGGCAGGATCTGGCAGCGATGCCCCGGCTCATCGCGGCCTTCACCGCCGCGCTCGTCAGGGGCCTGTGGCGGTTCGTCACGCGCCCGTGGCGGTCGAAGGCCGCGGCCGGCCGCGCGTGACCCCGACAGGCCGCGGATGACGAAATAGCTCCATCTGACGAGCACTTTCTCATCCCGGCTCTGTCGGAATCCGCACGTCCTGCCGAAAGACTGATCCAGGAGGCGAACCGCAACGGGCGGCCGCGCCGAACGTGTTCGTGCATCCGAAGCCGCGGGAGCCGCTCGCCATCGGCCCGCTGGCGACGATGGCGCGCTTGGCAAGTGGCCGCCGGCGCAGGACTGGTTCCGACAACGAGGAACATGCGATGCGACCCGCGCCCGGGCTCGGGATTCTCGTGATGACGGCGGGGATGCTGGCGGCGCCGCCCCCGCCCGCCGGCGGCCAGCCCACGGGGGAGCGCGGCGCCCCGCGGACCCCGATGATCGAGGCGCTGGCGCCGGGCGCTTTCGATGACGGCAACGCACGCGCCGAGGCTCACGTGCGCTACCGCGTCGATGCGACAGTGCGTGTTCCGTTGCTGT
This sequence comes from Acidobacteriota bacterium, assembly GCA_021296475.1. Classification (GTDB taxonomy): domain Bacteria; phylum Acidobacteriota; class Vicinamibacteria; order Vicinamibacterales; family UBA8438; genus JAGWAJ01. The sequence continues at coordinate 11,133 of JAGWAJ010000084.1, forward strand.
TCGGCTCCGTTCCCGTCGCCGATCGGACCGACGTCGGGGTAGCCAGCTTCCGCGTCCGCGACTTGCCGGACCCGGCCGGGGAAGGGACCCGCACGCTTCGCGCGTACGAGTTCTTCGCCGCCTCGGACCCGGCCCGCGCACGCGGCCTCAACCGGCTCGGCTTCCTGCGGGAGGCGGCCTGGATCGAGGACCACGTCACGCGACGGACGGTGCAGTTCGGCGTCGTTTCCTCGGATCGCGCCGGCTCGCGCGCGGAAGCCGAGCGGAACCTCGACGGCGGCGATCCGAGCCGCACCCAGATGGTGAGCGTCGTCGACACGGTCATCGGGCCGGGCGCGACGCGCAGCGAGGTGGTCCGCCTGTCGGTCGGCGGGCTCTGGCACCGGGCGGGCGATCTCTACGACGAGGTGCGCCCGCGCTGGGAGGCGGAGCATCCGGACGACGCCGGCACCGTAGTCAACGACCCGCCGCGCTACGACCGACCGATCGGGTTCCTGGGGGCCCTGCAGGCCAGCTTGCGGCAAGCGGCCGAAGCGGTAACGTCGGGTGCGGGGCGGGCCGGCGCGCACCACCGCTACGTGCACGACAACGAGCTCTACGTTCTCGCCCGCCGCGAGAGCCGGACCGACGCCAAGCGGGGCCGGCGCTATCGGGACGAGGGTCTGATCGGCGCCGGCGACGAGGTGCACCGGCTCGACTACCGGATCCAGACTGCGCCGGGCGGGCGGAAGATAGAGTCGTTCCGCCTCTGGGTCGTGCTGCCCGCCCCGG
>JAGWAJ010000084.1:11915-12782 GCA_021296475.1 Acidobacteriota bacterium
ATCCTGCCGCTGGCCTTCGAGTTCCGGCCGCGGAAGTACCTCGAGCTCAGAGCCCGGCGCATCCCGCCGCCCGCCGCGCCGGCCCTCTCCGCGTCGGCGTCGGCGCCCGAGCAATGACGGAGTGGGGCTACGCACCGCACGACGGTTGACCGAGCCGGCCGCGATGTCCGCCCCGCAGCTCGCCGCCTTCGCCGCCCTCTGTCCGCGCAACTGTCGCCCCGAGCAGCCGCTGGGAGCGCGGGTGCTCCGCCGGGGGTGACGTGCGCGGGCCCCGATTTCGCACACGACAAGAAGGCGCCGCAGGAGTAGACTGGCGCCCTGGGCACGGTTCGGAGCGAAGGAGACGACGATGCGAGACCGCTGGAACGGTTCGAGCATTCCGGTGGCGCTGGCCGCCGCCGCGGTGGGCGCCGTCGTGACGGCGTCGATCGCGGGCATTGCCGGCCAGTCGGAGGCGGGGCGCACCGTGGACGGCAGGCCGGACTTCAGCGGCATCTGGCAGGCGAACAACGAGGCGCACTGGGACCTCGAGGCCCACGCCGCCCGGTCCGGCGCGGTGACGCAGCCCGGCGTGTATCCGTATCCCTACGCCGAGGTTCCGGCGGCGCCGGTCCTCGCCCTCGGCGCGGCGGCCGGGGTGCCCGGCTCGATCGGTGTCGTGCAGGGCGACGGGCGGATCCCCTACACGCCGGAGGCGCTCGCCACGAAGCAGGAGAACGCCGCCAACTGGATCGACCGCGACCCGGAGCTGAAGTGCTACCTGCCGGGGACGCCGCGAGCGATGTACATGCCCTATCCCTTCCAGGTAGTGCAGAGCACCGACAAGATCCACATGTCCTTCCCGTTCGGGCAGACCGCGCGCACGAT
>JAGWAJ010000084.1:12826-21825 GCA_021296475.1 Acidobacteriota bacterium
TGGGAGGGCGACACCCTCGTCGTCGACGTCACCGACTTCAACGGCAAGAACTGGTTCGACCGGGCCGGCAACTTCCACACCGACGCGCTGCGGCTCGAGGAGCGCTTCACGCCGATCAGCGCCGACGCGTTCCTCTACGAGGTGACCGTCGACGACCCGAACGTCTTCACCCGGCCGTGGCGAATGGCGATGCCGATCTACCGCCGGCTGGAGCCGAACATGACGGTCCTCGAATACCCTTGCATCGAGTTCGCGGAGGAGTTCCTGTACGGCCATCTCCGCAAGGAGCCGCTGGTGACGCGCTGGGAGGGCGAGACGATGATCGTCGACATCACGCGCAAGATCCCGCCCGGCGACGCGCTGTACGACTGGTACCGCAAGTAGCGCCCGGCGCCGGATTGGAGGTTCGACATGAAACGACGCGTGCTCGAGCTCGTCGGCGTGGCGGCGGCGGTCGCAGGCGTGACGCTGCTGCTCAATCTGGCCCCGGTGCCGGTCGAGGGCCAGCAGGCGCAGCGGCCGCCCGACCGGAGCGACGCGGAGCCGGCCGCCCCGACCCCGTGGGGCGAGCCGGACCTGCAGGGCATCTGGACGACGGACTACGAGATCCCGCTCGAGCGGCCTGCCCGCTTCGCGGACCAGGAGTTCCTGACCGACGAGCAGCGGGCCGAGCTGGACCGCGAGCGGGCGCGCATCATCGGGCAGGACACGCGCTACGCGGAGCGCGGCAGCGAGCAGGACGTGGGCGGGGCATACAGCGCCGCCATCTTCCTCTCGCACAAGTTCATGGGACGACGGACGTCGCTGATCGTCGATCCCCCGAACGGCCGCATCCCGCCCCTCACGCCGGAGGCGCAGGCGCGGCGCGACGCCATACGCGAGTACCAGCTCGCGCTGATCCGGGCCACCGACGTCTGCCGCAACAACCTGCCCGCCTGCGCCGGCGGCGAGTACGGTCCGCCGTCGCCGCGCCGCAACGAGCCGCCGCCGTTCTACCCGGCAACGGGCGCCGCGGCGGGCGGCTCGTTCAACCGTTCCGACCACCCGGAGGACCGCGGGCTCGGCGAGCGGTGCATGTCGGCCCGGCTGCCGGATTTCGGGGGCGCGGCGGGGTACTTCCTGCAGGTCGTGCAGTCGCCGGAGACGGTGTCGATCTTCTACGACACGGGGCAGGGGCAGGGATGGCAGCGCGTCATCCCGGTGACCGACCGCCCGCACCTGCCGCCGCACATCCGGCAGTGGTGGGGCGACTCGCGCGGCCGCTGGGAGGGCGACACGCTGGTGGTCGACACGACCAACTTCAGCCCCAAGACCGACTTCCAGGGCTCGCGGGAGAACCTGCACCTCGTCGAGCGCTGGACGCGCGTCGACTCCGAGACGCTGCAGTACGTGGCCACCATGGACGACCCGACGACGTGGACGGCGCCGTGGACCGTCGCGCTGGAGCTGAGCCGGCAGAGCAACGAGCTGAACCGCATCTACAAGGAGCCCCGCTGCCACGAGGGGAACTACGGCATGCCCGGGTTGCTCAGAGGTGCGCGCGTCGAGGAGCAGGAGTTCGCGGAGGGCCGCGGCCCCGATCCGGCCACGCTGTGCAGCGCGGGGTGCGGGGGCTTCGCGGCGGGTTTCGCGGACTCGGGTGAAGAAGTCAATCCGCTGCGGCGGTGACGGACGGTTCCAGTCAGGGGGTTCGACGTGCGACGACAAAAACTCCTACTCGGCGGCTCGATGATCACGGCAATGCTGGTGGCGGCGGCGGTGAGCGCCGTCATCACCTCGTCGATGACCGGCGCGGCCGGCCAGGCGACGGGGGAGGGGGTGCCCCGCACGACGGACGGGCGGCCCGACTTCAGCGGCATCTGGCAGGCGAACAACGAGGCGCACTGGGACCTCCAGGCCCACGCGGCGCGGCCGGGCATGGTGACGCAGCCGGGCCCGTACGGGTTCGGCTTCGACGAGGTGCCGGCGGCGCCGGTGCTCGCGCTCGGCGCGGCCGGCGGCGTGCCCGGCTCGCTCGGCGTCGTCGAGGGCGACGGGCAGATTCCCTACACGCCGGAGGCGCAGGCGATCAAGGACGAGAACGCGGCCAACTGGATCGACCGCGACCCGGAGCTGAAGTGCTACCTGCCGGGAATCCCGCGCGCGATGTACATGCCCTACCCGTTCCAGATCGTGCAGAGCACCAACAAGATCCAGATGGCGTTCGAGTTCACGAGCACGGCGCGGACCATCCACCTCGACGAGGTGGAGCCGCCGCCCGACTGGACCTACATGGGGCATTCGGTGGGCCGCTGGGAGGGCGACACCCTCGTCGTCGACGTCACCGACTTCAACGGCAAGAACTGGTTCGACCGGGCCGGCCCTGCACCTCGAGGAGCGGTTCACGCCGCTCTCGGCCGACGCCATCCACTACGAGGTGACGATCACCGACCCGAACACCTTCACGGAGCCCTGGAGCATCTCCATGCCGCTGTACCGCCGCCTGGAGCCGAACATGCAGCTCCTGGAGTACCGTTGCATCGAGTTCGTGGAGGAGTTCCTGTACGGGCACGTGCGGAAGGAGCCGCTGGTGACGCGCTGGGAGGGCGAGACGATCATCGTGGACATCACGCGGAAGGTGCCGCCCGGCGACGCCTTCTACGATTGGTACCGCAAGTGACGGTCGAGACGTCGGGATGAAATCGGCGCAGCAGGAGGAAGAGATGATGCGAGCAGGAATCGCCGTCGCAATCGTGGGCGCCGCACTCATGCTGGCGGGGACGGACGCTCCGGTCGAGGCCCATCACGCGTTCGCGGCCGAGTTCGACGCGGACCGCCCCGTCAATTTCGAGGGCACGGTAACGAAGATGGAGTGGGTCAACCCCCACGTCTGGATCCATCTCGAGGTCGACCTGCCTGACGGCACGACGGAGAACTGGGCGTTCGAGGGCGGCACGCCGAACGTGCTGTTCCGGCGCGGCTTCACGCGACGGTCGATGATGCCCGGGACGCGCGTGGTCGTCGACGGCTACCAGGCCAAGGATGGCACCAACCGCGCCAACGGCCGGGACCTGACGTTCACCGACGGCACGAAGCTGTTCCTCGGCTCGTCCGGCATCGGAGCGCCCTACGAGCTGCGGCCCGAGCAGCCGGGCCGGTAGCGCGTCCTGACGGGCGCGTTCGGGAGTCTGCGCCGGCGGCCGAGTGGCATGTGCTGCGGCGCAGGCTCCTGGCCTGGCGCGGTGACGGGTGCGCTTCGGCGTGTCCGTCGCATCGGGCGACCTCGAAGGCTGCGCGCGGCCGTACCGGGCGGCGATGTCGAGCGACACGGTTCCCGAGGCAGCGTCCGCCGGGACGGGGCGCACCGTCTCGTTCTCGCCGGCGGGCGCCTTCGGGGTGGCGTTCGCCCCGGCGCTCGTCCTGGCCGCGCTCGCCCTCGCGCCGCGCGTCCAGGACAACGCCGCGCTCCTCCGGTCGTTCCTCGGGGCGGCATCCGCGCTCGGGGCGTGGAACGTCCTCCTCCTGGCGGCGGCGCGGCGCGGCGGCCGGACCCGCTCGCTCCAGGTCGCGCCGCGGGCGCAGCACTACCTCCAGGCCTGCGCGCAGGCTTCCGTGCTCCTCTACTGGGGCTGGCACTGGGCCCCGGTCTACGACGCCGTCCCGCTCATCGCCGGCCAGCTCGCCTTCGCGTACGGGTTCGACCTGCTCCTCGGCTGGTCGCGGCGGGACGCGCACCGGGTCGGCTTCGGCCCCGTCCCGGTCGTCTTCAGCATCAACCTGTTCCTCTGGTTCGCGGACGACTGGTTCTACTTCCAGTTCCTGCTGGTGGCGCTGGGCTTCGCGGCCAAGGAGCTGTTGCGCTGGGAGCGGGACGGCCGCCGCGTGCACATCTTCAACCCCGCTTCGTTCCCGCTCGCGGTCTTCGCGCTGGCGCTCATCGCCACCGGGACGAGCGGCCTCACGCGGGGGCAGGACATCGCCATCTCGCAGTTCTATCCGCCCCACATGTACCTGGCGATTTTCCTGATCGCGCTCCCCGGCCAGTACCTCTTCGGCGTGACGACGATGACCCTGGCCGCGGTGGCCTCGACCTACGCGTTCGGCCTGCTCTACTTTGCGGCCACCGGTATCTACTTCTTCTACGACTCCTACATCCCGATCGCCGTCTTCCTCGGGATGCACCTCCTGTTCACCGATCCGTCCACCGCGCCCCGCACGGAGCTCGGCCGCCTGCTGTTCGGCGTGCTGTACGGGCTGAGCACCGTCGCCCTCTACGTGCTGCTCGACCGCGCCGGGGCGCCGACCTTCTACGACAAGCTGCTGCAGGTGCCGCTGCTCAACCTGTCGGTCATCGCCATCGACCGCGCCGTGCGCTCGTCGCCGCTGCGGCACCTCGATCCGGCCGCGCTCGGCCGCGCGCTGGCGCCCCGGCGCCGCCACCTGGCCTACATGGGCGTCTGGGCCGTCGTGTTCGCGGCCATGAGCGCCGCGGGCGGCGCCGGCGACCGCCACCCCGGCCAGTGGCTGCCGTTCTGGCAGCAGGCCTGCGCCGACGAGCGTCCCCACGCCTGCCGCTACCTGGCCGCGAAGCAGTCCGGCCACTGCAACAGCGGCTCCGCCTGGGCGTGCAACGAGGCCGGCATCCTGCGGGCGGCAGCCGCCGAGGCGGGGATCGGTCCAGGGGCAGCCGGCGAGGCGGGGGCAGCCGAGGCCGAGGTAGAAGTCGAGGCCGCGCTCGCGTTCGCGCGCGGGTGCCAACTGGGATTCGAGCCGGCGTGCGACAACTTGCGCGCGCTGGCGGAAGCGGCGGCGCCCGCGGCGTTCGAGCGCGCCGCCCCCACGCTCGGCGACTACCCGATCATCCTGCGAGGCAGCAAGGGTCCGATCGCCGACCGCGATCCGGCGGCGCTCCAGGCGCGAGCCTGCCGCCAGGGCTGGCCGGGTGCCTGCGAGTCGGTCGGGACGGCCTCGCGGCCTTGAGCCGCACGGCGGGCAGCTTCTTCAGGCGCTGGCTCTGCGGATCGACTTCGAACCCCGCGGATTCCAGCGCCGTCACGCCGAGCAGGGGCTCGGCATCGGCGTCGCCGAAGATGATGAGACCGGCGGTCAACTCGCCCAGGAACTCGATCCGCGCCCCGGCGACGTCCATCCTGACCTCGGTGCCGTCGGCGAGCTCGTACACGCGCTGCCCCTCCGGTGCGATGCCGATCGCCTCCAGGTGCGATCGCGGCACGAGAGAGTCGAAGGCGCCGGTGTCCACGAGGAACCGGCCTGTCCAATTCCGGGTCCGGTCCGCAGGATTGCTGACCGTTACGTCTACGTGAGTGACACCCATGCCTAGCTTCCTCCACTATAGCCTCCCCACGGGGCATGCAGAGACCGTGCCGGCAGGGTGCCGGTGGCTGCGCGGGCGACGAACTTGACATGCGCACGCGATTGGGGTGTACCTGAACGACGCGTAGAGCGTAGAACGCCGCCCGGCGGCCCGCGCCACGGCTGGGGAAGACAACAATGACCAGACGACTTGTCGAGCTCATCGGCGTTGCGGCGGTGCTCGCCGTGGTGATCGGGCTGCTGAACCTGTCCGCCGCCCCGGGCGGTGCCCCTGCCCCAATCGGCGGCGTCGAGGTCGCGGCGACCGCGGTCGAGGCGGGGGAGCAGTCGGCGCCGCGCGGGCTGCGCACGGCGTGGGGCGAACCGGATCTGCAGGGCATCTGGAACGACCCGTACCAGATCCCGCTCCAGCGCCCGGCGCAGTTCGCAGACATCGAGGAGTTCACGGACGAGCAGCGCGCGGCCCTCGACGAGCAGCGCGGTGCGATGCTGCGGCGGGACGAGCGCGCCCCGCTGGGGTCCGAGCGCGACGTCCGCGGCGCCTACAACGCGGTGTTCGAGTCGATCCGGCCCACCGGCGACCGCACGTCGTTGATCATCGACCCGCCTGACGGTCGCGTCCCGCCCTACACGGCGGAGGCGGCGGAGCGGGTGCGGGAGGAGCGGGAATTCCGACTCGCGCTGCTCCAGGCCACGGAGACGTGCCGCCAGCAGGAGCCGGCCTGCGCCGGGTGGGAGTACGGCCCCCCCTCGCCGCTGCACGAGGAGGTGCCCCCCTTCTACAACACGGGGCGCCTGAACCGGAACGACGGGCCCGAGGACCGCAGCCTGTCGGAGCGCTGCATGGGGGCCGGCCTGCCGGACTTCGGCGGCTTCCGCCGCATCGTGCAGTCGCCCGGACAGGTGGCGATCTTCTACGACGTCGGTCAGGGGCAGGGGTGGCAGCGCAACGTCCCCGTCGACGGCAGCGAGCACCTGCCGGCCCACATCCGGCAGCGCTTCGGCGACTCCCGCGGCCACTGGGAGGGCGACACGCTGGTGGTCGACGTGCGGAACTTTTCCGAGAAGCGCAGCTACCGCGGCTCGCGCGAGAGCCTGCACCTCGTCGAGCGCTGGCGGCGGCTGGACGAGACCACGCTGGAGTACATCGTCACCGTCGACGACCCGACCACCTGGACCCGGCCGTGGACCGTGCGCCAGGAGCTGGAGCTGCAGGACGGGACTCTGAATCGCATCTACTACGAGCCGCGCTGCCACGAGGGCAACTACGGCCTGCCGGGGCAGCTCGCGGGAAGCCGCATCGAGGAGCAGGCGTTCGCCGAGGGCCGCGGCCCCGACCCCGCCACCCGCGACACGGCTACCGGCGGCGGCACCATCGACGACCCGATCCGCTAGGCGACAAGCAACGCGCACGCCGAGCCGCGCGGCGTGCGGACCTCGAGCGGGCCGCGACGCCTGTCGGGCGCGGCCCGCTTCGGCCGTCCCCGTGGTCCCGGACTCGAGCGAGGGGGTACCGATGCCAGGCAAGCAGCGCATGTGGATGTGGATCGCGGGCGGCGTGGTCGCCTTCGCCATCGCGTTCGGCTACGGCCGGAGCACGACCGTCAGCGTCGCGGCGCAGGGCGACGTCCCGGGGGCAGTGCTCGAGGTGGACCCGTTCTGGCCGCAGCCGCTCCCCAACAAGTGGCTGCTCGGCCACGTCATCGGGGTGGCGGTCGACTCGCGCGACCACATCTGGGTCCTGCACCGGCCGCGCTCCCTGACCGAGAGCGAGCGCGGCGCCGCCGTCGACCCGCCGACGTCGGAGTGCTGCGTGCCGGCGCCGGCCGTCATCGAGTTCGACCAGGAGGGCAACGTCGTCCAGGCCTGGGGCGGCCCCGGCGACGGCTACGAATGGCCCAACGAGGAGCACGGCATCTTCGTCGACCACCTCGACAACGTCTGGATTGGCGGCAACGGGCAGGGCGACGGGCAGGTGCTGAAGTTCTCGCGCGACGGGACGTTCCTCCTGCAGATCGGGAGCGCCGGCCCGCTGAGCGGCAGCCACGACACGACGCGCCTCGGCCGCGCGGCCGACATCGGCGTCGACGCCGAGGCCAACGAGGTCTACGTGGCCGACGGCTACGGCAACCGGCGCGTCATCGTCTTCGACGCCGACACGGGCGAGTACAAGCGCCACTGGGGCGCCTACGGCCGCCCGCCCGACGACGGCGAGCTCGCGCCCTACGACCAGCAGGCGGACGCGTCGCCCATCTTCGGCGACACCGTCCACTGCGTGCAGCTCTCCAACGAGGGGCTCGTCTACGTCTGCGACCGGATGAACCACCGCCTCCAGATCTTCCGGAAGGACGGCACCTTCGTCCGCGAGGGGTTCGTCGGCAAGGAGACCGCGGGCGCCTCGGCCTGGGACATCGCCTTCTCGACCGACGCCGACCAGACGTACATCTACAACGCCGACGGCGGGAACCACCTGCTCTGGACGGTGCGCCATGAATCGCTGGAGACGCTCGGCACGACCGGCCGCCGCGGGCGGATGGCGGGCCAGTTCGAGGCGACGCACTCGCTGGCCGTCGACTCCGACGGCAACGTCTACGTCGGCGAGACCCTCAACGGCCGCCGCGTGCAGAAATTCATGCCGGCCGGCGACTGACCACTCGCCGCGGCGGCGCCGGGATGTCCGCCGGGCGGGTCCCGGCACACGGGGAGAATGAGCCGATGCGCACGCACGTCGACGTAACGATGGTCCGGAGGCGGCGGGTCGTCCGGGCGTGTGCGGTGGTCTCCTCCCTGGCGCTGCTGGCTGCCCCGGAGCGCGCAGCGACCGCCGCCGGCGCGGGCGCGGCACCTTCGCAGGCCGAGGCCGTGCCCCCGGCGCTCCCGGCGCTCCCGGCGGATGTCAACCCGGAGTCCCGGAACCGCCTCGCCATCCCCGCCCCCGCCCCCGACCCGGCCGGCGGCGCGTCCGCTGCCGCCGACGCCATCCGGAGCGCCGGCTCCGGCGCCGACGTCCGCTGGGACGCCGCGGCCGGGCGTCCGCTCCTGGAGCTGGCCATCCTGATCACGGCCCGCGAGCACGACGCGCCCTTCGAGTGGACGCTGCACGAGCTGGAGGCGCTGGCGGTCGGCCTCGACCCCGCGGTCATCGACGTCGTGCGGAACCGCGAGCCGCTCGACACGCTCGGCGATCGCGAGGCCACGATCGTCCGGGCCGGCCGCGAGATCTTCGGCGCCCACCGCCTGAGCCCGGAGACCTACCGGCGCGCCGTCGCGCTCTTCGGCGAGGACGGTTTCGTCGACATCGTCACGCTGATGGGCCGCTACGCCGCCACCGCGGCCCGCCTCGCCGCGTTCAACCAGCAGATGCCGCCCGGCTGGCCGCAGCTCCTGCCGCTCCCGTTCACGCCGCCGGACGACATCGACCCCCGCTCCCGCAGCCGCCTGGAGCCGCTCCCGCCGCCCGCGCAGATCACGCGGGCCACCCCCAGCCTCTACGGCCGCACGCTCTCCCCCTACGGCACCGGCCCCGGCCAGATCCGCGGCCACGGCGCCGGCCGCGCGTCGCTCGAGGCCAACGTCCCGCGGCCGCTGCTCGACCTCGCGACCCTGGTGACGGCGCGCGCCTACGACGTGCAGTACACGTGGACCCTTACCGAGCCCGTCGCGCTCGAGAACGGCCTCGCCCCGGC
>JAGWAJ010000084.1:21958-29643 GCA_021296475.1 Acidobacteriota bacterium
AACCTCGTCGACCTCGTCGACCTGATGGCCGGGCACGTAGCCGATGCCACGCTGCTCATCGCGTTCGACCAGCACGTGCCGGGGGGGTGGACCCCGCTGCTGCCGACACGGTGATTCGGCGGTCGGGGAGAAGGCAACGCCCGCTGTCATCGAGACGGCAGCGTCCGATTGCTTGCTGCACGAGCATGCACTGCCTATGCTACGTGCATGCAGTACACCATCCGCGGAATCCCAGCCGTCGTCGACGACGCCCTGCGCGCGCGCGCGCGCGCCGCCGGGAAGAGCCTGAACGAGGTTGTGGTCGACGCGCTCACGCAGGGCGCCGGAGTGACCGCGACCCCGCGCAAGCGCCGGCATCTGGGTGACGTGGCGGGGACGTGGAAGACCGACAAGGCCGTCGAGTCGGCGCTCGCCGCCCAGGATGAGCCGGACGAGGAACTCTGGCGGTGAGGGTCGCGCTCGACACGAATCGATACGTCGACCTCTGCAAGGGCCTCGCCGCGACGGTGGCGCTCCTCGAGACGTGCGATGAGATCCTGTTGCCGTTCGTGGTGCTGGGCGAGCTTCGCGCCGGCCTCGCCCACGGGCGGCGGACCGCGGAGAACGAGCGGCTCCTCCGGCGTTTCCTCCTGAAGGACGACGTGCGCGTCCTGTACGCGGACGACCAGACGACCCACCACTACGCCAGCGTGTTCCGGCAGCTTCGAAGGCAGGGAACTCCGATTCCCACCAACGACATGTGGCTGGCCGCCCTCGTCCTGCAGCACAATCTGGTGCTGCACGCCCGGGACAGGCACTTCGATCGCTTGCCGCAACTCGCCCGCGTTTGAAGCCTGGAACAAGAGGGGCCGGGCCGCCGAACGAAGGCTGCGGGGCCGTTCTACCTAACCGCCCGCCTTCCGCGGCCGGCGCTTCTGGACGGTGTCGAGCAGGCGTTCGAGGCGGTCGCGCTCGCCGTTTCGCAGCCGCCGGTTCTGCTGGTCGGGCCGCCGGGCGACGAGCGCGTCGAGCTCGAGCAGCCACCGCAGGTCGTCGCGGATCTCGCCGTCGGCCAGCTCGACCGCGCGCTCCCAGGCGCCGGCGTTCCGCCACAGGCGCAGCACCTCCTTGGACGCCCCGGCCCGGTCGTACGCGGCGGCGGCCTCCTCGGTGCGTCCCTGCGCCTCGCGCAGCCGGCCGAGCCGCAGCGGGTCGGGCGCGATGGCCTCCAGCACCTCCTCGGCCTGCGCGCGGCGCTTGCGGCGCTCCGCGGCGGGAGTGTCGGAGCCCGCGGACTTGAGCAACGCATCGAAGGCCCGTACGCGCAGCACCCGCGCGCGGGCCGCCGCGTCCCCGCTGTAGCCCGTGAGCCGCAGCCACCCGGCCACGTCGCCCCCGGCGAAAGCCCCGGCCTGTTCCGGGTCCGCGGCCCCGGCGGTCAACCCGTCACGGAGCGCCTGCGCCGCGGGCAGCAGGGCGTCGCGCGCCCAGTCCTGGCCCGGGCCGGCCGCCTCGCCGATCTCGCGCGCGGCTTCGAGCAATGCGAACGGCGGCCCGGTTCTGCTCTCGGACCAGATGTCGAGCGCGTGGAGCAGGGTCGCCTCGAACCCGGTCAGCATCGGCGGGTACGTCCCGTCGTCGTCTCCGGCCTCGCCCGGTTCCCGTCCTACCGCGCCGGGCTTCCTCCGGGCCTCGTCGCTGCCGCGGGCTCCCGCGCCGGCGCCGCGTGCGCCTCGCCTGGATCGCGGAAGCACGACGCGCACGATCAGGGCGTCCAGCGCGGCCCGGTACACCTCGGTCCGCGACACCCCCGCGGGTGGGCCGTCGACCAGGAGGCGGGCCGCGGTCGCCATCAGCGTCGTCCGGGCGTCCCGGCGCACGGCCGGGTCCGAGACGCCGTTCGGCAGGTCCGGATCCCCGAGCAACCGAATCGCCTGCCGCGCCCGCTGCCACGCCCGACCCGGCGCGGAGTCGATGAGAGCGCGCGCATCGTTCGTGCGCACCTGCACCCGCTCGTCGGGGGAGGCGTCGGCGTGGGCGAAGTGATCGACGAGGTCCTCCGGGTCGTACGGCGCCGCGTCGCCCAGCAGCTCCAGGCTGAGACGCCGTTCCGCGTCGCTCGCCGCCACGTCGACGAACACCAGCGTTTCCGTGGCCCGGCTGAGGGTGACGCGCAGGTGGTCGATGGCCGTCCGGCGGGCCTGCTGGTCGAGCTCCGCTTCGGTCCCGTACGTCTGCTGTGATTGCAGGGTCGACAGCAGGCGCCCCGGATCGAGGACGCAGACCGACTGGTACTCCAGGCCCTTGGCCTCCTCGGGCGTGAGCACGGCGTCGCGCAGGTGGTCCGGCACCCAGGCGGGCGGGTCGTTCCCCGGCGCCAGGACCACGACGTCGTCCGCGTCGGCGAGATTCTCCAGCAACCGCACGGCGCCGGCCGCGTCGGCCACCTGCACGTGCACGAGGTGGGCATCGACGTGCTGCCCGCCGACCTGGCGCCGCTGCTTCGTCGGGCGGACCTCCTTGACGACGTCGGCGTAGCGCTCCGACGCCCGGTCGATGACCTCGGCGATGCGGCTGGGGCAGCGGAGGTGCTCCTCCAGGTGGAAGCGGATCGGCGCGCGAACCCGGCGGGCCAGCAGGTCGTTCAGCGGCCCCCAGTCGAACCCCGTCGGCCGGACGGTCTGCCCGGCGTCGCCGGCCAGCAGCAGCCAGGGCGCGCGGCCGCGACGGCGCGCGATCGCCCGGCAGAGCTCCACCACGACCGCGGTCTCGACCAGCGTCAGGTCCTGGACCTCGTCGACCACGATGCGATCGAACGCGTCGAAGCCCTCCGGAACGACATCGTCGCGCAGCCGCTCGATCGCGCGCGCCGCGGCGGCGAGCTCGGGGAAGACCGTCCGCACCGCGTTCGGCGGCAGGGCGCGGGCGACCTTCAGCAGCGCCCGGGCCGCCTTGGCGCCCACCCCGTCGTAGCCGCTCCGCTGCGCGGCGTAGAGGTCGTCGCGCAGGCGTATGACGCCGCGTTCGGTCGTGCATCCGACCTCACCGGGAATGGCGTGGCCGAAGAGGAGGGCGCGCACCTCCGCGTGCAGCGCGTCGAGCCGGGTCTTCCAGGGCCCGGCCATGTCGCGCCCGAGGCGGGTGACCGCCGCGTCGAACCGTTCGCGGCTGGCCGCCAGCGTCTGTCTCGCGACGTCGGCGCCGCCCGTCTCGCCGAGAAACGTCGCGAAGTCGCGGGTCGTCACCTCCACGTCGGCCGGCGCGAACGACGCGAAGCGCTCCTCGGCGTGGCGCGTGAGGGCGCTCGACCAGGTGAGGTAGAGCACGCGCTGGCCGCTTCGCGCCTCCACGGCCCGCCACAGCACCGTCGTCTTCCCGGACCCGGGGCGGCCCAGGATGACCCGGACCGGCCTGTCGTCCTCGATGAAGTCGAGCTGCGCCTCCGTCCAGGGCAGGCCGGCGATGTCGTCGTCGAGGTGGTCGGGCGCCGACAGCGGCAGGTAGTCGTCGACGAGGCCCGCGTCGAGGGGAGCGTGGTCGTCGTGGTGCCGGACGGCCCGCACGAGGATGGCCCGTTCGGGAAGCGCCAGCGCCTGCGCCGTCCGGCTGCCCTGCGGCGTCCACCACAGGTAGTACTGCATGCCGTGGGCGCCGCCCAGCGGCGACCGGCGCCAGCCGCGGTTCCCGTCCGTGCAGCCCTTGACGACGGTCGTGCGGCCGTGCGCGGCCAAGTGCTGGAGCACGATGCCCAGCCGCCGGTAGAGGTGCGTCCACGCGCGCAGGCGGTCCGACACCTCCGGGTGCAGCCACAGCGGGTGGCGCAGGTCGCGGAGCGGCAGAGCGCCCGGCGGGGCGGGGCGATCGGCTTCGAATCGCAGCAACGTCCGGGCGCCCGCGCGCGGCCGGGCGGTGTCGTCGAGGTCGGCGAACTCGAGGAGATCCGCGTCACCCGCTCGCCCCCGTCGCGTGCCCCTGGCCACGCCCGTATGCTACTGCGCCCGCCGCGGCGGCGGCCGGGGGTCGGCGCCGCAGGATCGACGCGCTCGACGACGAGCAGCGCACGGTCGCCGTCATCGATCCGAACAAGACCGCGAACGACAACCGCGGGGAGCTGTTCCAGGACAACGCGGTGGTGCCGTACGAGGGCATTCGCCTGGGCAATCTCGACGACGCCCAACGGGAGCTCGCCCTCCGGCTGGTCCGGCTGTACACCGGGAACCTGCGGGCCGGGCATGCCGAGGTCCGTCTCTCGGAGGTGGTGCGCCACTGGGACGACACCTACTTCGCCTGGGTCGGCGATACGAGTCCGGACACGGTCTTCTACTACCGCATCCACTCACCGGTGATCCTGATCGAGTACGACCACCAGACGCCGGTGGCGCTCGATGGTCCCAACCGGCCGAGCCGCAACCACGTGCATACGGTGGTGCGGACGCCCAACGGCAACGACTACGGCAAGGACCTGCTCAGGCAGCACCTGCTCGACCACCCGCACTGAGCGGCGAGCCCCCGGAGCTCCGCCGCCGGCACCGCCCGGTCGCCGGTCAACCGACTGCGGGGTCGGGTGCCGGCGCCGCCCGCCGCCGCTGACCGTCACGGTCCCGGCGCTCCTGCGAAAGCGTCGGCCGCGGATGTTGTGCTGGCCGTGCCATCATGCGGTCGAGCGGAAGGGCCGGGCGTTCCCGCGGGAACGCCGGCTGCGGGTGCCGCCTTCGTCCGGGGGCGCCACAGCACGTCGATGGCCCAGCCGAGGTCAAGCCGTTCGCCCTGCCACCGCGGCGCCGTGCGCGCGTCGATGCCGATCCCCGCGGCGCCCAGGCGCCTGTCCACCGGCGCCAGGGCCGAGCCGTCCCAGTGCGGCGGGGCCGGCGCCTGCGGCAGCGGCCGCCCGTCGGGGCGCACGAAGGTCACCGCGCCGCCGGCGTCCACCTGCACCCGGAAGCCGTCTTCGTGCACTGCGCGGTGGTGCCGCCGGCAGAGGAGCACGAGGTTCGCGAGCGCCGTCTCGCCGCCGTCGGCCCAGTGGCGAACGTGGTGAGCATCGCAGCGACGGGCCGCGCAACCCGGGAAGCGGCACTTCCCGTCGCGCGCGGCCAGCGCCCGCCGCAGCGCGGGGGAGATGGTCCGCGTCCTGCGGCCGACGTCGAGCACGCCCCCGTCGGCGCCGTGGCGCATCGTGACGGTGGCGGCGTCGCAGGCGATGCGGCGGGCCGTCTCCTGCCCGACGCGGATGCCCCCGTCCTCGGCCAGCGCCGCCTGCCGCCGCCCGGCGCGTGGTCCCGGGCAGCTTGCCGCTACCCGGCGCACCGCCCCTCGCGTTCCCGCGGGAACGTCGCGGTGCGCGTCTTCGCCGTCTGCGTCCGGGTTGCTCGCGCCCGCATGCTCGCTCCCCGCGGCCCCGCCGGAAGTGGGCGCCGCCTCCAGCCGCGTTCCCGCGGGAACGTCGCCGTGCGGGTCGCCGCCGTCCGCGGCGCGCTCCTGCGGGGCATCGCCGTCCGCGGCGTGTTCCCGCGCGTCCGGCGCCGCGTCTTCGGCCAGCGTCTCGGCGTCCACGTGCAGCACCACCTGGTAGCGGTCGCCCGCCGTGCCCCGGTCCAGCCCGCCGGCCAGCGCGCACTCGGCCAGCCGGCCCAGCGCATCCGCCTGCCGCTGTCCGTGGCTCCGCTCCACGCCGACCGCCTCGTCCACCGCGTCCGTCGTCCGCTCCTTCCCGCCGGCCCCCGTCGCGCCGCCGTCCGCGGCCACCGCCGCCTCCAGCGCCCGCCGGAAGGCCGACCCCACCTCCGGCGTCAGACGACCGCGAACCACCACCATCCCGTCGTCGTCGACCCAGGTGTGCAGCGTTCGACCCGTCTGCTGCGCCCGGTCGTCGTCCGCTTCCGCCGCCCGGTCCACTCGCCGCCACGCCCGCACCACCCGCTCGACTTGCGCCGCCGTCCCCGCCAGCGCCACGTCGAGCAGCGACTGCTCGGTCTCCGGCGTCGCCACCCGGGTGATGGCGCGCACCTTGGAGTAGGAGACCCGCCCGCGTCGCATCGCGTCGCTCACCTTCGGCAGTTGCGCCAGGGCATGCGCGACCCGCACGTGCTCGCGCGCCGCACCCGGCTCCAGGCCGGTGCGCCAGCTCAGCCAGACCGCGCAGGAGGCGAACCCGGACCAAGCGCCGGCCGCGTCGAACTGTTGAATCAGGACCAGCAGCTCGTAGGTGGCGGCGTAGATGCGGGACGCGAGCTCTGCGATCCGGTCCCCGAGCCGTTCGGCCTCGGCGGGGGATGCGGCGGCCCGAACGGCCGCCCGCTCGGGCGCAGGGCGCCCGACTGCGATGGCCGGGGGTGCGGGAGGATCGGAGGCGAAAGTATGTGAGGAGACAGGCATAGGTGATATTGTAACATACTGATAATACAGAGTTTGATAATCCACAGGCTGAAGATTGGCCAGCCTCCGTGGGGCGAAAGTGGCCGCTCCGGCGCGCGCGCGGCGCTTCGCGTGCGGCGGAGCGGGGCACCCGGGAACGAGGACGCCTGTCCTTGCTACAGTAGGGACGTGGCCAAGGTCACCAACAAGCTCCAGGTCACCGTCCCGAAGCCCTTGGCCGTGCAGCTCGGCATTCGGCCGGGCGACGATGTCGACTGGGCAATCCGCGGGCACAGCCTGCAGGTGACCCCCGCGAAGCATCGCCGCCCGAGCTCTGTCAACCGCCTCCGCGACCTAGATCCGTGAGCGGTGCCTCCGTCTCGAACGAGCTCACGACACTCGGCGCGGCGGAGCTGGCGCGACGCATCCGCTCGGGGGACACGAGCCCGCTGGAGGTCGTCGACGCCCACATCGCGCGGATCGAGGAGGTCGAGCCGCACATCAACGCGCTGATCACCACGACGTTCGACACGGCCCGCAGCACGGCGCGGCGGATGACCGACGCCGGCGTGCCCGCCGATCCGCCGCCGCTGCACGGCGTCCCCATCACGGTCAAGGACGCGTTCGCGGTGGCGGGCGTCCGGTTCACGGCGGGCTCGGACCGGCTGCGCGAGCACGTCGCGGAACGGGACGCGGAGGCCGTCCGGCGCCTGCGGGCGGCCGGGGCCATCGTGCTGGGCAAGTCGAGCTGCTCGGACATGAGCGGCTCGATGGAGACGACCAACCCCATCATCGGCCTGACGCGGAATCCGTGGCGCCTCGACCGGTCCGCGGGCGGCAGCTCCGGCGGCGAGGGCGCAATCATCGCCGCCGGCGGCTCGCCGCTGGGCCTGGGCTCGGACATCGGGGGCAGCATCCGGATTCCGTCCGCGTTCTGCGGGGTCGTCGGGCTGAAGCCGACCGCGGGGCGCGTCTCGACGGACGGGCAGGTGCCGCGGGCGCCGGCCGCCATCGCCGGCTGGAACACCGTGGGGCCGCTGGCACGCCGCGTGGAGGACCTTCGTCTCGCGCTCGGCGTCCTGTCGGGGAGGCCGGCGACGGGCCACGCGACGCCCTCGCCGGCCGGCCGGCCCGTGCTCGTGCCCCGACTGGTCGTCTGGCCTCCCATCAGCCGCGAGGTCGACCGGGCCGTGACCGACGCGGCGGGCGTCCTCGGCGCGGCCGGGATGACAGTCCGACGGCGCGTGGCGCTGCCGCTGACGAGGGCGCTGTTCGAGACCGTCGCCCTCCTGCACCGTCACTTTCTGCCGAGCCACCGTCGCGCCCTGGGCGGCGACCGATCCGTCTCCGTG
>JAGWAJ010000084.1:29681-30088 GCA_021296475.1 Acidobacteriota bacterium
TGCCTGGCGCCCGTCGCCTACATCTCCGCCTGCGGACCGTTCGTGCGCACGCTCGGGTTCGGACGCGCGGGCCTACTCGACGCGCTGCGGGCTCGGTTCCTCGACACCATGCGGGACGGCGCCGTGCTCCTCCTGCCGGTGTTCGCGACGACCGCGCGCCGCCACGGATTCTCCTGGGGGCCGTACGGCAACCTGGGGCTGACGCTGATCTTCAACGCCCTCGGCTTCCCGGCCGCCGCCGTGCCGCTGGGCCTGTCGCGTGCCGGCTTGCCGCTGTCGGCGCAGATCGTCGCGCGGCCCGACGAGGACGAGGTCGCGCTAGCCGTCGCCGCCGTGCTGGAGCGCGAGTTCGGCGGCTGGCGGATGGCGCCGCCGGGGTGAACAGAACATGAACCCGCTGCTCGATC
>JAGWAJ010000147.1:0-1243 GCA_021296475.1 Acidobacteriota bacterium
TGGGTGTGGCCGATGATGCGCTGCCCCCGACGTCCGACACGTCATCCCCCACAGAGGAGACAGAGAGGAAGCCATGAGACAGGGATACCGGGTGATCGACGCCGACACCCACGTCACGCCCTCCGTCGAGGTGCTCGTCGAGTACGGCGACCGCGAGCTGAAGGACCGCGCCGATGAGCTCACGCCCTATGTCCGGGTGACCAAGCCGACCGCGGGCCGGGGCCATCCGACCCATCCCTACGGCGTGGTGCGGGTCAATCCCCAGCCCTACAACCGGGTGGCCGGGCACAAGCCGGACGCCTCGGTGGACACCCGCGGCGCGGGCGCCAAGGGTGCGCTCGAGGGCCGGGTGCAGAACCTCGCGATCAAGCCCATCGCCGACGGCATCCAGCACACCAACTCCGAGGGTCGCCTGGCCAACATGGATGTCGAGGGGGTTGACATCAACTTCATCATCCCCGGCACGTGGGCACCGGGCAGCACCGCTCTGGACCTCAGCCTGGCCAAGGCCATGTACCGCTCCTACCACCGCTACATGGCCGACTACTGCTCAGCCGATCCCCGCCGCCTGAAGGGGCTGCTGCTGGCCCCCGGTGCCGATCCGGTCTGGGCCGCCGAAACCATCCGCCGGCACGCCGACGAGGAGTGGCTGTCGGCGGTGTGGCCGGTGCTGCCCGAGGGGCTGCCGGTGGACGACCCCGACCTAGAGCCGATATGGCAGGCCATGGACGAGGCCGACCTTCCCATCATGCACCACAGCTTCTTCTACGAGGCCCCCTACTTCCCCGGCTACCGCGACATCTGGGGCAACGTGGCCGTGGCCCGCACCGCCGCCCACGTGTGGGGCGCCCAGCGGCTCATGGCCTACGTTCTGGTGTCGGGGATGCTCGACCGCTACCCCAACCTGCGGGTGGCCACGGTGGAGACCGGCCACGGCTGGCTGCCCCACTGGATCATCCGCCTCACCAGCCAGATCGACTACGTGAAGGGCGCCGTGCCCGCCGAGTTGAAGCACACGCCGATGGAGTACGTGCAGATGGGCCGGGTGTTCTGCGCCATTGAGCAGCACGAGGGTCCCGAGATGACCAAGGCCGTGATCGACATCCTCGGCGACGGCGTGCTGATGTACGAGTCCGACTTCCCCCACCCCGAGTGCTACTACCCCGACAGCACCGACAACGTGATCTCCTGGGGCCCGGTCATCGGCGAGGAGGCCCTGCGCAAGCTCATGGCCGACAACGCG
>JAGWAJ010000147.1:1495-4340 GCA_021296475.1 Acidobacteriota bacterium
TGGAGCAGTGGGCGGACCGGCCCATGTTCCCGACCAGTCTCGTGGAGATCATCCCGGGAGGCGTCACCGTCAACCCTGGCGGCGTGCCGCTCTTCGAGGGAGACGTGTGCGTGGGCGCCATCGGCGTGGGTGGCGGCTCGCCGCACATCGACCACGAGATCGCGGCTGCGGCCGCGGAGCAATTCCACAAGTCCGAGGGGGCGTAGATCTGATGAAGTTGATTCACAGACCCAAAGGAGGAAACAGCAACATGCGACATATATGGAAGAGACTGGGGGTGCCGCTCGCGGCGCTCTTCGTGCTCGCGCTGGTAGCCGCGAGCTGCGGTGACGACGATCCGGTCGAACCGGCCGCACCGGCGGTCGACACGGCCGCCGTCGATGCGGCGCAGGCCGAAGCCGACAGCGCCCGGGCCGAAGCCGAAGCGGCTGCTGCGGCTGCCGCCGAAGCCGAGGCGGCCCTGGCCGAAGCCGAAGCGGCTGCTGCTGCGGCAAATGCCGAACAGCAGGCTGAGGCGCAGGCCGCGCTGGAGGCGGCCCAAGCTGAGGCCGAGGCGGCCATGGCTGCCGCGGCCGAGGCTGAGGCGCGGGCCGCGGAGGCCGAGATGGCAGCCGAGGAGGCCGCCATGGCCGAGGACGAGATGATGGAGGAGGAGGCTGCCCCGACCGGAGATCCCGGAAGGGTCACCATCGCGGTCACCACCGAGCCGTCCACTCTCGACCCACAGGCCGTCAACGACCGCAGCTCTCGAGTCGTGACCGCCAACCTGTTCGAGTCCCTGCTGGGCCGGGACGCCTCGACGGCGCTGGTCCCGGTGCTGGCCACCGGCTACGGACACCTGGCGCTTCACGGTGCGCGAGGGTGTCACGTTCCATGACGGCCAGGCTCTCAACGCGCAGGCCGTGGCCGACAGCCTGAACCGGATGCTGGACCCGGACTACTCGACCCAGAGGGACTCGTACGTTCGGGGCATCACCGTCGCAGAGGCTGTGGACGAGTTCACCGTCGACATCCACACCGACGGGGTCAACGCCACCATCCCGCTGCAGATAGCTCAGCTGCCCGTCATCGCGCCCGGCACGGGCGACACGGTGGGCGAGAACCCGGTGGGGACCGGTCCCTTCGTCTTCGAGTCGTGGGACCGAGGCCAGCAGATCACCGGCGCACGCAACGCCGACTACTGGGGTGATGCGCCGTCGATCGACGCCTTCACCGTGCGGTTCATCCCCGACAAGCAGACGTCGCTGGCCGCTCTGCAGGCCGGTGAGGTCGACTTGGTGCTCGACATCCTGCTGGTGCCCCAGGCGCTCAGCGTGCCCGCCACCGAGTACAGCTACATAGCGCTCAACGCCCTGCGTCCCGATCTGGCTCCGCCCGAGATCCGCGTCGCCATGAACCTGGCCGTGGACAAGGAGCTGATCGCTGAGACGCTCTACGAGGGCTACGCCAGGCCCAACGACGCCCAGCACCTGTCGCCGGGGATGCTCGGCTACAACCCCGACATCGGCCCGTTCCCGTACGACCCGGACCAGGCCCGCGAGATCATGGAATCGCACGGCTGGAACGAGGACAACCCCTTGTTCCTCGAGATCTACGCGCCGATCGGCCGGTACCTGCGCGGCGTGGAGACGACCCAGGCGGTGGCCACGATGCTGAACGACGTCGGCTTCAACACCGAAGTGCGGCTCGCTGAGTGGACCCGCTTCCGCGCCGGCAGCCGGATCAGGGGCGAAGAGCCCGGCGCCTATGACGCTCGCTACGGCTGGAACTCCAACGAGTGGTTCGACGGGGCCCGCACCCGCAACTTCCTGGTATGCGGCGGCTCGTCCTCCAAGCTGTGCGACGAGTTGGTCACCGACCTCTTCGAGCAGGCCGGATCGACGACCGATCAGGAACTGCGCAACATCCTCTACCAGAGGGCCTGGGCGAGGCTGCATGAGAACCCGCATGCCATCTACCTGCTGCAGCAGGACCTGATCTACGGCGCGACGGAGCGTCTCGACTGGCAGCCCCGGCTCGACGACGAGTACCTCGTGTCGGAGATGAGTCTGAACTAGGGCATCAAGCTGGGTGGGTTGCTTTTGACCTGCTGGCCCGGCAGGGCAGAGCGTCCATAGGTATCGATGGGAATGCAAGAGACGACGGCGACATCGGCGCGGTCGCAGCCGGCGGGGCGCAGCCGGCTGCTGCGAGGGCTGCGCGACCACCAGCCTGGGGCCGACCGGCTCGCCGCGGGCGGGTCGCTGCGGGGCCTGCTGCTGCGACGGCTGCGCGACGGCGTCATCGTGATCATCGTGCTGCTGCTCGTGGTGACGGTGATCTTCTTCTTGGCCCACGTCGTCGGGAACCCGGCGCTGGTGTTCGCTCCGGTCGACGCCACTGACGAGCACATAGCCGAGATCCACCGCCAGTTCGGTCTGGACCGCCCTGTCGCCGAGCGCTACTGGGAGTACCTCGTGGGCCTGGCCCAGCTCGACTTCGGGGAGTCCACCTGGCAGCAGCGGCCCGCCATCGACGCGGTCATGGAGGCGCTTCCGGCCACGATCTACCTCACTGTCGTCGGCCTCGGCGCGGCCGCCGTGCTCGGAGTGATACCGGGGATTGTGGCCGGGGCGCGGGCCCGCAAGCCCTTCGACAAGGCCTCGAACCTGCTCTCGGTGACCGCTCTGTCGGTGCCGAACTTCTGGCTCGGGCTGCTGTTGATCCTGCTGTTCGGGGTGCAGCTCGGCTGGCTGCCGACATCGGGGCGCTTCGAGACCGCCAGCATCGTGATGCCCGCGGCCACCCTGGGCATCGTCCACGGCGGCCGCATCTACCAGCTCGTGCGGTCGGCCACGTACGAGGA
>JAGWAJ010000085.1:0-1406 GCA_021296475.1 Acidobacteriota bacterium
CGACGCCGGGGCGGTGGGCGACTTCTTCGGCTACGCGGACCACCTGGAGCTGGAGCTCTTCGTGCGGCTGGGCATGACGCCGGCGGAGGCGATCGTGGCCGCCACGAGCCGGGCGGCGCGGGCGTTCGGGCTGCTCGACACCGGGGCCATCGAGGCCGGCCGAAGCGCCGACCTGCTGGTGCTCGACGCCAATCCGCTCGACGACATCCGGAATACGCGGCAGATCGCCGCGGTGTATCTTCGTGGCGTCGAGGTCGACCGCGCCGCCCTGCGCGCGCGGTGGACGGACTGATCGGGGGCTGCCTTGCCGAACTGGTCGAAGACTACCTGGTACTTCATCGTCGGCGCGCTGGTCGGCATGGCTGCGGCGGCGTACGTTGTCACGGCACCCTACGAGCGGTTCCCCGGCGTGGTGATCGGCGGCGAGCTGACGCCCCCGCCCGCGGACTGGACCACCGTCAACGACCACGACGTGGTGCTGATGAAGCTCGCCGGCTTCCCCCCGTTCGTCATCCGCATCGTGTATTCGACCGACGAGGGCGGCATCATCACGTCCACCCGGCCCGACGGCGGCTACTGGGCCGGGCGGGTGCGGGGCGGGAGGCCGGACGGGTGGATCCGTCTCGGCGACGCGACGTATGCGCTGACGGCGACGGAAATCGTCGGCCCGGAGCGGATCCCGTATCTCGAGAGCTTCGGCGCGAAGGCCGGGATACCCATGGGGTACGACTTCGACGGCGAGGTCGTCCCCGGCGTGAATGAGCCGCTCCACACGTGGGAAGTGTTCTACTGGACGCCCCGGCAATGACGGGCGCCGAGTCCGGAGGAGGCAGCATGGGTTCAACTCGATCGGCGCCGGCAGTCTGCGCCGCAGAAACGTCCGATGCAGCACGTAGCGCCCGCGCCGACTCCCGACGCGACCGCAAGGCCGCGCTGGCTCGGACCTGCCTGGCGGCCCTGACGTGCGCGATGCTCGTTGCCGCGGCCGAAGTGCCCGGCCGGGCCCAGGGCGAGAACTTCGTCCCCGTCACCGATGCCATGCTGCAGGATCCCGATCCGGCGGACTGGCTGATGTGGCGGCGGACGCTCGACGGGTGGGGCTACAGCCCGCTGGACTCGATCACGCGCGACAACGTCGGCGACCTGCGCATGGTCTGGTCTCGGGCGTTGAATGCCGGCACGCAGGAGGGGACGCCGCTCGCCTACGACGGCGTGCTGTACATGCCGAACCCGTTCGACGTCATCCAGGCCATCGACGCGGTCACCGGCGATCTGCGGTGGGAGTACCGCCGCGACCTCCCGGACGACCTCGACGACTACCTCTTCGCGGTCGCCACCAACCGCAACCTCGCCATCCACGGCAACCTGATCATCGACAACAGCGCCGATGACTACGTCTACGCGCT
>JAGWAJ010000085.1:1489-9029 GCA_021296475.1 Acidobacteriota bacterium
ACGGCCGGGTGGTCTCGGGCCGCAGTTGCATGCCGCAGGGCGGGCCGGACGCCTGCGTCATCACGGCCCACGACGCGGCGACGGGCGCGGAGCTGTGGCGCCGGCGGTTGATCCCCGGCCCCGGCGAGCCCGGCGACGAGACGTGGGGCGGCGTGCCGTTCGAGCAGCGCGCGCACGTAGGCTCGTGGATGGTGCCGAGCTACGATGCGGAGCTGGACCTCGTCTACGTCGGGACGTCGGTCACCTCGCCGGCGCCGAAGTTCCTGCTCGGAGGCACCGACAACACGCACCTGTACCACAACTCGACCCTGGCTCTCGACGGAGCCACGGGCGAGATCCGCTGGTACTACCAGCATCTGAACGACCACTGGGACCTCGATCACCCGTTCGAGCGCCTGCTGGTCGACACCGCCGTGGCGCCGGACGCCGCCGCCGTGAGCTGGATCAACCCCCGGCTGCGCCCGGGCGAGGAACGGAAGGTCGTCACCGGCATCCCGGGCAAGACCGGCGTGGTCTACACCCTCGACCGGGAGACCGGCGAGTTCCTGTGGGCGACGCCGACCATCACCCAGAACGTCATCAGCGACATCGACGGCGCCACGGGCGAAGTGCAGGAGAACTCGGAGGTCATCTTCACCGGCATCGGCCAGGAGGTCCTCGCCTGCCCGACCTGGCTCGGCGGCAAGGACTGGGAGGCGGGCGCATACAGTCCGCTCACCAACACGATGTACTTCCCGCTGCGCAATGCCTGCGCGCGCATGATGGCGGTGCCCCCGCGGGAGGACGACCTCGGGTCCCAGTTGTATTCGCTGGCCGTGCGCAACCAGTTCGCCCCCGGCTTCGACCAGCTCGGCACGGTGCGCGCAATCTCCGTGGAGACCGGCGAAACCCTGTGGCAGCACGACCAGCGGGCGATGACGATGTCGCTCGTAACCACCGGCGGCGGCCTCGTCTTCGGCGGCGACGCCAACGGACGCTTCCGGGCCTTCGACCACGAGTCGGGCGAGATCCTGTGGGAGATCAACCTCGGGTCGCCGGTCACCGGTTTCCCGATCACGTATGCCGTCGACGGCCGGCAGTACGTGGCGGTGAGCACCGGCGTCGCCGGCACGTCGGGAGGCCTGGCCGTGCTGACCCCGGAGCTGCGGCCGAGCCTGGGGAACAACCTCTTCGTCTTCGCGTTGCCCGAGTAGCCGGACCGGCGTTCGGGGCGACGACCATCGGAGTCGAACCGCATCCGGGGACCGAAGGAGGTCACGCAGAACGGCCGGCGGCACATGAGCAACGGGAAGCTCACGACCGGGCCGGCGGCCGCCTTCATCGGGATCTGCGTAACCGCCCTGGTCGAGGGCGGACCGGGCCTGCTCGCCGTCCTGGTCATCGTCTCGTCCCTGCTTCCGCTCGCCATATCCGCCCGGTTGTCGCTGTTTCGCCGGTTCCTGACCCCGACCATCGTCGGGACGGTGAACATGCTGATACCGGCTACCGTGCTGCCCGTCGTGTTCGCTCGCCTGACCGATGTCCCGCCCGACGTGCCGGAGCTGGCGGCGCCGATTGCCGCGGCCGCCACGGTGCTCGTCATCAGCGTCGTCTATCTCAAGGCCGCGCCGAAGCTCCGTCTGTGGGCGCCGCTGCTGGGCGTCGTCGCCGGGTCGATCGTCGCGGGGGCCTTCGGGTTCTACGACCTCGACCGCGTGCTTCAGGCCTCCTGGGTGGGACTGCCGCAGGGCGCGTGGCCGGGGCTCGATCTCGACCCCGGACCCGCGTTCGTGGGGCTGCTGCCGGCCTTCATGCTGGTGGCGCTCATCGGGAGCATCCAGACCATAACGGCCGGCGTCGCCGTGCAGCGCGTGTCGTGGCGGCGGCCGCAGGCCGTCGACTACCGGGTCGTGGAAGGCGCCATGGCGGCGGATGGCGTCAGCAAGCTCCTGTGCGGCGTCGGCGGGATCATGCCGACCCAGACGACGACGGTCGCCGTTCCCACGATCGAGATCACGGGGGTCGGGGCCCGCAGCGTCGGCATCGCGGCCGGCGCGTTGATGATCGTGCTCGCGTTCCTGCCCAAGGCGCTGGCCGTGGTGCTGGCGGTCCCGGGGCCGGTGTATGCCGCGTACCTGATCGTGCTGTTGGCCCTGATTTTCGTACGAGGCATGGCCGAGGTCGTCCAGGGCGGGATCGACCACCACAAGGGACTCATCGCGGGCCTGGGGTTCTGGGCCGGTGTCGGCTGTCAGAACGGCATGATCTTCCCCGAATACCTGGCCGGCGTTGCGGGCGGCCTGCTGGCGAACGGCATCACGGTCGGCGGGCTGGTCGCAATCCTGACCACCCTGTTTCTGGAAGTGACCGCGCCGCGCGTGGACCGGCTGGAACTGGAGGCCGACATGTCCGTCCTGCCGCGGATCCGGAAGTTCATCGGCACGTTCGCGGCGCGCAACGGCTGGGACTCGAGCATGGTGGAGCGCATCGAGGCCGCCAGCGAGGAGACCCTGCTGACGCTGGTCGGCGAGGACGGCGGCGAGCAGCCCGCGCAGCGGCGTCTGTTCCTGTCGGCGCGCAAGGAAGCCGACGGTGCGGTCCTCGAGTTCGTCGCCGGGACGGCGGCCGGCCACCGCAACATCCAGGACCGCATCGGACTGTTGGCGGAGCGCCCCGACGACGCGCTGATGGAGCGCGAGGTGTCGCTGCGTCTGTTGCGCCACATCGCGTCCTCCGTGCGTCACCAGCAGTTCCACGACACGGACATCCTGACCGTTCGCGTGGATGCGCCGGAGACCGTCCGCGTCGGCCGGTGAGGACGGCGCGGCGGCCCGTCAGTGTGGTCTAATTCCCGGATGCCTATGAACTTTCGGCCGGCGTCGTGGGACCAAGGGCGATTCACCTGCATCGCCGCCGGGGTTCTGCTGGCCGCCGTACTCGGCGGAGCGACCCTGGCGGCCGAGGATTGGCCGCAGTGGCGCGGCGCCGAGCGGCTCGGGATCTGGACCGAGACCGGCGTCCTGCGCGAGTTTCCGGACGACGGACTCATCGTGAAGTGGCGCGCGCCGGTGCGCGGCGGCTTCGCCGGCCCCGCCGTGGCCGACGGCCGCGTGTTCGTCCTCGACTATGTCGAGACCGAGCCGCGCACGATGGACGGCACCGAACGCCTCCTGGCCCTCGACGAGGAGAGCGGCGACGTGCTGTGGACGCACGAGTGGCCCACAACCTACCGGATGCTCATGTTCAGCTACGCGACGGGGCCGCGCGCCACCCCGACCGTCGACGGCGGCCGCGTCTACGTGGCCGGCGCGGCGGGACGCATCTTCTGCCTGGACGCCGCCACCGGCGCGGTGCTCTGGGAGCGGGACACCGTGGCGGAGGACAACGCGTACGTCCCCGTCTGGGGGACGTCGATTGCGCCGCTCGTAGACGGCGAGCGCGTCATCTTCGTCGTGGGCGGCGAGCCGGACGCGTTGGTTATGGCGTTCGACAAGCACACGGGCGAGGAGCTCTGGAGCGCGCTGGAGCCACGAACCGAGATGGGCTACAGCCAGCCGATGATCATCGAGGCGGGCGGCGCCCCCCAGTTGATCGTCTGGCACCCGTGGGGGCTTTCGTCGCTCGATCCGGCGACCGGCGCGTTGTATTGGGAAGAACCGTTCCCGGGGGGACAGGCTCCGATTGCCGACGCGGTCCACAGCGGTTCGTACCTGCTGGTGTCGGGGTTCTACACGGGCTCGATGATGATGCGGCTCTCGACCGACCGGCCGGCCGCGACGCTGCTCTGGAAGGACGACGGCACCGACCGCATCCTGGAGGACGGCGTCGAGGTCGCCGAGGCGGACGGATTGCATTCCAACGTCACGACGCCCCTGATCGTGGGCGACTACATCTACGGCATCGGCAGCCACGGCCACGTGCGGGGGCTGCGAGCGGACACCGGGGAGCGGATCTGGGAAGCGGAGGGGCTGACCACTCGCAACCGCTGGGGCTCGGCCCACTTCGTGCGACACGAGGACCGCTACTTCGTCTACAACGAGAACGGCGAGCTCATCATCGCCCGGTTCACCCCCGAGGGCTACGTCGAGCTCGACCGGACCCACCTGCTGGATCCGACCTCGCGCACCGGCTACGGCCCGTCGCGGCCCGGCAGCCGGTCGCGAAGACGTCACGGGCAGAGCGATCGCCTGGTCGTCTGGTCCCACCCCGCTTTCGCCAACCGCCACATCGTGCTGCGGAACGACGAAGAGATCATCCGCGTATCGCTGGACGAAACCGACTACTAGACACACGTTCCGGAGCGGCCGGCCGCGCCTGTCGCGCGCAACTGGCCGCGCGACGTCGTCGGTCCTGTTTTCTACCGAGCGGCCGGACGCAAGCGAACGCCGCGGCGAGCCGTGGCGCTCACGTTTCCTTGGGGCGAGGAGGCACCAGATGCCACAGATCGGACACAGGCGATTCGCGTTGTTGCTGGTCGGGGCCTGTCTCGCCGTGGGGGGCATCGCCGCGGCGCAGCCGGCGGACGAATGGGAGACGGTCACCGCAGAGCGGTTGCTCGATCCGGAGGACGGCGACTGGATGAGCTATCGCCGGACCTACGACGTGACGGGGTTCAGCCCGCTCGACCAGATCGACCGCTCGAACGTCGGCGACCTGCGGCTCGTCTGGTCCTACTCGATGCGCGACGTCACGGGTTGGGTCCCGACGCCGGTCGTCGCCAACGGGCTGATGTACGTGTCCGAGGGCAGCGGCCGGGTGACCGCGTTCGACGTCGTGTCCGGCGACGTTGCGTGGGTGCATACGCGGAGCTATCCCGAGGACATCGAGCTCTCGCAGGCCTTCATGCGGCACCGGGGCGTGTCGGTCTACGGCGACACGATCTACTGGGGCACCGCGGACGCAGCGCTGGTCGCCCTCGACGCCCGCACCGGCGAGCAGCGCTGGGAGGTGAGCACGGGCGACTACACGACCGGGTTGGGGCACCCCCACCCGGCGTTGATCGCCGACGGCAAGGTGATTCTGGGCTTCGCCGGGGGCGACCGCAGCGCCCGGGGCGCCGTCGTGGCGCACGACGCCGAGACCGGCGAGAGGCTCTGGATCCTGTATACGGTGCCGGCGGAGGGGGAGCCCGGCTACGAGACCTGGACCGAGCACGAGATCGAGCCCCTCGGCGGCCTCACGTGGAACACGATCAGCTATGACCCCGAGCTGAACTGGATGTATATCGGCACCGGCCAGCCCACTCCCTGGTCCTCCACCCTGCGGGGACCTGGCGACGCTCTCTACACGAATTCCATCCTGGCGATCGACGTCGACGACGGCGAGTTGCAGTGGCACTTCCAGGTGGTGCCGGCGGACAACTGGGACCTCGACTCGACCCACGAGAGCATGCTGGTCGATCTGGTCATCGGCGGCCGGGAGCGCAAGGCGCTCATCGAGACGAGCAAGATCGGCTGGGGCATCGTGCTCGACCGCGTCACGGGACAGTTCCTGGGCGCGTTCCGGACCGGCTTCGACAATCTCATCACGGGCTGGACCGACATCGGGATCCCGATCTACAACCCCGCGCTCATCCCGACGATGGACGACGTCGACTCGGGCCGCGTGTTCGAGGTGTGCCCGTTCTACGTAGGCACGCGCAACCTGAACTCGCCCAGCTACAGCCCGGCGACGGGTCTCTACTACGTCGGCATCAACAACAGTTGCATGGACGTCACGTTCGTCTCCGAGGAGTACCGGCCGGGCCGGCTCTACAGCGGGATCGCGGCCCGCGTGAAGACCGTGCCGGACTACGACTACGTGGGCGAGTTCGTGGCGTTCAATCCGCTCACCGGCCGGCGCGCGTGGTCGCGGCGCTTTCCCGGCGGCGCGGCAATGAGCGCGGCGGCGCTCTCGACGGCCGGCGGCCTCGTCTTCGGGGGCACCGCCGACCGCCGCTTCTTCGCCCTCGACGCCGACACGGGCGACCTGCTCTGGCAGACTCGGCTGAACGGCGACGTCTCCGGTGCCCCGGTCACTTTCGAGGTCGACGGCCGGCAGTACCTCGCGGTGGGAGCGGGCGGCCGCATCGCCAACACCCGCTTCTATGCGCGGCTGACCGACACTCGGATCCCCGACGGAAGCGGGGTCATGTGGGTGTTCGCGCTGCCCGAGTGACGAGTGACGCGCCGCCCCGGCGTTCTCACGGCTGCCGCGGGCGGCGGTGAGGTGTGCACCGCCGCCCGACTGTGGGAGGAGTGTCCAATGATGAGCCCCGAACACGGCGCGGTCTCGCGCCGGGCGTTCGTGCGGGGATCGATTCAGGGTGCCGCAGCGTTGGCCGCCGGAACTTCGCTCGCCGCGCAGGTCGCGGACGAGACGCCCGCGCCCGAACCGAGCACCGTCGATCGCGCGTTCGCTACCGATCTCGTACGGGGCGACTGCGAGTACCGCGTCGCCTTGCCGGCGGAGTACGACTCGAACCGCGAGCACCCGTATCCGCTGCTGCTGCTCCTGCACGGCGGGGGCGGCAGCCGTAACTTCGTGGACGCCTGGCTGTCGGCGACCCGGAGTCTCCGGTCCGAGCTGGAGCCGTTCGTGGCCGTCTGCCCATCGGCCGGCCGCTCCTTCTACATGAACTATCGGGATGGTTCCGAGGCTTGGGAGACGCTGATCGTCACGGAGCTGCTCGACGCCGTGCGGGCCGAGTTCCATGTGGCCGCCGAGCGGGAGCGCGTGGCCGTGTGCGGCGTGTCCATGGGCGGCTTGGGCTGCCTCCGCCTCGCGTTCAAGCATCCGAATCTGTTCGCTACCGTGGCGGCCCTCGAACCGGCTATCGAGGCGAGCCTGCGCTACGACGCACTGCAGCCGGCGGACACGTTCTATCGGGCCGACCAGTACGCCGCCAAGTTCGGCGTCGACGGGGTCGTGGACGAAGCGTACTGGGCCGAGAACCACCCGGCGGCTATCGCCGCGATTGCGCCGGAGCGGCTGCAAGACCTCGCGATGCTGATCGAGGCGGGCACGGAAGATGGCTTCGAGCTGCACCGCGGGGCCGAGTTCCTGCACCGCGTGCTCTGGGACAGCGGCCTCAAGCACGAATACAGGCTCGTCCTGGGCGCAGACCACGTGGGCCGCAGCCTCGACGAGCGCCAGCGCTATGCGCTCGCGTTCATCGGCCGGCAGTGGAATCCGGGACCGGTGGACGAGGCGATGGCGGAGTTCCGGAGGGCGATCGCGCCCATGCGCCGGCAGGCAGGTCTGGAGTAGGAGGAGAGGGACGGGTGGATTCGGCTACCGGATCTGGTCCAGGAACTGGGCCACGGTCTGGATGCGGACGTCCATCGTTGCCTCGGGTCGGTTCATGAACCGGCCGAAGCCCTTCAGGTCACCGGTCAGTAGATGGGTGGCGCGGCACGCCAGCGCGCGTTCGTGACCTTCGTCAGCACCGCGTCGATCACCCCGTCCCAGTGGCGCTTGATCATCCGCGCGACCTTCTTGATGGGCTCCAGGCGACTGCGAATCGCCCACCCGTACCAGCGCCGCCACATCCGGACCGCCCAGCCCCGGGAGCGGTAGTCCC
>JAGWAJ010000086.1:0-8680 GCA_021296475.1 Acidobacteriota bacterium
GCTGCCAGGAGACCGACACCGATGGCCGAGAAGCGTCCGCAGAGCTACGCCAACCACACCCGATGGCTGCCCGTGTGGCATTTCTTCGCGTTCCCGATGCTGGGGCTCAACGCCCTCTGGTCCCTGGTCGGGCTCCGGAACGGACCGACGCTGGAGGTGCTGTTCGACATCGGCGTGGCGCTGGCGCTGCTGGTCGTCGTCGGCCTGGTGCGGGTCAGCCCCCTGACGGTGCAGGATAGGTTGATTCGGCTCGAGGAACGGCTGCGCATGGAGCGCCTCCTGCCCGACGACCTGAAGGCGCGCCTCGACGAGCTGACCCTCCAGCAGTTCATCGCGCTCCGGTTCGCGAGCGACGGCGAGCTCGAGGCCCTGACCCGCAAGGCGCTCGACGAGAAGGCCGAGCCGAAGGCGATCAAGCAGGCCATCCAGAGCTGGCGCCCCGATCACCAGCGCGTGTAGGCGGCGCGTAGCGCGGAGACGGCTCGCCCGCGGGCTCGGGCCGTCGCCGGCCACGCCCGGCGTGCGCCCGGCTCACGACTGCCCCGTCGCGGCCTCGACCGCCGTGGCCCATGCCTCGGCCATGCGGCTCGACGCAAGCCAGAGTCCGCCGTCGACCACGAGCGTCACGCCGGTGACGTAGGAGGCGGCGTCCGAGCAGAGGTAGAGCGCGGCGTCCGAGATGTGCCGGATCTCGCCCAGGCGCCCGAGGGGCGTCATCTTGGCCGCACGCTCCTTCGCGGGTCCGACGAGCAGCCGCCGCACGCCCTCCGTGTCCGCGATGGGACCGGGCGCGATCCCGTTGACGCGGACGCCGTGCGGACCCCACTCGACTGCGAGGACGCGCGTCAGGGCGTCGATGCCCGCCTTGGCCGCCGAAACGTGAAGCTGCGCGACGGTCCCGAAGTAGTGCAGCGTGGCGCTGATGTTCAGCACGACGCCGCCGCGCTCCTTGAGATGCGGGAGCGCGGCGCGGCACATGTGGAACGTCCCCTTGAGGTCGATGTCGACGACGGTGCCGAAGCCGTTGGGCGAAAGGTCCTCGGCCATGCAGAGAAAGTTGCCGGCCGCGCCGTTGACGAGGATGTCGAGCCGGCCGAAATCGTCCACCGTCCGCGCCACGGCGCGGTCAACCGCCGCCGGATCCCGCACGTCGGCGGGCACGGCCAGCGACCGGACCCCGAGCGCCTCGATCTCGCGCCGGGTCGGCTCGAGGTGGTCCGCCTTCCGGCTCGTGATGGCGACGTCGCAGCCGTGCGCCGCGAGCGCCAGCGACAGCCCCCGGCAGATGCCGGTGCCGCCGCCGGTCACCAGCGCCGTCTTGCCCTTCAGCAGATCCGGTTGAAAGCTCATCGCGCTTGCACCTCGGCCGGCTGCGAAGCGGGTCCGCAGAGCCGGCGTTCTTTGAAGATTGCCCCCGAGTCCGCATCGCGGCGCGACCGAGGCGTTCGCGACGGCGCACTCCCGACGCGCCCGTCGGGCGCACTCCCGACGCGCCGTCGGGCGCACTCGCTCGCCCCTCGCGCCGCGGCCGGCTGGAACCGTCAGCCGCCCGAACCGTACAATGCTCGCACGTTGCCGGTGCTGGCCGCCGCCACCAACGCCTTTCCGCTCTGGCTGCTGCTCGCGAGCGGCGCCGCGCTCGTCCGCCCCGAGCTCTTCACCTGGTTCAGCGGCCCCCTGATCCCGATCGGGCTCGGGATCATCATGCTGAGCATGGGGATGACGGTCGGGTTCGAGGACTTCCGCCGCATCGGGCGGGAGCGCACCAGCGTGCTGCCGGGCGTCGCGCTCCAATATACGCTGATGCCGCTGCTCGGGCTGAGCCTCGGATGGCTCTTCGACCTGCCGGTGCCGTTCGCGGCCGGCCTCATCCTGGTCTCGTGCTGCCCGGGCGGCACCGCGTCGAACGTCATCACCTTCCTCGCGCGCGCCGACGTGGCGCTCTCGGTGACGATGACCACCGCCTCGACGCTGCTCGCGGTGTTGCTGACGCCGGCCCTGACAGCGCTCCTCGCCGGCAACCGCATCGACGTGCCGGCCGGCGGGCTGTTGCTCGACACGGTGCAGGTGGTCGTCCTTCCGGTCCTGGCCGGCGCGCTGCTCAAGGCGCGCTTCCCGGCCGCCTGCCGCCGCGTGCTGCCGGTGGCGCCGCTCGTCGCGGTGGCGACGATCGTGCTCATCGCGGCCTCCGTCATCGGAGGCGGACGCGCGCAGGTGATCGAGGCGGGAGCGCGGCTGATCCTGGCCGTGACCTGCCTCCACGCCGGCGGATTCGTGCTCGGCTACGCGGTCGCCCGCTTCTGGCTTGGCCGGGAGCAGGCGGCACGGACGGCGGCGATCGAGGTCGGGATGCAGAACTCGGGCCTCGGCGTCGTCCTCGCGCAGCAGAACTTCGTCGATCCGCTCGTGGCGATCCCGAGCGCCATCTCGGCCGTGATGCACTCGGTGGTCGGGAGCGTAGCCGCGGCGATCTGGCGCGCGACGGCCGCCGCGGAGTCGCCGGGAGGGCCGGCGGGTCGCCCACCGCGGTCGCCAAATCGGCAGGACGTTCGGACGGGAGCCTGAAGGAGCGATGACCCGATGAGGACTGTCGCAGCGTTCGCAACGTTCGCCGTCGCGGCGATGCTGGTCGCGGCGCCCGCGGAGGCGCAGTCGCGCGACACCGTGGGTTGGATCTCCGTCGCGGCCGGGGCAGGCCTGCTGGCGGCCGCGTTCAACTACGAGGGCGACATCTGCCCCGACGGCTACAGCAGGCACACCTACCAGCACCAGCAGACGCAGTGCTACTACCAGAGCCCCGCCCCGCCCTACGACACGGACCTGCGGAACGCCTCGGTCCGCGTCACGTTCACGCGCCCCGGCCTGATGTGGGCGGGGATCGGGGCCATCGGCCTCGGCGCCGTCCTGGTGACGCTGCCGGAGAACCGCGTCACCCGCGATCTCGACGTCCAGGTCTCGCCGCAGCGGTTCGCGGTCACGCGGCGATTCGGCTGGTAGGCGCGGCGGACGTACGCACGGTCGCTCCCTCCCGCCGCCCGGCCGATCGCGGTCGGCATCGAGCGGACCGGTAACGGGATGCGGCAGCCGGCGGTGCGCAGGAGGTCAGGCCGTATACTGCGGGTGGCGTCAGGCGCGGGCCGCGGGGGCCGTTCTCCCGCGGCAATGCCGCCGCCGCGGAAGGAGCTGACCGATGAAGAGGCTCGCCGTTGCCCTTGCGTTGCTCGCATTCATCACGCCCGCGGCCGCCCAGGAGCCATCGGCAGCCCCGGCGCCCGCCGCCGGCTCCGACGCCCCGGCGTTCTCTCCCGTCACCTGGGAACGCCTGCTCGCGGCGGCCGACGAGCCGCACAACTGGCTGATGTACTCCGGCACCTTCGACAGCAAGCGCTACAGCAGGCTCGACCAGGTGCATGCCGGCAACGTGGGCGAGCTGGAGCTGAAATGGGCCTACCAGCTCTCGGCCCTCGACCGCGCCGAGACCACGCCGCTCGTCGTCGACGGCGTGATGTTCGTCACCGAGGCGCCGAGCAACGTTGTGGCGCTCGACGCCGCCACCGGCCGCGAGTACTGGCGCTACGAGCACGAGCTGCCGGACGACCTCCGCATCTGCTGCGGGCGGAACAACCGGGGGGTCGCCATTCTCGACGAGACGCTCTACATGAGCACCCTCGACGCGCACCTCGCCGCCGTCGATGCCCGCACCGGCAACCTGCGCTGGCAGGCCGAGGTGGCCGACCACCGCGGCGGCTACAGCAAGACCGCGGCGCCGCTGGTGGTCAAGGACCGGGTGGTGACCGGCATCGCGGGCGGCGAATTCGGCATCCGCGGCTTCCTCGACGCCTACGACGCCGAGAGCGGCGTGCGCGCCTGGCGCACCTACACGATCCCGGGGCCCGACCATCCCGACAACCGAACCTGGTCCGGGGAGTCGTGGCGCACCGGCGGCTCGCCCACCTGGATCACCGGCTCCTACGACCCGGACCTCGACCTTGTCTACTGGGGCACCGGCAACCCCGGCCCCGACTACAACGGCGACGTCCGCATCGGCGACAACCTGTACGCCGACTCCGTGCTGGCCCTCGACGGCGACACCGGCGACATGGCGTGGTACTTCCAGTTCACGCCGCACGACGTGCACGACTGGGACGCCATCCAGATCCCGATCCTGGCCGACCTCGAGGTCGACGGCGAGCCGCGCCGCCTGATGCTGTGGGCGAACCGCAACGGCTTCTACTACG
The DNA here is from genome assembly GCA_021296475.1 of Acidobacteriota bacterium. Lineage (GTDB taxonomy): Bacteria > Acidobacteriota > Vicinamibacteria > Vicinamibacterales > UBA8438 > JAGWAJ01. The sequence goes on from JAGWAJ010000086.1 coordinate 4,239, forward strand.
CGCTGGATCGCGAATCCGGCGAGTTCCTCACCGGCCGGCCCTTCGCCCGCATGACGTGGGCCTCGGGCCTCGACGAGAACGGCCGCCCGATCCGCGTGCCCGGCCTGTTTCCGAGCGAGGAGGGCGTGGTGGTCTCGCCCTCCGCGGCCGGCGCCACCAACTGGATGTCGCCCGCGTTCAGCCCGCGCACGGAGCTCTTCTACGTGATGGCCTACGACGGCGAGGCGCGCTTCTTCATCCGCGACGAGGAGTACGTCGAGGGCGACCGCTTCATCGGCGGCGGCCAGATCCAGTTCCAGCCCATCGAGGAGTACACGAGCGCCGTGCGCGCCCTCGACCCGCGGACCGGCGAGCTGCGCTGGGAGTACCGCGTGCAGCCGCACACCTGGGCCGGCCTGCTCGCCACGGCCGGCGACCTCGTCTTCGGCGGGAGCGTCGACGGCTACTTCTACGCCCTCGACGCCGCCAGCGGCCGCGAGCTGTGGCACGTCGCGGTCGGCGCGCAGGTGCGGGCGTCGCCCATCACCTACGCCGTCGACGGGCAGCAGTACGTGTCGATCGCGGCCGGGAACGTCATCTTCACGTTCGGCCTCGACGACTGAGCGAGGCCGACGCCCGCGCGACGGCCGGCACGGAATCGCGGGTGCAGCCGCGCCCAGAGCCCGCCGAGAGGATGGACCGATGAGAACCAACGCCACAGCCGGCATCGCCCCGCTCGTAGCTCTCGTCCTTCTGGCGGGTGCCCTCCACGCCAGTGCCGCCGCTGCCGCCGGCCCCGAAACGCAGCAGGAGCGCGCCGAGCCGAGCGTGACACCCGAGCAGTTCGACCTCTGGATGTCGGAGCTCTCGAACTGGGGCCGCTGGGGCCCGGACGACGAGCTCGGGACGCTCAACCTCATCACCGACGCCAAGCGCATAGAGGCCGCCGCCCTCGTCCGCACCGGCCGAACGGTCTCCCTCTCCCGCGACCCCGTCGTGGGCCAGGCGGCGACCTTCCAGCGCGGCTTCGAGAACGTGTTCGCCTACGGCGGACCCGGCCTCGGCGAGCGGGCGGCGTGGATCGAGGAGCAGCACCGCATCGGCTACCACGGGAGCCCTCTCACCCACCTCGACGCGCTCTGCCACGTCGCCTGGGACGGCATGACCTACAACGGCCGGCAGTTCGTCGAGACCGCCACCGTCGAGGAGGGCTGCACGAAGAACGGCGTCTATCCGATCCGCGACGGCGTCGTCACCCGCGGCATCCTGATGGACATGCCCGGCGCCACCCGCGTCGACGCCGCGGCCATCGAGGCCTGGGAACGGGAGACCGGCATCACGATCGCGTCCGGCGACGCGCTCTTCCTCTGGACGGCGGGCAGCGGCGGCTTCGACAACTCGATCATGCCGTTCCTCCGCGAGCGGGACATCGCGCTGCTGCTCGCCGACAGCGGCGTCGTCGACGGCGGCCCCGTCGAAGGCCGGACGACGCTGCCGATGCACATGTTCACGCTGGTCGCCCTCGGCATGCCCCTCATCGACGGCGCCGACCTCGAGGCCCTCGCCGCCACCGCCGCCGAGCTCGGCCGCTACGAGTTTCTGTTCGTCATCGCGCCCCTCCGCGTGCCCAACGGCGCCGGGTCGGCGATCAACCCGCTCGCCGTGTTCTGAGAGCTTCTCCGAGCTGGCACGGCTATCGGGACTATCGGGCTCGGCCAAGGACGGTCACCTCGTCGAGCGGTTCACGCGCATCGCCGCCGATACGCTCCTCCACGGGTTCACTTCTCCGACGAACGGGCGATGCGCGTGACCCGGCCGGCGGTGCCGTCGACCCGCAGGCGGTCGCCGTCCGTCAGCGTGCGCATGGCGTCGCGCACGTTGACCACCGCCGGCAATCCGAACTCGCGCGCCACGACGGCGCCGTGCGACAGGTAGCCGCCGGTCTCCGTCACCAGCGCCGAGGCTCGCAGGAACAGCGGCGTCCAGCCGGGGTCGGTGGAGGGCGCCACCAGCACGTCGTGCCGGCCCATCCGGGCGCCGTCATGGGGCGTCCGCAGCACGCAGGCGGCGCCTTCGGCCTCGCCCGGCGCCGCCGCGACCCCGGCCCACGCGTCACCTTCCGGCACGGGGGGCGCAGCCGGGACGGCAGGCGCGCCCAAGCCCGCCGCCGGTGATTCCTCGATCACGCCCGGAAGATCCAGCTCCTGCTGGGCGGCGAGGCTCGCCCGGCGGTCGGCGACCAGGGCGCCCGCGCCCGTCCCGTCCCAGGCGCCCGTCAGCCACGCTTCCACCTCGACGATGCTGAGGTGGAAGACGTCGTCGGCCATTGCGATGCGGCCGGCGGCCTGCAATCGACGTCCCACCTCGCGGCACATCTGGCGGATGAGGGCGATGGCCGCGGCCGACCCCGACTTGGCGTTCTCCCGCAGCGCGGCGCCGCGCCGGGCGCGAGCCAGCACCCACCGCGCCACGGGCCGGAGGACGGCGGGGAACGTCGCCAGCTCCGCTTCCGCCCGCCGCCGCACGTGGGCGGCCCGCGAGCGCGCGTCGCCGGCCGGCGGATGGTCGAGGTGGAAGCGCACCTGCTCGAGCACGTAGCGGGGATCGTCGGCCCAGCGCGGGCTGGCGAGCTCCATCTCGAATACCGCGCGGTGGCCGAAGCGATCGAGGTAGTCCTCCATCGCGATCCGGAAAGGGGCATCCGCCGGCAGCTTGCGCCAGGCCAACGGATCGGGGTCGCGCAGCGCGGCCAGAGCTGCGGCGTCTCCCGTGGCTCTGTCGGCGAGCTCCTGCAGGCGGAACCCGTGCTCGGCGCTGGCCACGTCCCCCGATGCCGCGAGCAGACGAGAGACCAGAGCCCGCTCCTCGCCGCGGGCGCCCCGCTGGAGCACCCATTCCAGTGCCCGCGCCCACACGCCGCTGTAGGTGGCGGCAAGCTGTAGGACCGGTTCGTACGCGGCACCCAGCGACTGCAAGTCCCGGAATCGCGCCAGCAACCGATCGGAGCTCAGGATCGAGAGATCGACGGCGCGACTCTGCCTGGCTTGCTCGACCAGCGCGTCGATCCGCTGGGGGGCGTCCCGCTGGAACCGCCGCAGTCGACCTACCAGCCGCAGTCGTCGCCGTGCGCGGGCGAGCCCGGCGCGGCCGCGCAGCGGGTTCCCCTCCGGCACCGGGATCTCGGGCTGGAACCCGCCCATCGTGAGGTTGGTGTCGGCCGGCAGGATACCGATCGAGTCGTACAGGCTCCACTGCAGGCTGTCGAGATCGAAAAAGGGCCGGCCGCCGAAACGACGCAGCACCTGCATGCCGCGTGGCAGCGGGTACTCCACGAGCTGGGCCGAGGCGTACACAATCGCCTGCGCGGTCGCATCCAGCAGGGACCAGGTAGCGATCGTCATCGGCCGCGGGAACGAGTCGCGGATGTTGCCGTCCGACCAGGTCGGGGTCCGGGTGGGAACGCCGGGGAAGGTCCACCGCGGCAGCCGGCTGACCGGGCGCGACTGGAGCATCCAGAAGGTCCGGCCGTCGTAGGCCCATTCCACGTCCTGCGGGGCGTCCCCGTCGCCGAGTGCCCAGTGGACCCGCAGCACGAGTGCGGTCAGCGCCTCGATACGCCCGTTGTCGAGGACAGGGGCGTCGCCGGTGTCGTCCCATCGCGCGATGTCGATGCCCGGACTGGTTCGCCGAACCGCGTACCGTTGGGGCGCGACCGCCCCCTGGACGACGGCATCGCCCCGCCCCGCGGCCAGCTCGATGGTCACGACCTGCCGCTCGCCGGTGACCGGGTCGCACGAGAAGGCGACGCCGGCCGCCGCCGGGCCGCGATGCGGGTCGCCGACCATCTCGCAGAGCACCACCGCGCACGGCGTGGCGTCGTCCGCCACCCCCATCCGCCGCCGGTAGGCAACGGCGTGGGGGGTCCACAGCGACGCGAAGCAGCGGGAGGCGGCCGCGCACACGGCGTCGAGCCCGCTCACGCCCAGGTGGCTCTCGTGGACGCCCGCAAACGCCGCGTCGGCTCCGTCTTCCGCCACGGCGGAGGAGCGGACGGCGAGGGGACGGCCCTCCAGCCCGGCTCGGTCCAGGAACCGGCCCACCGCCTGTCGAACGGCAAGGGGCAGGCCGGTCCGGATGACAAGGTCGCGCAGGGCGCCGAGCTGCGACTGCACGTCGGGGCGTTCGACGTCGGCCGCGGTCACCGTCGCAAGGGGCGCCGCCAGCGCGGCGACTTCCGCCGTTCGGAAGAGGGCGGCGTAGACGGAGGCCGCTACGACGCCCCCGCGCGGCACGGCGAAGCCGTAGCGCGCGAGACGGGCGAGGTTCCAGCCCTTGCCCCCGACCACGGCGGAGCCGGCGGCGAACGCCGCGTCCCAGGTCAGCAACGGGTCGTGGGTGTCGACTCCTGGGGTCGGCGCGACGGTCGTCGGCATCGGGAGAGGGGTGCTGGACCTACACGCTCG
>JAGWAJ010000086.1:8737-16148 GCA_021296475.1 Acidobacteriota bacterium
CGGATCCGCCACCCCCGCGTGGAGGGTCCGCAAGGCGGCGGCGAGGTCATCGCTCAGGATGGCACCGACGTTCAACCACAGGCCGGGGAACACCGCGCTGCGGACAACGCCGGCCGCATCCGCCGCGCGAGCCCGATAGGCGCCCAGCACCAATTCGAACCAGTCGAGCCGGCCCTCCGGCACGCGCCAGACGAGGTACTCGCGTACGCCGTTCCTCGGGTACACGCGGAGCTTCTCGTGCAGGTCGCGTGAGGCACTGCTCGCGGCGACCTCCGCGACCAGTTCCGGCGCGCCCTCGACGTAGTCGTCCGCACTCACCCGCGCCTGGCCTCCGGCACCCGGATCGATCTGCAGCGCGGCGTCCGGCTGCAGATCGTTGTCGCCGTCGAGCCGCAGCGTGGCGTTGTCGACCACGTGAACGCCGGGAGTCGACGCCGCGTACGTGACGAGCCACCCGACGATGGCCGCATGCGGCTTCGCGTGGCTGGCGTATCGAACGGCAGACGGCATGCGGACGACCCCGTCGATGAGCTCGACGTTCTTGAGATCGGGCCGCTCCGCAGACCGGCGCTCGAACTCGACACGGGAGAGCCGCAGTCCCTCTTGCAAACCTCGAGCCGCCGGGTCCGCGCCGGGAGCCGTCTCGGTCGTAGAGGAGAAGGAACGGATGCTCGGGCTCGCCATGGGCTGGTCTGCGCGGCCTGTCGTGGATTCCAACATACCACGCGCTCGGGGGGTATCCGCGTGTTTCGGGATCGCCCGCGCCAACCGCCCGGCGCTACACGGAGGTCCTGACGCCGGAGCAGGTGGCCGCCTCATTGTGCAGCAGCTCACCGTCCCACAGAGCGCGCAGGAACTCCATCACCGGCAGGATGCGGATGCCGTCGACGACGCGCGCCGCGGGCTCGCGACAGACGACGATCCGGTGCGCCAGCGTCGTCTCCTCCGCCAGCCGCCGGAGCCCGTTGAGGTCGCGGCGCGTCACCGAACCGGTGGCCTTGACCTCGATGGCGGCCGAGTCGCCGACGACGAAGTCCACCTCGGAGCCGTCCGCCGTGCGCCAGTAGGTGAGCGGCCGGTCGTTGCGCGCATACGCCAGCCAGGCGCGCAGCTCGCAGAAGACGAGCTGCTCGAGGGCCAGTCCGAACGTAGGGCTGCCGGCCTCGACCTGGGTGATGCCCGCGAGCACGTTGGCGACGCCGACGTCGAAGAAATACAGCTTGGCGTGCGACATCGGCTTGCGGCGAGGCTCGGGAGGCGAGAACGGCCGCAGCAGGGTGGCGAGCAGCGTGTCCTCGAGCACCTGGAAGTACTCGCGGACGGTGCGCGCCGGCACGGCCGCATCCGAGGCCAGCCGCTCGAACACGATCGGCTGCCCGCGGCTGACGGCGGCGGCGGTGAGGAAACGGGAGAACGGCTCGACTCCACGCACCAGCCCCTCGGCCTGGATCTCGAGCTGCAGGTAGTTGCCGCAATAGGCGCGGAGGTCCTCAATCGGATCTGCCGACAGGTAGACGGACGGGATGCCACCGACGTTGATCGCCCGCATCAGGTCCCAGTCGGGGACCTCCGCGGAGACGAACGGAAACAGCGCCCGTGTGCGCGCCCGCCCCCCGAGCAGGTTCACACCGCCGCGCCGCAGCTTCACGGGGCTGCTTGCGGCGAGCACGAAGCGCAGGCCCCGGCTCTCGATCAGGTCGTGCACCTCGTCGAGCAGGCTCGGCAGCTTCTGGATCTCATCGATGATCACGGGACGGCCGGACGGAACCCCCGCAGCCAGCTCCGTCCGCAGGCGACCCGGTTCCCGTGAGAAACGCAGGAACACCTCCCCGTGCAACAGGTTGAACCAGGGAGCATCGGGGTAGCTCTGGCGGAGCCAGGTGGTCTTGCCGGTCTGGCGCGGACCGAAGAGGAAGACGGACCGGCTGCGCAGGTCACGGTCGATGTCGAGGCGTCGCGGCAGCCGGGGTGCCTGGTCGGCCACCGGGGCATCATATCGCAGAGCCCCTGCGGACAAATCACCTTTTCCCGCAGCTATGTTGCGGAATTCTGGAACGGGGCGGGCGCCCGGTATGCCTCACGGCGCGGGCGCGCCGCCGACCGCCCGCACCGCGAGCGCTCGCAGCTCGGGCGGCAGGTCGGTCTCCAGTGCCGCCGCCCGACCGCGGTCGGACATCTTGCGCCAGGTCTTGCGCAGGATGTCCGCCAGCTTCTCCTCGTCGTGCTGTGCGGCGAAGTCGGCCAGGTAGTGCTGGAGGAAGACGAGGCAGATGACGTCCTCCAGGAGCTGCACGTCCGGGTCGGCCTTGAGCCGCTCCTTCCGGAGGAGCGCCTCGACGCGCGCGACGGTCGGCTCGTCGTAGCCGACCTCCCGGAGGATCGCCCCCGCCGTCTCGGCGTGGAAGCGGCCGAGGTCGGTCCGCCAGCGTCGGTAGCCGTCGCGTCCGGCCGGGTAGCGGTCGCGCGGGATGGTCCAGCGCCGGATGTGCTGGCAGCGCGCGGCCAGCCGAACCGCCTCCGGCGCGTCGGGGGCGAACCGATCGAGAGCCGCCGTCATCCGCCGCGCGTAGACCAGCTCGCGCGGCTGCGGCTCCCCGTCTACCGACTCGCGGCGCGGATCCTCGGCGTTCGCCGCGTCGAAGCGGGCCATCGCAGCCGTGAAGCGACTCTGCGAATCGGCTACCTCTTTCGTGGTCACCATCCCGTTCCGTGGTCACCATCCCGGCGGTCGCTGCCCCCGTGCCGGGCCGCCCCCGGCTCGTCACGCCATCGGGGCCCGCACTCCGGCGGAGCCGCCGCCGCGGCTCCACGCAGGCGTCGTCCGCCGCTCGGCTCAGGCGTCGTCCTCCGCGCCGTAGTAGCCGGCCTTCTCCAGGTGCAGGATGATCTGCTGGGCCGCCTCGTCCGGCGTCAGCGCCGTCGTGTCGATCGCAAGATCGGCGTCGGCCGGCGCCTCGTAGGGATCGGAGATGCCGGTGAACTCCTTGATGATGCCGGCCCGCGCCTTCGCGTAGAGCCCCTTCCGGTCGCGCTGCTCACACACCTCGAGCGGCGTGTCGACGAAGACGAGCATGAAGCCGCCGACCGGCGCCACCATCCCCCGCACGTCCTTGCGGACCGCATCGTAGGGGGCGATCGGGGCGCAGACGGCGATGCCGCCGTTCTTCGTGATCTCCGACGCCACGTAGCCGATGCGCCGGATGTTGATGTCGCGGTGCTCCTTCGAGAAGCCGAGCTCGCTGGAGAGATGCTTGCGGACGAGGTCGCCGTCGAGCAGCGTGACCGGCCGTCCGCCCAGCTCGAGCAGCTTGACCAGCAGCGCGTTGGCGATGGTCGACTTGCCCGACCCCGAGAGCCCCGTGAAGAAGACGGTGAAGCCCTGCCGGTGGCGGGGCGGATGGCTGCGCCGGAGCTCCTCCGCGACGTCGGCGAAGGTGAACCACTCGGGGACGTCGCGTCCGTCGGCCAGGCGCTGCCGAAGCTCGGTGCCCGAGATGTTCAGCGTGCGCTTCCCTTCCGGCACCTCGTCGACCGGCACGTACGAGTCCAGATCCTCGACGTAGACCATCATCTTGAACGGCACCATCGTGACGCCGAGCTCCGCCTCGTGCTGCCGGAGCAGCTCCTGCGCGTCGTAGGGCCCGTAGAACGGCGCGCCGCTCGAGTCGCTGCCCGGCCCCGCGTGGTCACGGCCGACGACGAGGTGCGTGCAGCCGTGGTTCTTGCGGATGATGGCGTGCCAGACGGCCTCCCGCGGGCCGCCCATGCGCATCGCGAGCGGCAGCAGCGAGAGCATCGCAGTCCCGCGCGGATAACGGTGCAGCAGTGCCTGATAGCAGCGCACGCGCGTGTAGTGATCGACGTCGCCCGGCTTGGTCATCCCGACGACGGGATGGACCAGCAGGTTCGCCTCCGCCTCCTTCGCCGCGCGCAGGGTCAGCTCCTGGTGGGCGCGGTGCATCGGATTGCGGGTCTGGAAGGCGACCACCTTGGTCCACCCCTGCTTGCTGAACTCCGCCCTGAGCTCGGCCGGCCGGTGCCGGAGGGGCCGGTAGTCGTAGTGCGTGACCGGCGCGATGCCCGCCACCCGACCGCCGACGTAGCAGGGCCGGGTTCCCTTCAGCAGGTGCGCCACGCCCGGATGCTCGGGGTTGGCCGTGCCGAACACCGCCTCGGCCTCCGCCTCCCGGTCCGGACGCCAGACGTCCTCGACCGACAGCACGGCGAGCATCACGCCCTCTTCGTCCCGCAGGGCGAGGCTCGAGCCGGGGGCGAGCCGGGCCGCGAGGTCCTCGGAGACGTCGAGCGTGACCGGGACCGGCCAGAGCGTCCCTGCCTCGTCGGCGAGCCGCATCTCCGCACAGACGCGCTCGTGGTCGGCCCGCGCCAGGAAACCGGTGAGCGGCGAGAACCCGCCGTTCAGCAGCAGCTCGAGGTCGCAGAGCTGCCGCGGCGTCAGGTCGTGCGACGGCCAGTCGCGGGACTCCGCCTTCAGTGAATCGGCGCGTTCGTCATCGACGAACAGATCGACGAGCGTCCCGCCGTGCGGGGCGATGAGATGGTCTGGCACGAGTGCGTGATCTCCCTGTTGCCGGTGGTGGGTCCCGTGGTGGACGCGAACCCGTCAGAATACCACGCGCCCGGACGGCGCGCCCGAGCCGCCGGCCGACCCGCGACGAGCCGCCGGCGCCACTTGACCCGGCCCCGGAATCGGTCAAGACTGGCGGCCAGGATGGGCATTCTGGACGTCATCCGCCGCTGGATCGGAGGGCGCGCCGGCGGGCCGCCGATCGTCATCGTCTCGGGCCTTCCGCGCTCCGGGACGTCGATGCTGATGCGCATGCTGTCGGCCGGCGGCCTCGACCTCGCGGTCGACGGCATCCGGACCGCCGACGACGACAATCCGAACGGCTACTTCGAGCTCGAGCGCGTGAAGGACCTCGACAAGCCGGGCGACGCGTCGTGGCTGGCGGAGGCGCGCGGCAAGGGCGTCAAGGTGATCTCGGCGCTGCTGCCGCATTTGCCCGCGGACTACGACTACAAGGTCGTCTTCGTGCGCCGCAGCCTGCCCGAGGTGCTCGCCTCGCAGCGCAAGATGCTGGAGCGTCGCGGCGAAGCGGCGGACGCGGTGAACGACGACGACATGACCGCCCACTTCACCGCCCATCTGCGGCGCATCGAGGCGCAGCTCGCGAACCGCCCGCACTGCGACGTGTTGTACGTCGAGCACCGGCGCACCGTTGCCGAGCCGGCGGCGGTCGCGGAGGAGGTCGGAGCCTTCGTCGGCGGCGATCTCGATGTCGCGGCGATGGCCGGCGCCGTCGACGCCAAGCTCTACCGAAACCGGGCCTAGACGATGGCAGAGCTCCCCGGATCCGCCCCCCGGCGCCGGCTCGGTTCGGCACGCTGGTGGCTCGCCGCGGCGGTCCTGCTCGCCGCCCCGGCCCCGGCGATGGCTTACGTCGGCCCGGGGGCCGGGTTCGCGTTCGTGTCGTCGCTGCTCATCATTCTCGTCACGACGCTCCTGGCGATCCTTACGCTTCTGACCTGGCCGATCCGCTGGGTCGTGCAGCGCATCCGCGGCAGCCGGGCCCTCGGGGCGGCGCGCGCGCGGCGCGTCGTCGTCCTCGGCCTCGACGGCCAGGATCCGGAGCTGACGGAGCAGCTCCTGGCCGAGGGCCTGCTCCCGAACTTCGCGAAGCTGCGCGAGCGCGGCACCTTCAGTCCGCTGCAGACGACGCTCCTCGCCGAGTCCCCCGTCGCCTGGACGTCGTTCCAGACCGGCTGCAATCCGGGCAAGCACCGCATCTTCGACTTCCTGGTACCGAACCGCGCGTCGCACCTCCCCGAGCTCGGCTCGGCGCGCGTCGACCCGCCGGCGCGCTCGCTGCGGCTCGGTCCCTTCCGGATCCCGATCGGCAAGCCCCGCATCAGCGCCGGGCGGCGCAGCGTGCCGTTCTGGAAGGTCCTCGGCGACCACGGCATCTTCAGCACCGTGCTGCGCGTGCCGATCACGTTCCCGGCCGAGCCGTTCGGGGGGGTGCTGCTGTCGGCGATGAGCGTGCCCGATCTCCGCGGCACGCAGGGCACCTACACCTACTTCACCAGCGACCGGGACGACGTCGAGCGGCTGTCGGGCGCCATGCAGAGCGGCGAGCTGGTGCGGCTGGCGGTCGACGGCGGGACGGCCCGCGCAGCCGTCACCGGGCCCGACAACCCGGTGCGCGACGGCGCCGGGGCCATCGAGCTCCCCCTGGAGGTACGTCTCGACCCGGACGGCCCCGGAGCGAAGCTGACGGTCGGCGGGACGACGTACGACCTCGCGCGCCGGCGCTACACGCCCTGGATCCCGCTCGGCTTCCGGGCCGCGCCCGGCGTCACGGTCCACGGCATCGTGCGGTTCTATCTCCTCGAGAGCACGCCGCACGTCAAGCTGTACATGACGCCGATCAACATCGATCCGGACCGGCCGGCGCTGCCGATCTCGCATCCGTTCACCTATGCCGTCTATCTGTCGAAGACGCAGGGCCGCTACGCGACGCTCGGCCTCGCCGAGGACACGTCGGCGCTCAACGAGGGCGTCGTCGACGAGGATGCGTTCCTCGACCTCACCTGGCAGATTCACGAGGAGCGCGAGCGGATGTTCTTCGACGCGCTCGACAAGACGGCGCGCGGCGCGGTGGTCTGCGTCTTCGACGTCACCGACCGGCTGCAGCACATGTTCTTCCGGCACCTCGACGAGCGGCATCCCGCCAACCGCGGGCGGGACACGAGCCGGCACCGCGACGCCATCCGCACGCTCTACACCCGGATGGACGACCTCGTCGGCCGGACGATGGCGCGTCTTGCCGACGACGACGTCCTGATCGTGATGTCGGACCACGGCTTCAAGCCGTACCGGCGCAGCGTCAACCTGAACAGTTGGCTCTACACGCACGGCTTCCTGGCCCTGCGGAACGGCGGACCGACCGGGGCCGACATGTTCGCCGATGTCGACTGGTCGAAGACGAAGGCGTACGCGGTCGGTTTCGGCGGCATCTACCTGAACCTGGCGGGGCGCGAGGCCCGTGGCATCGTGGCCCCGGGCGCCGAGGCGGCCGAGGTGAAGCGCGCCATCCGCGACGGCCTGAAGGAGCTCTACGACGAGGAGGAGGAGACGCACCCCGTCCGCGAGGTCTACGACGCCACCGAAGTCTACTCCGGACCCTACGTCGGCGACGCGCCCGACCTGATCGTCGGCTGCCGCCCCGGGCACCGCGTCGGCTGGCTGTCGGTGACCGGCGGGGTGAGCACGGACGAGCTCGAGGACAACGTCCGCCCCTGGAGCGGCGACCACAACTTCAACCCCCCCGACGTGCCGGGCATGCTCTTTTGCAACCGCCGCATCGCCGCCGCATCGCCGGGCATCTGC
>JAGWAJ010000148.1:0-385 GCA_021296475.1 Acidobacteriota bacterium
GCCCCGTCACGGACACGTCGATTGGTCGGAGTCGGACTCGTCCTGGCGGGCATTGTCGCGGGATTCCTCGGCAGCTGGGTTCTGACGTTCTTCCTCGGGTGGATCGGCTTCGCGATGATGCTCAACGCGTCGCTGATCGTCCGGATCGGCATCGGCCTCATCCTGGGGCAGTTCTTGATGATTCCGTTCCTGCCGTAGTCGCTCTGGGCCACGTCTCGAGTGCTCCGTCTCGACTATGGCGTGTCGCGCGCCGGGCGTTTCCTGCGCCGTAACCAGCGCTCACGAAGCCCCCACAGGAAGAGGAGAGGACCAAGCGTTATCACGGCCCACACCGCGACGCCGGGACGGTGCGAGAGGTCCCGCAGCACGTTGTTGCCGAGGAACT
>JAGWAJ010000148.1:459-2167 GCA_021296475.1 Acidobacteriota bacterium
GAAGGTCCTGACTGCCTGGTCTTCGACTCGGGATGGGAGCCGACCGAACTCGTCGCCGGCCTCGCGAAAGAACTCCGCCAGCGGATTCTTGCCGACCAGGCCGATCAGCGCCAGGCGGTCCCGGTTCCAGCGCATCTGGGCCAGGTGGTTGCTCCAGTGGCGGTCGAGAGCGAGCAGCGTCACTCGCTGCTCGACACGGCGGAGGATGTCGTCACCGGCCACGGTACGAGCTTGCGCGTAGCGGGTGGGGCTTCGCTCGGCCAGCAGCGTGAGGGGCGGCTCGGCGCGCAGTATCTCGTGGCGCCAAGCCTGGATCCACTGTCGTTGCGTTTCCACGACCTCGGAGTAGTCCCAGAGCCGGCGACGAATGTCCAGATTCTCGCCCTCGATGATGCGCTGCGCGCGTCGGATCTCGCGCCGCAATACCGGGTTGGTCGTCGGTTCATCGCTGGTCGAGAGGCCGGGGACCGTCATCAGACGGCGGATCCCGTACCGCGCGATGATCGGATCCTCCATGCTGACGAAGAACCGCGACGACCCAGGGTCACCCTGTCGTCCGCTACGGCCCCGGAGTTGCTGATCGACACGGAGGCTCTCGTGAGAGACCGCCGCGTGCAACCACCGCCGCGTGCTCGCGGCCGTCGCGGCCGCCCAGCCTGATGTCTGTGCCGCGACCGGCCATGTTGGTGGAGATCGTCACCGCGCCGAGCGATCCGGCCTCGGCCACGACCTCGGCCTCGGCCTCGTCGTGCTTGGCGTTGAGGATGCGGCACTCCACGCCGGCATCCTGGAGCGCGGCAGCCAGTTGTTCCGACTCGACGACGCTTGCGGTACCGACCAGTATCGGCCGACCCGTTTGCTGAACTCGGGCGATCTCGGTTACGAGAGCCTGCTGTTTCGTCGCGCGGTTGGCGAAGATGACGTCCTCGTCGTCACGGCGCAGGCACGGGGTGTGGGTCGGGATCACGACCACATCGAGTCCGTAGAATTCCTTGAGCTCTTCCGCCGCCGGCTGTGCCGTGGCGGTCATGCCGCACAACCGCGGATAGTTGCGCAGGAAGTGCTGTACCGTGATCGAGCCGAGGATCCGTCCCTCGCGCTGGATTTCGAGACTTTCCTTGCATTCGATGGCAGCCTGCAGCCCGTCCGGCCACCGCCGTCTGTCGGCCACCCGCCCCGTGAAGTCGTCGACCAGCTCCACCTTGGCGCCGCGGACGATGTAGTCGACGTCGCGGACGAGGAGGCACTCGGCATGCAGGGCGTTCTGGAGCGCAATCAGGAGATGCAGGTTCTCGGGATCGTAGAGGCTACCGCGGTCGAACACGTGCTCGACCCGGTCGACGCCGCGGTCCGTCAGAAAGACGTTGCGGCGATGCTCGTCGGTGGTGAAATCCGTCTCGGGAGTCAGCCGGCGCGCGACCGCCGCCACCTGCCGCAGACCGATGCCGGACTCGTCGACGTGCCCCGCAATCACGAGGGGGATCCGCGCCTCGTCGATCAGGATCGAGTCGGCCTCATCGACCAGCGCGAACTGGAAGGGACGGTGCACCAGACCCGCTGAGCTCAGGCACAGGCTGTCACGTAACAGATCGAAGCCCGCCTCCCTGGCCGTCACGTACGTGACGTCGCATCCGTAGGCCGCCCTGCGCTCGGCCGGAGGCATGCCCTCCTGGACGCAGCCGACGGTCAAACAGAGCATACGGTAGAC
>JAGWAJ010000148.1:2486-2834 GCA_021296475.1 Acidobacteriota bacterium
GGTCGCCAGGCGATCGATCCGCGCATGTCGCGCCATGTACGGCGCGAGATCGAACTCGACCGACGAGCCGAGAAACCGCTGGAACCGGCGCTTCAGCGTGAGTCCGTCGAGCGGCATCGATGTCACCGCAGGCCCGTGTCCGTGCCGCTGGTCGTGTGCAAGAGCGGCAACCGCAGGCGTCCTGTCACTCCGCCCGCAAGGTCGAGGCGGGGTCAATCCGTACTGCCCGCCAGGCGGGCACTGCACAGGCGAGCAGAGCGGCCACGACGAGCAGCATCGGCGCGCCGACGAGCAGAACCCGATCCCCGACATAGGCACCCAGAACCCGTGCCAGACCGGGGTCCAGGG
>JAGWAJ010000006.1:0-9405 GCA_021296475.1 Acidobacteriota bacterium
GCTGGCTCAGCTCGCCGGCCAGCACCTGCAGGATCTCGCTCGGCCTGGTCGACACGCGGCCGATCTTCACCTCGCCGCTCAGCCCGTCGAACGACACGTAGTCGCCCTGCTCGAAGCGCTGCCCGTTGACGGTGACCACCCGCTCGGACTCGGAGACATTGAGCTCGCCGGCGCCGACCACCGACGGCTTGCCCATCTGGCGGCCGACGACGGCCGCGTGCGACGTCATCCCGCCGGTCGCGGTCAGCACCCCCTGCGCGACGTGCATGCCGTGGATATCGTCCGGCACCGTCTCCTTGCGGACCAGCAGCACGTCCCGGCCCTGCCCGGCCCAGCGCACCGCCTCGTCTGCGGTAAAGACCACCTCGCCGCAGGCCGCGCCGGGCGACGCAGGCAGGCCGCGGGTCACGGCCGGCAACTTCGCCCAGGCCTCCGGGTCGAACACCGGGGCCAGCAACTGCGACAACGCGTCCGGGTCGACCATCCGCACCGCGTCGTCCGGCTCGATCACCTTCTCGGAAACGAGGTCGGTGGCGATCACCACCGCGGCATAGCCGGTGCGCTTCCCGTTGCGGGTCTGCAGCATGTAGAGCTTCTCGTTCTCGATGGTGAACTCGAAGTCCTGCACGTCCCTGTAGTGCTGCTCCAGGCGCTTGGTGATGGTGCGGAGCTCCTCGTAGGCCCGCGGCATGACCTGCTCGAGCTCGCGGATCGGCTGCGGCGTGCGGATGCCGGCGACGACGTCCTCGCCCTGCGCGTTGATCAGGAACTCGCCGTAGAACTCGTTCTCCCCGGTCGCCGGGTTCCGCGTGAAGCCGACGCCGGTGCCCGAGCGCTCGCCGGTGTTGCCGAAGACCATCGCCTGCACGTTGACGGCGGTCCCGATGGCGTCCGGGATGTCGTAGATTCGGCGGTACTCCTTGGCCCGCGGGTTCTGCCAGGAGCGGAACACCGCGTCGCGCGCCATGCGGAGCTGGCGCCGCGGCTCCAGCGGAAACGGCTCGCCGCTCTCCCGTATCGCGACCGCCTTGAACCGGTCGACCACCTCGCGCAGGGCGATCTCGTCGAGCTCCGTGTCGAGGGCGACGCCGCGGTGCGCCTTGACCCCGTCGAACTCCGCCTCGAACGCCTCCTTGGGGATGTCCAGCACGACGTTGCCGAACATCTGGATGAAGCGGCGGTAGCTGTCGAACGCGAACCGGCCGTTGGCCGTGCGCGCCTTCAGCCCCTCGACGGCGCGGTCGTTGAGGCCGAGGTTGGCATCGAGAACTTCGACCCCGAGCGAACGGACACGAGCAGGGGATCCAAGCCGCCCAGCTTGCGGCCCGACAGCTTCTCCAACGCGGCGAGGTTCCGGTCCATCTCGGCGTCGATGGACGCGGGCACCCGGCGGCGCTGCTCGTAGTAGACGGTGCAGGCCTCGGTCGAGATGGTGAAGCCCGGCGGCACGGGCAGCCCCGCCCGCGTCATCTCGGCGAGGTTGGCGCCCTTGCCGCGGTCGCGCATCGTCCGGTCGCCGTCGGCCTTCCCGCCTCCGAAGGCATACACGTACCGGCGGGCCGGCGGGGCGTCGGACCGGGCGCGCTTCCCGGCGGGTGCCGATCTGCGCCGGGCCGGCGCCTTCTTCGTCGATAGCTTGTCGGACATGATTCGCGGCTGGCTCGTCCCGGGTGCAGCTTTCCTCGGCGGCCTCATTCTAGCGCGGAAACCGTCGCCTGCGGCTCCGATCCCCGCCCAGCCGGCCTACAGGAGCCCGCGCCCTTCTACGGCGCGGACTCCTGGCGCGAACAGGCGGCCCGAACCCGAGGCGTATAAGATCGCCTGCGTGCGACCGTCCGCCCCCAGGCGCCGGCGCGACCGCGCCGCATCGAACTCCAGGCCCACCCGGCGTGCGCAGCGAAGCTGATGGAGGGTCCGGCGGCCACGGCCTCGCCGCCTGGTCGCGCCGCACCGTCGACGCCGGCTGGTTCCGCCACGGCGTGACCGCCGCCATCGCGGTCAACGCGGTGGTCATCGGACTCGACACCTCTGCGGTGCTCGCGGCCGTCGCCGGGGGGGCCTTCGAGCTTGCCAGCCAGGTCTTCCTCGCCGTCTTCGTGGTCGAGGCGTTGATCAAGATGGCGGCCGTTTGGCCGAGGCCGCGCGACTACTTCGCCGACGGCTGGAACCTCTTCGACTTCACGGTCATCGTCGTCAGCGTCCTGCCCAGCACGGGCGAGCTGGCGACGCTCGCGCGCCTGGCACGGCTCTTCCGGGTGTTGCGCCTCGTCTCCGCGCTGCCCGAGCTGCGGCTGATCGTCGCCACGCTCATCCGCTCCGTGCCGGGCATGTTCAACGTGCTCGCCCTGATGTCGATCGTCTTCTACGTGTACGCCGTCGCCGGGTATCACCTCTTCCACGAGATCGACCCGACGCACTGGCGCACGCTCGGCATCGCGCTCCTGTCGCTGTTCCGCATCGTCACGCTGGAGGACTGGACCGACATCATGTACGCGGCCCTCGAGCATCACTGGTGGGCCTGGAGCTACTTCGTCAGCTTCGTCGTAGTCGGCACGTTCGTCGTCATCAACCTGTTCATCGCCGTCGTCATCAACAGTCTCGACGAAGCCCGGCAGGATCGCCTGCGCGAGCTCCAGGCGCCGCCGACGCACGACGAGCTCATGCGGGAGCTGGCGCGGACGCGTGCGGCCCTCGCGCGGCTCGAGGAACGTCTGGAGCGCCCACCCCGAACCCCCGCGAGCGGGATGCGGTGAACAAGAAGGAGCTCGCCGCCGACGGGATCGTGGCCGCCTGCCGCTGGCTGTCGGCACGCTCCGTGCGCTTCCGGCTGCTCCTGGACATCGTGGTGAACCGGCTGTTCCTCACCCGACAGATGGAGCGCCGGACGGCGCGGCCGCCGTTCACGCCGGATGAGCTCGCAGCCCGGACCGCCGAGTTCAACCGGGCGTCGGAACGCTACTTTGCCGAGCATCGGGACGTGGGCTTCCTGCTGGGCAAGCCGTACAGCGACACGCTGAACTTCGCGCGGCGGATGTTCGACATCGGCGTGCTCGCGCACTGGCTCCGCCTCAGTCCGGGCGAGGTCACGGCGGAGCTCGGTGCCGGCACCTGCTGGCTGTCGCACTTCTTCAACCGCTTCGGCTGCCGAACGATCGCTATCGACGTCTCGCCGACCGCCCTGCGGATGGGCCGCGAGCTCTTCCAGCGCGATCCGTTCACCAACTGGGACCTGAAGCCGGAGTTCCGCCTCTACGACGGGCACCGCATTCCGCTGCCGGACGGCCACGTCGACAAGATGGTGATCTACGACGCCTTTCACCACGTGCCCAACCAGGCCGAGATCCTGTGCGAGATGGCCCGGGTGCTGAAGGTGGGCGGGGTGGTCGCGATGTGCGAGCCTGGCGCCGGACACGGCGCCACGGAGACCAGCCGCCACGAGGCCGACGAGTGGGGCGTGCTCGAGAACGAGCTCGTCACCGAGGAGCTGGAGAAGCTGGCCCTCGCTTGCGGCTTCGACGGCGTGCGCGTCGTGCCGATCGGTCTGCCCGCCTCCATCGAGATTGCCCCGTCCGCCTTTCGGCAGTTCCTGCTTGGCTACGGCCTGGGCCACTACTGGAGCCTCTGGTGCGAGGCGCTGCAGAGCATCTCCTACATCGTTCTGTACAAGGGCGACTACCTCCCGACTACGCGGCGACCGCAATCCGCGCGGGCGCGGATCGAGCTCGAAGACGACCGCGTGGGGGTGATGGCCGGCGAACGCGCGACGCTGGCCGTACGCGTGACCAACACCGGCGACACACGGTGGCTGACCGGCATCCCGAACCAGCCCGGGCAGACGAGTCTGGGTGTGCACCTGCACGCCGCGGCGCGCGGCGGTCCGGCCGTCGACTACGACTGGTACCGTGGCGCGCTCCCGCGCGATGTGCTGCCCGGCGAGACGGTCACACTGCAGGTCGACCTGCCCGCTATCGGCCGGCCGGGGGAGTACCGGGCCGTGTTCGACGTCGTCGCCGAAGGGATGCTCTGGTTCGCGCAGCGGAACTCGCCGACCGCGGAGCTGCGCATCGAGGTGCGGCCGGAGCCGGCCGATTAGGGAAACGGCTTCCGTCCGCCCGGGAGGCTACGCCTCGGGGACGATCTCGGAGACGTCGGCGAGTTGCAGAATCAACTGCTCGACCTGCTTCATGAGGCGCAGGCGGGCGTGGCGAAGCTGCGGGTCGTCCGCCATGACGAAGACCTCGGTGAAGAACCGGTCCACCGCCGGGCCGATCTTCGCCGCCGCGCCAAATGCCTCCCGGAATCCGGAGCCCCGCTCCACGGCCCGGTCGATCACCGTGCGGCGCCGCTCGACCTCGGCCAGCAGGGCGCGCTCCGCCGGTTCCGTCAGCAATGCCTCGAACGGAGCGTCGAACGCCTCGGCGGCCGACAACTCGCGCGCGATGTTCTTGACGCGCTTGAAGAGGGCCGCCAGGGTGCGAAAGTCCGAGGTCTCGGTCAACGCCGGCAGCACCTCCAGCTTGCGGCGGGCGTCGAGCGGGCGGATCTCATCGAGGGGTTGGTGGGTCACCGCCCGGACGTTGCGCAGATCGAATCCACGCTCCTCCAGCAGGTAGCGGAGCCGCTCGAGGAGGAACGCAGCCATGCGGCCGGCGCCCTCGGCGGCGAGTTCCGCGTGCGTGCCGCGCCCCATAGCAAGCAGCGATCCGATCGTCGCCCGCGCCTTCAGCCCGGTCAGTTCCGGAAGGTCGATCAGAATGCGGAGCATCCCCTGCGCCTGCCGTCGAATGCCGAGCGGATCGCGGGATCCGGTCGGCTTCTCGCCGGCTCCGAACAGGCCGACCACCGTGTCGAGCTTGTCGGCAATGGAAACGGCGGCCCACGTCACCGCCGCCGCGCCGAGCTCGTCGCGCGACGGCGGATCGCCCGGCCGCACGCCCACGGGGAGATAGTGGTGGTAGATCGCCTTCCAGACGCGCTCCGGCTCGCCCTCCCCCCGCGCGTAGACGCCCCCCATGATGCCCTGGAGCTCGGGGAACTCCCCGACCATGTCGGTCGCCAGATCGGCCTTCGACAGCGCGCCGGCGCGACGCGCCGCGCCGGCCGCGGCCGGTCGGCCCAAGGTCTCGCCAGCGATCCGCTCCGCAAGGTCGGCCGTGCGCTCCGATTTGGCTCGGTAGCTGCCCAGGCGCTTGTGAAAGAGCAGGGTGTCGAGACGGTCGAGACGGTCCTCGAGCCGAAGCGCCCGATCGGCGTCCCAGAAGAACCGTGCGTCGCGCAGCCGCGCCACGAGTACGCGCTCGGCATTGCGCGCGATGCGGGCTACGTTGTCGCGCGGCGTGTTGGTAACGGCCAGGAAGTGCGGCAGCAGCTCCCCACCAGCGTCGACCACCGGGAAGTAGTGCTGGTGGTGCACCATGGTCGTCGAGAGCACCTCGTCCGGGAGCTCGAGGAACTCGTGCGGAAAGGTCCCCGTGACCACGGACGGGTACTCCACCAGATCCGGCACCTCGCGGGCGAGATCGGACTGCGTCTCGATGGGCGCGACCGTGCCGCCGACTCGGCGGGCGCAGGCGTCCAGCTTGCGAGTGACGCGCGCGCGCCGTTCGCCTCGATCGATCAGCACGTAGGCGCGCGCCAGCCGCTGCCGGTAGTCGGCGAACGACGTCACCTCGATCGGCTGCCCCGGCCCGCCGTCACGGGCGAAGAAGCGGTGCCCGCAGGTGGTGTCGCCGGACCGGATCGGCGCCACGCCCGTCGCCGCCGCACCCGGAGTCCTGCCGATCGCGAAGGGTACGACCCGGCCTCCGAACAGGAAGACCAGCCAACGGACCGGCCGGCCGAAGAGGAACTCGCCGCGCCCGTCGTCGAGCGTGGCGTCCCAGCGCATCGCCTTCGGAAAGGAGAGGGCGCGCAGCGTGGCCGCCAGAACGCCGCCGAGCAGCGAGCGCGTGGTGCGGCCGGCGAGGCGCCGATGACAGGCGAGGTATTCGCCCTTCGGGGTCACGACGCGAGCGAGGGCGGAGACGTCGACGCCCTGCTTGCGTGCGAAGCCGAGCGCCGCCCGCGTGGGTTCCCCCTCGGCGTCGAAGGCGGCGCGCACCGGTGGTCCGGTGATCGTCTCTTCCAGGTCGGACTGCCGGTCCGCGAGCTCCGCCACCGTCGCGACCAGCCTGCGGGGGCCGACGAAGGCGCGAATCGGGGTGCGCGCCGCAATCCGCGCCTCGGCGAGACGGGCAGCCAGCCGCTCGGCGAGCTGCACCTCGAGTCCCGGGATCCACCCGGCCGGCATCTCCTCGCAGCCGACCTCGACCAGCAACTCGCGAAACGCCATGCTCACGCGCCGCCGGCCTGCCCCGCCGCCGTCCGCTCCGCGCCTGGGTCGACCCTCGCCTGCCCGTCCGCCGTCGCGACCGCCCCCTCACCGGCCGCGTGGTGGTCTCGTTCCCAGGCGACGTGCGCCTCGGCGATCGCCACCGCCAGCTTCCGGACGCGCAGGATGTAGGCCGCACGCTCCGTCACCCCGATGCTGCCGCTGGCGTCGAGCAGGTTGAAGGCGTGCGAGCACTTGAGGGTGTGGTCGAGGGCCGGGAGCGTCAGCCCGGAAGCGAGCAGCCGCTCGGCCAGCTCGTAGTAGCGATCGAACAGGTCACGGTGTGCCCGGCCGAACTCCCCCGCCGGAAGGTCGACCTCGCCGAAGGCGTACTTCGACTGCTCGACCTCCTCGCGGTGACGCACCTCGCCGTAGGAAACGCCGGGTGCCCACTGAAGGTCGTACACGTCGTCGACCCCCTGCAGGTGCATCGCGATGCGCTCGAGCCCGTACGTCAACTCGACCGAGATCGGCGCGAGGTCGATGCCCCCCGCCTGCTGGAAGTAGGTGAACTGCGTGATCTCGAGCCCGTCGAGCAGCACCTGCCAGCCGATGCCCCACGCGCCGAGGGTCGGCGACTCCCAGTTGTCCTCCTCGAAGCGGACGTCGTGGCGGGTAGGATCGATGCCGCACGCCTCGAGGCTGTCGAGGTAGATCCGCTGGGCGCCGTCGGGCGAGGGCTTCAGGATCACCTGGAACTGGTGGTGCTTGAAGAGCCGGTTCGGGTTCTCCCCGAACCGGCCGTCGGCCGGCCGACGCGACGGCTGCACGTAGGCCACGCTCCAGTGGCGGGGGCCGAGCACCCGCAGGAAGGTCTCCGGGTGCATCGTCCCCGCGCCCACCTCGACGTCGAGCGGCTGCTGGATCAGGCAGCCGCGCTCCGACCAGAAGCGCGAGAGCGTCAGGATCAGGTCCTGCAGCGTCATTGCGAACCGGCGGCCGACATCCGCCCTCGCGCGTCCCGCGCCGTCACTGCTCCTGGGTCTCCCGCTCCTCGGCGCGCGCCCCGGCGAGGATGTTGAACAGGCCGTAGTTGCCCTCGTGGCACGCGTACTCGAAGATGCCGTCACCCGCCTTCATCGGCAGCGCCGCCGTGAACGGCCGCGTGAAGTTGGCCGGGTCGTTCACGGTGAACTCGTAGAGCAGGGTGTCGTCCGCCGTCCGGCTGAAACGCTCGGTCAGGTGCAGCGTAGTGCCGGAGCCGATGGCGGTGGCCACCGACGGGTTGAAGCTCGCCGTGCGGTCGCTGAAGTTCGTCGACTCGACCACCAGGGTGTCGCCGTCCCAGTAGCCGCGCGAGTCGCCCATCCACTGGCGAACGTCCTCCGGCAGGTGCGAGCGCCCGTCGAGCGGCACGATGCGCGCGTCGTGCACCATCTCGTTCAGGATGACGAAGTGGTCCGATGTCTGGAAGATCTGGATGTTCTGGTTGTAGCCGACCGGCACGATCGGCGGGCCGGAGTTGAACCCCAGGATGCAGCGCTCCGCGAGCCCGCGGTCCTCGTAGCTGTCCGTGCCGATGCCCGCCGCGCGGACGCGCACCGGCCGTTCGCCGGGCAGGTCCTCGCCGAGCGAGAGCACCTTCAGCTCGACACCCGGCTGCAGCTCCGGGAGGCGTCCGTCCGGCGGATCGACGATGAGCGCCGTCCGCTGGTCCTCGACCACCCGCGCGCCCTGGTCGACCCAGAAGGAGTTGTAGGCGCCCACGTCGCCCCCGACCGGCAGCGGTTCCCGGCCCACCTCGATTGGCGCGTTCGACTGCTGGTCGCGTGCCAGGGCCGCCGACTCCCGCTCCGCCCGCTCCTCGTCGCTCAGGAACGTCTGGTCGGCCAGGTCCTCCGGCCGCTCGAGCGGCGTCAGCGTGCGATAGTCCCACACCCCCTGCAGGTCCGGCTTCCCATCGGGGAGCCGCGGCGGGTCGTACGGCGCCTGGGCGCCGGCCGACGCCGCGATTGCAGCCATCGCCAGCGTGACGAACACCGCGACGAAGCCTCGTGCTCTCATTCCCATCCTCCCTCTTCACTCCCGCGCCGTCCGGGGCCCGGAGTCAGAGCCTCCCGCCAGCCGGCGCCGGTCCCCCACCACCCTCCGCAAGGCCGGAGGGCAGACCCCGGTGCGGGTCTGCGCATTGTACAGTTGCGGCCGGTGGCGAGCATCCCACTCCCTGCACCTCAGCCCACGACGGCGAGCAGATCCGAGCTACCTGCAGAACGCTGAACTGATCGGCGTCCGCTTCACTGCTCGGCTGCGGCGCCGGCAAGGCGCTCCGTCTCCACGAACAGAGTCAGCGCGACACCGTCCCATTGCCCGTCCCCTGACGGGCTGTCCGGCGCCTCGGCGCCCAGCGGCATCGCGGAGGTGGCGCCGGTGGGGCGCCTGAACGCACGCGCGACGTGGTCGTGGATCAGCTCGGCCCGCCGGCGGGCGTCGTTCATCCGCGGACCGTCCTCGCTGCGCGTGGAGTAGCCCTCCACGACGAGAGGACTGTTGCGAGGGTACCGGAGGAGGTCGCCCATCGCTTCGTCGATGCGCCGGCCGGCATCCGCCCTGAGCGACAGCGATCCGTCCGCACCGGCCTCGAACACGCGGTCGGCTGCGAGCCAGACGCGGAGCACGGTGTAGCGCTCGTCGACCTCGAGCGCGCGGTACTCGTCCAGCGTCAGCTCGTCGAGGTTGTAGAAGCCGCGTTCGGCGAAGAAGCCGCGGAACAGCCAGTTCCGTTTCAGGGCCTCGGCGTTGTCGGCCATGTCCGCGATTGCGTTGCGGGCGTGGCGCATCGCCTCGCCGGCGTCGTCGAGGAGCTGCTCCGTGACGCTCCCGGGGCCGCTGAACCGGGTGACCGCATCCTCGACCCGGTCTGCGCTCTCCCGCACCGCTTCCATCGCCGCTCGAGTCTCCCGCAGCACGCCCACGACTTCGTCCTGCCCGGCCGCCACCGCGGTCATGACCGTGCGTACGTCTGCCACCAGTCCGCGTGACTCGGCCACCAGCTCGGCGCTCGCTTCGCTCATCCGGCGGACACCGGCCCCAACGTC
>JAGWAJ010000006.1:9433-49472 GCA_021296475.1 Acidobacteriota bacterium
CCGAACGCCGCGGACACGTCGGCGCGCATGCGCGTCATCTCGTCGGCCGCGATCCGGAACGTCTCCCGGCCCTGGGCGATCAGGTCGGCGACCTCCACCGCGTCGACGCCCGCGAGCGCACCGCCGCTTGCCACGAGCGGCGCCGGCCCGCTGCCGCCGCGGAGCTGGATGTAGGCCGAGCCGAGGAGCCCGTCGGAGAGAATGGCCGCCTCCGAATCGGTCCGGACCAGGGCGCGCAGGTCCTCCCGGACACGCATGCGGACGACGAAGCGGCCGCCAGGCTCGCCGGGGATCTCGATGCCGATCACCTCGCCCGCGGGGAGGCCGGAGAGGCGCACGCCCGTGCCGATCTCGACGCCCGCCACGTTGGCGAAGTCGGCCTCCACTTCGAACTGCTCGCTGAATAGCAGCCGCCGGTCGCCGATCAGGAACAGGCCGACCGCGAACAGCAGCAACCCCCCGAGCACGAACGCGCCGACCGTCGCCAGGCGTGGCGATCCCATCTCAGCCTCCCTTGGTTGCGTGCCTGCGTGCCGCCCGCAGCACCTGCCGTCGAGGCAGGCACGGCCCCGCAATCACCGTCATCCGCCCGCCTCCGACCGCATGAAGCGACGCACCAGCCCGTGCCCGCTCCGCTCCAGGTCGTCGACCGAGCCGCGGGCGATCACGCGGCCCTCATGGAGAAAGATCATCGTGTCGGCGAGGCGCCTCGCGCTCGGAATGTTGTGGGTGACCACGATGAGGGTCGTGCCGCGCTCCTCGCGGGTGCGGGCGAGCAGATCGTCGATCTCCCCGGAGGTCACTGGGTCGAGGCCGGCGCTCGGCTCGTCGACCAGCAGGATCTCCGGATCGAGGGCCATCGCGCGCGCCAGGCCGGCCCGCTTCCGCATCCCCCCGGAGAGCGACCCCGGCATCGACTCGGCCGCCCGCGCCAGCCCGACCGCGGCCAGCTTCGCCCCCGCGCGCGCGCGCACTTCGACGTCGGAGAGGGCCGTGTGCCGGCGCATCGGAAACGCCACGTTCTCGGCGACCGTGATCGAGTCGAACAACGCCGCGTTCTGGAAGAGAAAGCCGATCCGCCGGCGAACGGCGGCCAGACCGGCCGGCGGCAACCCGGTGATCTCGTCGTCGCCGACGAACACCCGCCCCGCGTCCGGTCGCAGCAGGCCGACGATGTGCCGCAGCATCACGCTCTTGCCGGTCCCGCTCCGGCCCAGCACCACCGTCGCCTGGCCGCGCGGAATGCGCAGCGTGACGTCGTCGAGGACGCGGAACGCGCCGAACGCCTTCGACACCCCCTCGAGCCTGATTGCGGCCGCCGCCGCAGTCGCTCCGCGGTCTCCCGAGCCCGCCGCGGTCACTCCGCGGTCTCCGGAAAGAGAAAGAAGATCAACCGGACCAGCACGACGTTGACCGCGATCATCGCCACCGACGCCGCGACGACGCTGCGGGTGGCGGCGTGGCCGACGCCCTGCGTCCCGCCCGAGGCGTGAATTCCGAGATACGAGGCCGTCACGGCGATGATGAAGCCGAACACGACGGTCTTGAGCGTTCCCGGCACGTAGTCGGTGAACTGGAGGAGGGAGAACGCCGCCCGGAAGTAGGCCTCGAAGCCCATGCCGGAGACCGCGGACTCCGCCGTCCACCCTCCGACGATGCCGGTGAAGTTCATGACCACGGTCAGCAGCGGCATGGCGAGCATGCAGGCCGTCACCCGCGTCACGACCAGAAACTTGAACGAATCGACCGCCACCGCCTCGAGCGCGTCGATCTGCTCGGTCACCTTCATCGCCCCCAGCTCCGCGCCGATCCCGGCCCCGACCCGCCCGGAGACGAGCAGTCCGACGACGAGCGGCCCGGTCTCGCGAACCAGGGCCAGGGCCAGCGCCGCGGGAATGAGGGCCTCCGCCCCGAAGCGCTCCAGCGACGCGCGCGTGTGCATCGACATCACGATGCCCACGGCGTAGCCGGCGGCCGCGACCAGCGGCAGCGAGCGCCACCCGACCTCGTACACCTGCCGCGCGGTCTCCCGCAGCTCGAACGGGGGCCGGAACACCTCGCGCAGCGCGCGACCGGCGAATACCGCGGCATGCCCCCCGCGGGCCAGCGGCGGCACGATTGCGGTGCGCACGAAGGCGGCCATCGTCATCCTCCGTCATCCCCGCGCGCGCCGCGGGGCGAGCCGAACGAGCCGCAGCAGCCGAACTAGCCCACCATCCGTCGCCTGACGGCTCCGCCTGGTGCCCAACCAACCCTGCTGGGAGTCTGCACCGTGCTACGGCGCAGACTCCTAGAAGATCCAGTAGGCCACGCCCACGCTGACGACTGCCGCGTCCACGCGCAGCCGTTCCGTGGCAATCGCGGCGTCGCTCGCGAACGTCACGGCGGGCTGCGTGAAGAGATACCCGTAGAACGCGTGGATTCCCAATCGCCGCGACACGTCCCACCAGGCGCCGACGCCGGGACGCCACACCCAACTGTTGCGCACGGCGATCGCTCGGCCGGCCCCCGCCCGCTCGGTATCGATGTCGAGACCGTTGAACGAGTAGCCCGCCACGACCGACGCGCCCGCCGCGAACCGTCCGCGCGCGATGCCGTACTCGACGCCCGCCATCACCGGCCGCAGCCGCAGCGCCGCCAGCGCCGGCCGGCCGGACGGCCCTGCCTCGACGTCCGCGTTCATCCAGTTGAACGCGATGGTCGGGCCAAGCCCGTTCCGGGGCCGGAGCCGGAGGAGCGGCCCCCCGGCCAGCGCCGCCTCCAGGCCGGGCTGTGACGGCCGGGTGAATCGCGCCGCGGCCCCCAGGGCTATCAGCCGCAGCGGCCCGCCCTCCGGAGGGGGCGCCAGCGCCGGGAGTCGCGCGCGCTCGCGCACCGGCCCCTCGCCCGTGGCGTCCCGCGGNNCGCCGGCCGGGGACCGATCTCGCCGACCTCGAGCTCCGACGCCACGCGCACGACGCCTTCCACGTTGCCGGCTACGGCCAGGGCCAGCTCCACCTCTTCGGGGCGGCGCACGGTCCCGCGGAGCGTCACGACCCCGTCGCGTACCCGGACGTCAATCGGCAGGGGGCCGAGCACGGCGTCGTTGACGAGAGCCGTCCTGACTCGCACGGCCGTCCGCGCCTCCGTGACCGCCGGCGAGACGGCCGGTGCCGTGCGGGCGCCGCACCCCGCCGCAGCCCCGAGCGACAGCAGCACGAGAAGCGAACAGCGCCAGCCGTGCTCGGAAGGACGGATGCACATGGTGGGGCGGAGAGCCTGCTCCTGCCGATGAGAGACGGGATCATACGCGGTTCGAAAGGCGGTAGCGGGCCGGACACGGAAATCGGCGGCGGCGCGGAGGTAGTACGATAGGCGCGCCGTGGCCCGCGTGGTCCGATTCCGCGGCCGATGCCTCCGGACCGGTATGTCGAAACCAACCGCGCAGGAACGACCGAGCGACGCGACGGACCAGGCAGTGTCGGACGTGCGCGCGGCGCTGCTCGCGGCGCAGCAGGAGCTGCGCCACGCCGCCGCCGGTCCGGTCATCGTCCTGCTCGTCGGCCCCGAGACGGCCGGCCGCGGCGAGACCGCGGACCTGCTGAACGCGTGGATGGACCCGCGCGGCATCGTCACGCGAGCGTGGGGCAAGCCGTCCGACGAGGAACGGGAGCGTCCTTCGTTCTGGCGCTACTGGCGCACGCTGCCCAGCCGCGGGCAGATCGCGCTGTTCCTCAGCGGCTGGTACGGCCCGCCGCTTCTGGGACGTGCGGAGCGGACCATCGGCAAGCAGGCGTTCGATCGGCGGGTGGCGCGCATCGCCGCCCTCGAGCGGGCGCTGGCCGACGACGGCGCCGTCGTCGTCAAATGCTGGCTGCACGTCGATCACCGCACGCAGCGGGCGCGGCTCGAGTCGCTGGCGTCGGACCCGCTCCGGCGCTGGCGGGCCGGAAAGTCGCAGAAGCAACGCTTGAACGTCCACCGACGGATCGTCGCGGCCTGGAAGCGAGCCGCCGCCGTCACCGGCACCGAGCAGACGCCGTGGCACATCATCGACGCGGCGCACCGCCACCACCGCGACCTGGCGGTGGCGACCCGCGTCCTCGAGGGCATCCACGCCGCCCTCGCGGTTCCCGCGCGGGGGAAGCCGACCCGGCCGGAGCCCGAGCCGGCCGCCGAGGTCTCCGTCGAAGACCACCTCGGGGCGCTCGACCTCTCGCTCTCCATCGACCGCGACCGTTCCCGGGCCGAGCTCGAACGGCAGCAGGGCCGGCTCTACCGCGCGCAGCAGCGGGCACGCGAGCGCGGCGTGTCGACCGTCGTCGTCTTCGAGGGGTGGGACGCGGGGGGCAAGGGCGGAGCCATCCGCCGCGCCACGGCGGCGCTCGACGCCCGCTATTACCGCGTCATCCCGATCGCGGCGCCGACCGACGAGGAGCTCGCCCACCACTACCTGTGGCGCTTCTGGCGTCACCTCGCGCGCGCGGGCCAGATCGTGATCTTCGACCGGAGTTGGTACGGCCGAGTGCTGGTGGAGCGGGTGGAGAAGCTCGCCCGCCCCTCCGAGTGGCAGCGCGCCTACCACGAGATCCAGCATTTCGAGGAGCAGCTCGTCGAGCACGGCACCGTCGTCGTGAAGTTCTGGCTCCACATCAGCCGGGACGAGCAGCTCCGGCGCTTTCGCGAGCGGGAGCGGAGGTCGTACAAGCGCTGGAAGATCACCGACGAGGACTGGCGGAACCGCAGGAAGTGGAAGGCCTACGCCGCCGCGGTCAACGAGATGGTGGCGCGTACTTCCACGCGCCGCGCGCCGTGGACCCTGGTCGAGGGAAACGACAAGCGGTTCGCGCGGCTGAAGGTGGTGCGGACGATGGCCGATCGCCTCAAGCGCGCCGTGCCACCGCCCGGCTGACCGCGCTCGGGCGACCGCGCCCGGTCACCGCCCGGCCGGGCCGGCTTCGGCCTCGGGGGCGCCGAAGGCGGCGGCGAGCTCCCGCACCACGCGCGCCGACTTCAGCTCCTTGTCGAGGTGCGCCGCGAGCAGTCGGCGATGGGCGGCGGCCAGCTCGCGTTCGGCCCGGGCGGGCAGCGCCACGTCCGACAAGCTCTGCGGGGGCGCGGTCCGTGCCGCGAGGAGAAACGCCATCGCTTCGCCGGAGAGGGGCGCCCCCTCCGCCGGCGCGGCGCAGCGCGCGCAGAGCAGACCCTCGAGTCGGGGCGCGAGCCGGACCGTGCCGCCGGCCAGCGTGCCGCCGCAGCGCCGGCACGCGGTCAGCGACGGGTACACCCCCTGCAGGCGCAGCAGCCAGTACTCGAAGTAGCGGGCGAGACGTTCCACCGGCGCGCCGCCGGCGAGGGCCTCGGCCACGGCCGCGCCGAGGCGGAACAGGCGGTCGTTCGGATCCGCCTCCGGCGCCCACTCGTCGATCAGCTCCGCGAAGTAGCTGACGTGGAGGAGCGCCTCGGCGCTGCCGCTCGTCAGCGGCGACGAGAGCGGCTCGACCTGGCGCAGGCGAACCAGCTCGCGCCGCTCGTTCTCGAAGTAGGTCGTGCGCACGCGGGTGAGCGGCTCCAGGCCCCCGCCGAAACGGGATCGCGGGCGGCGTGCGCCCCTTGCGACTCCGCGCCGCTTGCCCCGGTCGGCGGTCAGGAACACCACGATCCGGTCCGCCTCGCCCAGCTTGTAGGTGCGCAGCACCAGCGCGTCCGCAGTGTGCAGCGGCATCCGCCCCCGCGGGCCGGCCTCTCCGCGACCGCCCGCGCCCCCATTCTACGGCCCGCTACAGGTAGCGAATGAAGAACGTCGCCAGCCCGAGGAAGGCAAAGAAGCCGAACACGTCGGTGAGCGTCGTGATGAAGACCGCCGAGGCCAGGGCCGGGTCGACCTTGAGCGCGCGAAGCGAAATCGGTATCAGGGTCGCAGCGAACGCGGCGACGATCAGGTTGATGACCATCGCCAGCGCCAGGATGCCGCCGAAGTACGGGTTGCCCACCACCCACCAGGCGATGCCGGCCCCGGCCGCGCCGAACACCAGCCCGTTGGCCAGTCCGACCAGGGTCTCCTTGCCGAGCGCCCGCCGGGTGTTGCCCCAGGTGAGCTCGCCGAGCGCTATCCCGCGGACGATCACGGTCAACGTCTGGGTGGCCGCGTTGCCGCCCATGCTGGCGACGATGGTCATGAATGCGGCCAGCGCCACCACCCGGTCGATGGTCGCCTCGAACCGCTGCACGACAAGCGCCGCCAGCGCCGCCGTCGCCAGGTTGACGGCGAGCCACGGCAGCCGCTTGCGCCACGCCTCGAACGGTGATGTCGCGACGTGCTCGTCCGCCGAGACGCCGGCGAGCCGCAGGATGTCCTCCGTCGCCTCGTCCTTGATGACGTCGATGACGTCGTCGACGGTGATGATGCCGGCCAGCTTGTTCTCCCCGTCCACCACCGGTATGGCCAGCAGGTTGTAGTCCGCCACCTCGCGGGCCACGTCCTCCTGATCGGTGTCCACCCGGGCGCGGATCAGCTCGGTCGTCATGATCCGCTTGAGGGGGGTCTCGGGAGACACGAGCAGCAGCCGTCGCAGCGAGACCACGCCCACGAGGTGCCGCCGCTCGTCGACGACGTAGAGATAGAACACCATCTCGACGTCGCGGGACCCCTGGAGCGCCTGAATCGCCTCGCCCGCCGTCAGATCCTCCGACAGGGCGAAGACCTCCGGGTTCATGATGCGACCGGCGGTCCGATCTTCGTATTCCAGGAGGTGCTGGACCTCGCCCGACTCCTTCTGGCGCATCAGCTCGAGGACGCTCGCGGACAGCTCCTCGGGAAGCTGGTCGATCAGGGCGGCGGCGTCGTCGGAGGGAAGCACCGGAAAGAGGCGCGCGAGCTCCTCGGCCGGGCGGTCGACGAGCAACGCCGCCCCGACCTCGCGGTCGAGCTCGGTGAGCGCCTCCATCGCGAGGCGGCTGTTGTGGCCGAGCAGGGTCTCGAAAGCGGACCGACGTTCGAGGGGCCGCAGGTCGCCGAGGACCTCAGCGAGATCCGCGGGGTGCTGCTTCTGCAGGAGATTCAGCAGGTTGGCGGTCGCACCAATCCGCTGCAGTCGCTTGACTGAATCGAGCACGACGTCGAGTCGACGGAGGGGCGGCATGATCGTGACCGGGGAGCGGCGTGTGCCCCGCCAGCGCCCGGACAGGTGTGGGTCGTTGTCCCACGTCTTCGGTCATCTGACGCCCCGATTGTACCACGGCCGGAGCGCGGCTCAGCCCTGCAGGCCGAGATCGCGCAGCGCCCGCGGGCTCTCCCGCCACCCTTCGCGGACCCGGACATGCAGGTCGAGGTAGACCCGCGCGCCGAAGAAGCGCTCCAGCTCGACCCGCGCCTCGCTGCCGATCTGCTTGAGCCGCGCACCGGAGCGGCCGATCACGATGGGCTTGTGCGACGGCCGCTCCACCACGATCGAGCAGTAGAGCCGCAGGAGCCCGCCGATCCGGGGTCCGGCGAGAGCGCGGGCCGCACCGTCGCCCCCGCGCTCGCCCTCGGCCGCGGCCTCGGCGTCCGGCCTCGCCGTCTCCTCCTCGAAGCGATCGACGACGACGGCGGTCGAGAATGGCAGCTCGGCCCGCGTGTGGTGCAGCACCTTCTCTCGTACCGTCTCCGCCACCAGCACGCGCTCCGGCTGGTCGGTGAGGTAGTCGTCCGGATAGAGCGGCTCCCCGTCGGGCAGCTCGTCGAGGATGACGGCCTCGAGGCGGGAGACGCCGTCGCCGGTGAGGGCGGAGAGCGGCACGATGGCTGCGAAATCCCGCTGCTCCCGGTAGTGGTCGATGAGCGGAAGGAGCCGCGGCTTGGCCATCCGGTCGATCTTGTTGAGGGCGAGGACCACCGGCGTCCGGACGCCGTCGAGGAGCCCGAGCACGAACCGGTCGCCTGCGCCCGGCGGAACGGAGGCGTCGAGCACGACGACGATCACGTCCACCTCGGTGATGGTCGAGACCGCGAGATCCACCATGCGGACGTTCATGCGGTGCAGCGGGCGGTGAATGCCCGGCGTGTCGACGAACACGATCTGGCCCCGACCGGACCCGCCCGCGACCGCGCCGTCGCCCGCGTCCTCGCCGGCAACGTTCTTGACGCCGAGGATGCGGGTCCGGGTGGTCTGCGGCGTGCCCGCCACGATCGCGACCTTGGTCCCGATCAGCCGGTTGAGCAGGGTCGACTTGCCCGCGTTCGGCCGCCCGATGAGCGATGCGACCCCGCACCTCATTTGGCTTCCGGCGCCGCGCCGCCCCGACGGATGCGGACGCGCCGCACGCGGCGGCGCTCCGCCTCGACCACCTCGATGCACAGGCCGTCCGCATCGAACGTCTCTCCCGCGTGGGGGACGCGTCCGAGCCGGGAGAGCACGTAGCCCGCCACCGTCTCGAAGCCCTGCGGCTCGATCGCCGCGTCTAGCGGCCGGCTCATGTCGTCTACGCTGACCCCGCCGGCGAACAGGAACGTCCCGTCGCCTTCGTCGATGATCGGCTCGTCCTCCTCCCGATCGTACTCGTCGCGGATCTCGCCGACGATCTCCTCGAGCAGATCCTCGATGGTCACGAGGCCTGCCGTGCCGCCGTACTCGTCGTGCACGATCGCGCTCTGGACCCGTTCGGCCTGCAGCTCCTTGAGCAGCTCCGCGACCCGCTTCGTCTCCGGCACCGTATGGGCGGGCCGGAGCAGCCGCTCGACGATGCGTTCGCTCCCCGACGCGTCGGTCAGCCCGACGAGGTCGCGCACGACAACGAACCCGAGGATGGTATCCAGACTGTCCTGGTACACCGGCAGCCGGGAGTAGCGCTCCTCGGCGAAGCGTGCGCGCAACTCGTCGAGGGTCGCCGTCGAGCGGACCGCAACAATGTCCGGGCGCGGGGTCATCACCTCACGCACGAGCGTGTCGCCGAACTCGACGACCGACTGCAGCAGCTCGCGCTCGTCCTGCTCCTCGGCCGCGGCGCGCCCCGCCGCCGGCGGCTCCTCGCCGCCCGCGGAGCCCGGAGCGCCGTTGCCGTCGACGGCCTCCGAACGGTAGCCGATGCCCTGCAGGAGACCGACGAGCGCCTCGCTCAACGGACGGACCGGCCGCACCGCGCGCTCGAACGACGGGAGCAGCAGGACCAGCACTCCTTCCGGATCGCGACGGACGAGAAGCAGTGGGACGAGTTGCCCGCATACCACGGCGGCGACGGCCAGGGCCCCGGCGACGATGCCCGCCGAGACGAGCCCGTCACCGCCGGCGACGAGCAGCGACACCCCCGCCGCGAGGGACACCGTCAGCACCTGGAGCAGCCGAACGGGGACGAACAGGCGGGCCGGATCGTCCAGGTAGCCGAGCCGCTCGAGCGCGCGCCCCCGCTCCGCGCTCAGCCGCAGCGGCAGGCGCATCAGGGCGGTGAACGCGGCGTCCACGGTGCCCAGATAGGCGAGGACGCAGGCGAGCAGGAAGAGCGCGAAGCTCTCGACGACCAGCGTGTAGGGGATCACGCGATCCCCCCCTTCTTTCGGAGCCGGCGCTCGAAGCGGACCATCTCGCCGTCGTCGCGCGTGTGGTCGTAGCCCAGCAGGTGCAGCAGCCCGTGGAGCGCCAGCCGGCGCAACTCGGTCTCGAGCGGCTCACCGGCGTCGCGCGCCTGCCGGCGGGCGCCGCCGGTGGCGATGCCGATATGGCCCAGGCCGCGGGGCGCACCGCGCGGCGCGCGCCCGCCGGCGGGGGCGGCCGGAAAGGCGAGCACGTCGGTCGCCCGGTCGATCCCGCGGTAGCGCTGGTTGAGGGCGCGCATCTTGCGGTCTCCGACCAGCGCTACCGCCACGTCGCCGCGGGCCGCCCGCGGAGCGCACCGCTCCAGCCAGGGGCCGACCGCATCGGCGGCAAGGGGCCGCCCGCGTCCGTCCGTGGCCACGACGCGCAGCACGCGGTCGCCGGTCACGACGCGAGCCGTCTCCCCGTCCGCGAACTGTCGGGATCGGGGTCCGGGTCGTCAGTTGTCATGGGAAGCACGATCCGTGCACGCCTCGTAGGCCTTCACAATGCGCTGCACCAGGGGATGCCGGACGACGTCGCGGTCGTCGAAGCGGACGAGCGCCACTCCGCTGACGGCGCGCAGGACCGAGATGGCGTCCACCAGGCCCGAGGTACGGCCCGGCGGCAGGTCGATCTGCGTGATGTCGCCGGTGACCACCGCCTTCGATCCGAACCCGAGGCGCGTCAGGAACATCTTCATCTGCTCGCGGGTCGTGTTCTGCGCCTCGTCGAGAACGACGAAGGCGTCGTTCAGGGTCCGCCCGCGCATGAAGGCGATCGGTGCGATCTCGATCACCCCGCGCTCGATCAGACGCCCCACCTTGTCGCCGTCCAGCATGTCGTAGAGGGCATCGTAGAGCGGCCGCAGATAGGGATTCACCTTCTCCTGAAGATCGCCGGGCAGGAAGCCCAGCTTCTCTCCCGCCTCGACCGCGGGCCGCGCCAGGATGATCCGGCTCACCCGCTTCGCGGTCAGGAACGCCACGGCCTGCGCCATCGCGAGGTAGGTCTTCCCCGTGCCCGCCGGTCCGACCCCGAAGACCACGTCGTAGCGCTCGATGGCGTCCCGGTAGCGCCGCTGGTTGACCGTCTTCGGCGTGACGTGCCGCTTGTCGGACGCACGGACCGGCCCCTGCGCGAAGTAGTCGCGCAGATCGACCCCCGCATCGTCCTCGACGAGCTGGGAGACCCTCCGCAGGTCGTCACGGGAGAAGTGATACCCCTCCCGGAGCAGCCCCGCGAGCTGGTCGATCACCCGCTCGGTACGGGCCACGCTGGGGGCGTCGCCGCTCACGAGAATATCGTGCCCGTCGGTCCGGATCCGGACATCGAACAGGTGCTCGATCTGCTTGAGGTTCTCGTCGCGGGAACCAAAGAGAGCCTCGACCCCTTCGTCGGGGATCGGGATCTTCACGAGGGACGGCGTGGCTATCGGGATCTCCCCTACCGCTGCCGGATTGTTTACCAAGCTTTCGACGGGCGGTCAAGACGGCGCATCGAGATGCAGCTCGCGCAACTGGCGCCGGTCGACGGTGGAGGGCGAGCCCGCCATCAGATCCACCGCCGCGGCGGTCTTGGGGAACGCCATCACATCCCGGATGGACGGCTCGCGGGCCACGAGGGCCACGATGCGGTCGAGGCCGAGCGCGATGCCGCCATGGGGCGGCGTGCCGTAGCGCAGCGCATCGAGGAAGAACCCGAAGCGGGCCCTGGCCTCCGCGTCGTCGATCTTGAGCAGCCGGAAGATGCGCGCCTGCAGCTCGGCGTCGTGAATCCGGATGCTGCCGCCCCCGATCTCGCTGCCGTTCAGGACCAGGTCGTAGGCGCGCGCCCGGACCCCGGCGGTATCGTCCTCCAGGCGCTCGAGATCGTCGAGGCGGGGCGACGTGAACGGATGGTGCATCGAGACCAGCCGCTGCTCCGTGTCGCTCCAGTCCATCAACGGGAAGTCGACCACCCAGGCGAGCGCTGCGGCCTCCTCGTCGATGAGCCCTGCGCGCGCCGCGAGCCGCTGGCGGAGCTGTCCGAGAAGCACCGACGCCTCATGGCCCTCCCCGGCGGCGAGGAGCGTCAGATCGTCCGGCCCCGCCGCGGTGCGCTCGACGACGCGGGTGAGCGCCTCTTCGCCGGCCGCCTTCAGGATGGAGCTCTGCACCGCCCCCTCCGGCGACCGCCGCACCCAGACGAGCCCCTTGGCGCCGAGGGCGATCGCCTCGTCGACCAGGTTGTCGATCTGCGCGCGGGCCTGTCGGCCGGCGCCCGGCGCGACCAGCGCGCGCACGAACCCGCCCCCGGCCACCAGTTCCCGAAACACCTTGAAGCGGCCGTCGCGGAACACCTCCGACACGTCCTGGATCGGCATGTCGAAGCGCAGGTCGGGTTTATCGCTGCCGTAGCGCGTCATCGCGTCGTCGTAGGTGAGGCGCGGGAACGGTGCCGGCACCTCCCTGCCCACCACCCGGAATACCGCCTGCAGGAGCCGTTCCACCGCCGCGAAGACGACCTCCTGGTCGACGAACGACATCTCGATGTCGATCTGGGTGAACTCCGGTTGCCGATCGGCACGCAGATCCTCGTCGCGGAAGCACTTGACGATCTGGAAGTAGCGGTCCGTGCCGGCGATCATCAGGATCTGCTTGAAGATCTGCGGCGACTGCGGCAACGCGTAGAACGATCCGGCGTGCAGGCGGCTCGGCACCAGGTAGTCGCGCGCACCCTCGGGCGTCGACTTGGTCAGGAGCGGCGTCTCGATCTCCCAGAAGCCGTCCGCGTCGAGGCTGTTCCGGACCGCCATCGTGATGCGGTGGCGCAGGCCAAGGTTGTCGCGCATCCGCGCGCGCCGCAGGTCGAGGTAGCGGTAGCGCAGGCGCACCTCCTCGGAAACGGGCGTCTCCTCGTCGATCTGGAACGGCGGCGTGCGCGCCTCGCTCAGCACGACGATGGTGCGTGCCTTCACCTCCACCTCGCCGGTGGCAAGCTTGGGATTCAGGGTCTCCGCGGAGCGGCGCTCCACCGGACCGGCCACCGCCAGCACGAACTCTGCCCGCACCCGCTTGGCGGCGGCGAGCACCTCGCTTCCGTCGCGCGCGACCACCTGCGTGATCCCGTAGCGGTCGCGGAGGTCGATGAAAGTGACCCCGCCCAGGTCGCGCAACTTGTGGACCCAGCCCATCAGGACGACGTCGGCGCCGACGTCGTCCGGCCGCAACTCGCCGCAGGTGTGGGTACGGGTGCCGAGGGGCGCGCCCGCGTCGCCGTGTGCTTCGTCAGTCACCGTCGTCCCGTCCAATCGGTCGGCGCATCCGGGCCGGCTGTTCCGGGGATGCCGGCAGGAGATCGCCGGCCAGATTCCGTACGACGTCGTCCCGCCCTACGCGCGTCTCCCCGCCGGAAGTCATGTCCTTGACGGTCACGTGTCCTTGCGCGAGCTCGTCGTCTCCGAGGATGAGGACGTGGCGGGCGGAGGTGCGGTTGGCCCGCCGCAGTTGCGCCTTCATCGAACGGTCACCGTAGTCGATGAGAGCCGTCAACGCCGCCCGCCGCAGGTCGCGCGCCAGCAGGTGCGCGGGCTGGCGCGCCGCGTCGCCGAGGGCGACGATGAACGCGTCCGGCGCGCGGGGACCGGAACCGTCCGGCATCGCCAGCACGAGCCTCTCCATCCCGGCCGCGAACCCGATGCCGGCCCGGTCGGGCCCCCCGAGCCGCCGTACCAGCCCGTCGTAGCGACCGCCGCCGAGCAGGGCGTTCTGCGCCCCGAGCCGGCCGCCGAGGATCTCGAAGGTGGTGCGCGTGTAGTAGTCGAGCCCGCGCACCAGGCGGTGCGACACGCGGAAGGCAACCCCCAGCGCCTCCAGCAGGCCGGTGGTCGCGTCGAAGTGCGAGCGGCAAGCGTCGCAGAGGTAGTCCGTGGCGTGCGGCAACGCGTCGACGATCGGCTGGCAGGACGGCACCTTGCAGTCGAAGATGCGGAGTGGATTGACGGCGGCGCGGCGCCGGCAGTCGCCGCACAGGTCCGCCTCGCGGTCCCCGAGGGCGGTCACGAGCGCGCGGCCGAACGCAGGGCGGCACTCGGCGCACCCGACCGAGTTGACGACCACCTCCGCGTCCTCGATGCCGAGCGCCTCGACGAGCGCGGCCGCCATCTCGATCACCTCGGCGTCGAGCGCCGCGTCCGACACTCCGAACACCTCGACGTCGAGCTGGTGGAACTGCCGGTAGCGCCCCTTCTGTGGTCGCTCGTAGCGGAACATCGGCCCGAGGCTGAAGATCTTGACGGTCGGAAGATGCTGCTCCAACGCATGCTCGACGAAGGCGCGGACCATGCTGGGCGTCGCCTCCGGACGCAGCGTCACCCGCTCGCCCCCCTTGTCCTGGAACGCGTACATCTCCTTCTGGACGATGTCCGTCGTCTCGCCCGTCCCCTTGGCGAACAGCTCCTCGCGCTCGATGACGGGCGTCCGAATCTCCCGGTAGCCGTAGCGGCCGCAGATGTCGCGGACCACCTGCTCGGCCTGCTGCCAGCGCTCGATCTCGCCGGGCAGGATGTCATGCGTGCCGCGGATGGCCGGAATCATGGATGGTCGCGAATCGGGAAGCGCCGCCGCGCGGCGGGCGGGAGCGCCGCCTGGAGAATTATAGCCTCACGACCGGCCGCCCTCGCCCCCGCCCCCATCGGGGCCCACCGATGCGATAATGGGCGTGGTGACGACTGTGCGCGACGCGCTCGATCGCCCGCTCCGCAGCCTGCGGATCTCGGTCACCGACCGATGCAATCTGCGCTGCCAGTACTGCATGCCGGAAGAGGAGTACGTCTGGCTGCCGCGCCGCGACATCCTGACCTTCGAGGAAACCGGCGCGCTCGTCGACGCGTTCACCGACGCCGGCGTGGACCGGGTGCGGCTCACCGGCGGAGAACCGCTCCTGCGCACGAACCTCCCCGACCTCATTCGCCTGCTCGCCGGCAGGCCGGCCCTCCGGGACCTTGCGCTCACGACGAACGGCATGCTGCTCGCCGACCAGGCGGCGGCGCTCCGGACGGCCGGGCTGCACCGCCTGACCGTCAGCCTCGACACGCTGCGCGCCGATCGCTTCCGCGACCTCACCCGCTTCGACGGGTTGGCCGCGGTCCGCGCTGGCATCGCGGCGGCGACCGAGGCGGGGTTCACCGGCCTCAAGCTCGACACGGTCGTCATCCGCGGCGTGAACGACGACGAGCTCCTCGAACTCCTGTCGTATGCGGCCTCGGTCGATGCCGAGGTGCGCTTCATCGAATACATGGACGTCGGCGGCGCCACCCGCTGGTCGACGCGCGACGTCGTGAGCCGCGCCGAGATGCTGCGGGTCATCGGCGACGCGCGCGGACCCGTCGCAACCATCGACGAGCAGACCTCGGCCCCGGCGGACCGCTTCCGGCTGCCGGACGGCCAGACGTTCGGCATCATCTCGTCGACCACCGAGCCGTTCTGCCGCACGTGCGACCGGAGCCGCCTCACCGCGGACGGCCTCTGGTACCGCTGTCTCTACGCCCGGACGGGCACCGACCTCCGGCAACCGTTGCGCGCCGGCGCGTCACGGGCGGAACTGGGGGATCTCATCGGCGCCATCTGGTCCGAGCGGCGCGACCGAGGCGCGGAGCTGCGGCTCGAGGCAGGCGACCGCCAGCCGCTCATTCCCATCGAGACGCTGCAGCGGGAGCCGCACCTCGAGATGCACACCCGGGGCGGCTAGCCCAATAGTCGCCTGACGCTCTACACGAACCGCACCAGCCGGACGTCGAGGACCCGCGCCGGGCCGCCGGGGCTGCGCCATTGGACGAGGATCGGGCTCTGGTAGGTGCCCCAGCCGATCTCGCCGACCCCCTCGCCCCGCCGATCCAGGACCGGGAGGCTGATCCCGCGCTTCATGCGCAGGAAGTGCGACACCGGCACCGCCAGCGCCCGGTTGACGAGCCGCTCGACCAGGGACCGCCGCACGCCGACCCGATCCATGAGCTCGTTGAAGAGCTGCACGGCGTCGTACTGGGCGTAGTTGAGGGTCTTGGCCGGAATGGCGAGCGGTTCCTGCAGCGCGCCCTTACCCAACCGCGCCATGAAGCGCAGGGGATTCCGCAGCACCTCGCGCAGGTCGTGGGTCATGAGCAGCGTCTCGTACTCGTTCACCGTGAGGCCCGCGTGGCGTTCCCCCGGCGGCAGCGAGACGTCCAGACGGCCGAAAGAGACGCCGTGCTCGCGCACCAGGTGCTGGAGCTGGGCGATGAACCCGAGCTGCGGGTCACGCAGGTTCTGGGCGTCGATCGGGTGGGGCGACGCAGCGAGCGAGACCTGCAGTTGCCGCACCTCCTGCTCCCCGCGATAGGCGATGACGGTGGTGCGGCGGGTGCGCGCGCCCCCCGCGTGCACGCCGTCGAGCTCCACGAACCAGACCGGCTCGTCGCCGCGGTGCTCGTAGGACGCGCAGTTCCGCAGCCCGCCGCCCATGAACGTCAGGTGCGAGTCGGCGTTGCGCGGCTCGGTGGCCCGCTGCTGGTCCGACAGCTCGGTCCGAAGGTGCAGCTCGTCGTGGGTGTAGCCGGCGTCGGGGGGAAAGAGCTTCTGGAACACCTGCAGGTAGTCCTGGATGTTCTCGCCGTCGTGCTCGAGGACCTCCGCGATGCGCCGGTCCAGGTAGCCCGCCGTCGTGTGGTCCGAGATGTAGAACGCCTGGGGGTACTGCGTGAAGTCGGGACCGAACTCCTCGCGCAGCCGGCCCCGCACGTCGATGAGGTCGATGCGCGACGCCGGTTGGATGCGCAGGGTGGCGTGGAACGGACCGCCCGAATCCGTGTGCCGATTGACGAGGATCATGGGAGTCGGCGGCCTCCGGACGTCCCGTTGCTGCGAGCTTGCCGAGCCCGACACATGGAGGAATTATGCATCGCGGCGCAATGTATAGCAACCACGCACAACCGTCTCGTCACCGTCGTCGCACAAGTGTAGGACAGGGAACCGATTGCGTCGACCCGCGCGGTGCCTGCGCGCTTCCCCCGCCGGGTGGCGCACGCGGCCCGGCTACCGCGCCTCGGCCGCCCGCCCCTTCCGCGCCACGAACGCCTGCCCGGACCAGTCCGCATCCGCGGCGCAGACCTTGAAATCCACAAGACCCGCCGCGAGCCCCGCCCGCTGCACGTCGCGCTGCGTGTGGTCGGCCGCCAGCGGCGACGTCCGCTTGGGCCAGAAGATCCAGAGCCGCCCCGGGCCGGCGGCGCGCGCCATCCGCGCCGTCCCGCGCTCGAGCTCGCGCCGTGAACGGGTGAACCACAGCGTGATGTCTCGCCTCCCCCGATTCGTCGTGCGCAACGCCACGTCCGGGGGCAGCGGCTGCAGCAGATCCGCAAAGCCCTCCGGCGGCCGCACGAGGACCACGCGCGAGCCGGCCCTGATGCCGAGCTTCCTGGGCAACGGGGGCGCGGAGTAGTCGCCGCTCTGGGGGGCGCGCGGCGGCGCCCCGCTCGGCGGCATCGCCAGCGCGCTCGCGACCGCCGTCACGACGTCCTCCGGCGCCGCGTGCATCGTCTCGAGCGGCAGCGCCTCGAGCCGCGCGAAGACGGCCCGGTCGCCGGCGACGAAGACGATTGGGATGCGCCGGGTGGCGACGCGCTGGCGCAACGCGAGGCCGATGTCCCGGCCCCGCGCCGGCGCGCGATCCAGATCGATCACCACCGCGCACGGCGGCTCCCGGCCGAGGCGCTTCAAGTCCTCCGGCCCGGAGAAGCCTTCCTGATCGACCGCGTAGCCGGCGTCCGTGAGACGCGCGATCCACGTCTCTCCCGCCTCCGGCGACGCGCCGATAATCCGGACAGTTCGCTGCGCCGGTACGTCCATCACGCCTTCCGTGCCCGGAACGCCGCGCGCACTCCGCCTGGGACGCCCCCCTGCGGCCCGGCGCGCGCGCGACGCGCTGGCTCCGCGCCCCGCGCGCCACGGCCGGCGGGTCCGGCCGGCGCACGGAGCGGGAGCAAGACTGGTAGTCTAGTGCCCCGCCAATGACGAACACCGCCCCCGCCCGCCACTCTCTCGAAGCCCTGCTGCGCCCGGCGTCCGTCGCCGTGATCGGCGCCTCGAACGACCCCACGCGGATCGGCGGACGCCCCGTCCGCTACCTGCGCGCCGCCGGCTATGCCGGCCGGGTGTACCCCGTGAATCCGAGGCACGCCCAGGTGCAGGGGCTGCCCGCGTTCGGCAGTATCGCGGAGGTACCGGAAGCGCCCGACCTGGCGATCGTCGCCGTCCCCGCCCCGAGCGTGGTGGAGACGGTCGAGGCCTGCGCCGCGCGCGGCGTGCGGGTCGCCGTGGTCTTCAGCGCCGGCTTCGCGGAGATGGGGGCCGCCGGACGCCGTCAGCAGGACCGGCTCGGCGCGATCGCAGCCGCGACCGGCATGCGCGTGGTCGGCCCCAACTGCCTCGGCGTGTACAACTCCGAGCTCGGCTCCTACGCCACGTTCAGCACCACGCTCGAGGATGGCTACCCGACGCCGGGCCGCGTTGCGCTCGTCAGCCAGAGCGGCGCCTACGGCAGCCATCTGTCGCTCCTCGCCCGCAAGCGCAACATCGACATCCGCTACTGGGTGACGACCGGGAACGAGGTGGACGTCTCTGTGCCGGAAGTGCTCGGGTGGCTGGCGGAGCAAGAAGACGTCGCCGTGATCATGGCCCACGCGGAGGGGATCACGGATCGGGACGCCCTGCTGCGCGCCCTCGCGACCGCGCGCTCCCGCGGCAAGCCGGTGGTCTTCCAGAAGGTCGGCGTCACCGAGATCGGCGCGCAGGCGGCGCGTTCCCATACCGCGTCGCTGGCCGGCGCCGACCCGGTCTACGAGGCGGCGTTCCGCCAGTTCGGCGCCTACCGGGCGCGCGATACGGACGAGATGCTCGACATCGCCTACGCGGCCCGCTTCGGACAGTTTCCCGAGAGCCCGCGCGTGGCGCTCGTCTCCATCTCCGGAGGGGTGGGCGTGCAGATGGCGGATGCCGCCGTCGGCTTCGGCCTCGACGTCGCGCCGCTCGGCGAGGCGGCGCAGGCGCGCCTGAAATCGGCCCTGCCCTACGCCTCGCCGCGCAACCCCGTCGACATCACCGCACAGGCGTTCAACCAGATCGATCTCATCGGCGACAACCTCGGGATCGTCTTCGAGGAGAAGCAGCACGACGCGGTGGTCGCCTTCTTCACGTACGTGGCGGCGGCCGACGGCATGGTCGAGCCGGTGCGGCGCGCCATCGAGGCTGCCCACGCCCGCCGTCCGGAGTGTCCGCTCGTGCTCTCGATCGTCGCCCCCCCGGAGGTCGTCCGGCAGTACGAAGCGGTCGGCTGCCCGGTGTTCGAGGACCCCACGCGCGCGGTCCGCGCCGTCGCGGCACTCCATCGCTTCGGCCGCAGCTTCGCGGAGAACGCCGGCCGGCCGGTGGTGGGACCGGGCGGCGAACCGCCGACCCCGACGACTCGCGGCAGCGAGCTTCTGCCGGCCGCGGCGCCGCTACCCGACGGCCCCGTGTCGGAACGGACCGCGAAGCGGTTGCTGGCCGCCGCGGGGGTGCCGGTCGTCGAGGAAGAGCTGGCCCGCACGGCGGAGGAGGCCGGCCGCGTTGCCGCCGCGTTCGGGAAGCCAGTGGCGATCAAGCTCTGCGCACCGGCGGCGCTGCACAAGACCGAGCTCGGCGGCGTGGCGCTCGACGTCGCCACCCCCGCCGCGGCGCGCGACGCCTACGAGGCAATCACGGCGAGGGCCCGCGCCGCCGACCCGGCGCTCGAGATCGAGGGCGTGCTCGTGGCGCCGATGGTCTCCGGCGGCGTGGAGACGATTCTCGGCGTCCGCCGCGATCCCACGTTCGGCCCCGTCGTCATGTTCGGGCTCGGAGGAACGCTCGTCGAGGTGATGGAGGACGTCTCCTTCCGGGTCGCGCCGTTCGACGAAGCGGAGGCCCGCCGCATGATCGCCGAGACGCGGGTCGGCCGGGTGCTGCAAGGGGTGCGGGGGCGGGGTCCGTACGACGTAGCCGCCCTGGCCGCGGCGCTGGCGCGCCTGTCGGCCTTCGCGGCGGCGCACGGCGCCCGAATCGACAGCGCCGAGGTCAATCCGTTCGTCGTGCTCCCCGCGGGTCGCGGCGCCGTCGCCCTGGACGCCGTAATCCTGACGTAGTCTCCGCGGGTGGGGCTGACGCCAGTGCTTATGCTGGAGGTTCGATCCTGTACCCCGCTCGGTATACGGAGACTGCATTGAGTTCGCCGTTCACGCCGCCCGCGGACCTCTGGGAGGTCAACCGCGAGCTGCAACTCGACGAGCCTCTCGACGGCTCCAGGGAACCCCCGCCGGGTGGACACCGAAGAGGCCCGTGGCGAATACAAGCTTCGTTTCGACGAGGCATTCCGAATCAGAACCTACGAAGTGCTGCCGGTCTTCAAACAACTCGGGGACGTCCACTCGCTCGCGGTCACCCAAGGTCGAATCGCGGACCTTCTCCAGGCTCGTGGCCAACTCGACGAAGCGCTACGGGTCCGAAGGGAAGAACAATTGCCCGTCTTCGAGCAGCTTGGCGATGTCCGCTCGCGTGCCGGCACCCCAAGCCAGAATCGCGGACATCCTGCAAGCACGTGGGGAGCCCGCCGAGGCCCTGCGAATCTGCGAACAGGAGGTGCTGCCAACCGTGGAAGTACTGGGCCTCCCCGAGAGCGACCGGGTGTCGAAGACGAGTCGACGAGCTGCGTGAGAAGGTCGGATGAGCGCGGTGTGGATCGATCGGAAGGGACGGACTGAGCGCCGGCAGGGATCCCTCGCCCACCTGCCGGCACCCCAGATCAAGCTCGGCGACTACGTCGGAGGAAATCAGCTCACGCCGGCCAGGTCCTTTGCCTTGCTGCTCTTGAGGCCCTGGATCTGGACGACGGGCGGCGCCTGCTCCTTCAGCACGTGCTGGCGGTAGAGCGCCGCCATCTGCTGGTCGTAGGCGGCGTCCTGGGCCGACTTGCCGTTGGTCCCGTTGGCGCCGTTGGTCCCGTTGGCGCCGTTCGCCCCGTTGCCGTTGGCGGCCCTGGCCGCGGCCCGGGCGGCCAGCTTCTCCTGGCGCGCGTTCTTGGCGACGCCCTGCTCGTCGAGGTCGGTCTGAATGCCCGCGGCGACCGCCTCGGGGTCGAGCACCAGGGAGTGCTCCTTCGAGGCGAGCTCGACCTTCTTGCCGCCCGCAAAGATCTCGTGCCGGCCGCGCTCTTCGTACCACTTC
Organism: Acidobacteriota bacterium; assembly: GCA_021296475.1. Lineage (GTDB taxonomy): Bacteria > Acidobacteriota > Vicinamibacteria > Vicinamibacterales > UBA8438 > JAGWAJ01. Next base: position 30,213 of record JAGWAJ010000006.1, read on the forward strand.
GTGAGCGTCGCCGTCATGTGCATCTTCTCGATGATGTTGCGCCAGCCGATCCCGGTGTTGTAGGCGCAGAACGAGATCTCGCCCTCCTGCGTCGCGTACGGGATGATGCAGCGCTCGGTGCGGCGGAAGTCGTAGTTGAAGAGATCCTGGAACCACATGCCGGCCACGAAGAGGAAGTTCCAGCGGTCCGCACGGCGCTTCGCGATGTCGTTCTGCGTCCGGTCGCCCGAGACGCTGCCGTAGTCCTTGCCGGTCGCCCCGAACGTCTTGTCGAACTTCTTCAGCAGGTCGGTCAGCTTGAAGTGGGTCGGCGAACGGAACGAGTCGTAGTTCCGCATCAGCGCCAGCGCCATCCCGAGAACGGAGCGGAACCGGCTGCCGGCCGCGTCGTTGACCCTCGCGATGTCCTTGGCGAGCTGCTCGCCCCGGACGAACGCAGTGAACGGCACCGCCTCCTTGGTCTCCTTGTCGATCATGACCGCCATCCCGACGCCGCAGTTCGGGTGGCAGCCGCAGTTGAGCTGGCCCCAGCTCTCCTGCGGACCGTGCACGAGGTCCGCCCAGTCGGTGAAGGTGCCCATGAACGAGATGGGGAACCAGTCGCGGGCCGGCTCGCCGATACCGGTCTGGTTCTTCACGTCGTGCGCGAGGTGCGACAGCGTGTAGCGCTGCGCCTGCCGCCGGTCGTCCGTGATCTCCTCGTCGCGGCCGGTGAACGACACCGGCTGGAACGAGAGGAAGCTGATGGTCTTCGGGTTGTCGAGCGCGAACTGCACCACCCGGCCGACCTGCTCGTTGTTGATGCCGTTGATGATGGTGATGACCGGCACGATGTCGACGCCCGCCTTGTGCAGGTTCTCGATCGCCCGCAGCTTGACGTCGAACAGGTTGCCGACCAGCCGGTGCGAGTTCGCGGCATTCCCGATGCCGTCGAACTGCAGGTAGGCGTAGCGCAGGCCGGCGTCGGCCGCGGCGCGCGCGAAGTCCGCGCTCTTGGCGAACTCGATGCCGTTGGTGGCCGCCTGCACGCTGTTGTAGCCGACCTTGCGGGCATAGCGCACGGCGTCGAGGAAGTACGGCGAGATGGTCGGCTCGCCCCCGGAGAACTGCACCGACATCTGCCGCTTCGGCTTGATCGAGATCGCGTTGTCGAGCAGCGTCTTGATGTCGTCCCATCCCAGCTCGTGGACGAACCCGACCTGGTTCGCGTCCATGAAGCAGGGGTCGCACATCATGTTGCAGCGGTTCGTCAGGTCGATCGTCAGCACCGACCCTCGTCCGTACTTGATGGTGCTGCTGCCGTGATTGTGGAGCTTCTCGTCGTTGTGGGCGCGGATGTCGCTGCCGGGGAACGCGTCCTCCAGATGCTGGAAGAACTCGGTGTCGATCGCCATGACGTCCTCGAAGCGCCCGTGGATCGGACACTCCTTGACCATCAGGATCTGACCGTCGCGCTCGATGATCTGGGCCTTGATCTCGCCCACCTTCTCGTTGAGCAGGATCCGGTAGTCCTTCTTGCCGTCGAGGATGTCCTGCCGCGCCTCGCGGACGCAGGTCGGGCAGAGCGAGTCGGTCTCGCGCGGCCAGCCGAGCGGCGGCTTGACCTTCTCGTGCGACTTCAGGAGCGGCTTGTCCGACCAGTTCGGCGTGAACGAGGGCCGCGCGGTTATCCGGTTGTAGCGGTCGTAGAAGAACCAGGCCCCGTTCGCGGCGAGCGACAGTCCCTTCTCGACGTACTTGATCGGCTTGTGCATGTCGATTCTCCGCGCTCGAGCGCAGCCTGTGGCGCCGGCCCGGACCGTGGACCGCCACCCTCCTGCGGCTCTCGCGCTGTTAGAGAATAGCCACAAGACCGGCGCCGGCGCCAGCGATTCCCGCGGAGGGGGCGCAGGGTCCGGGTGAATGGGCCCCATGGACCCTGGACGGCCGACCGCCGCCCGAGACCGGGCGCCCTGGCATTCAACATTCGTGCGGGTCCAGGAGTCTACGCCGCAGCGCGTGCGATTGCGGCGCCTCGCGCGAGCGCAGACTCCCAACGCGCCCGCGAGGGCGCGCGAGCGCGAACTGGCGGTACGTCAGGCTGATCCGACCGTCGAGCCCGAGCGCGGCCGGACCGGATCCGGCGAAGATGCGCGCGACGCCGTGGTAGCGAAGCCGGCTCGGCCCGCCCATCACGAAGGCGTCCCCCGACCGCAGCGCGATCGCCGCGGCCGGCTCGCGCCGGCGAAGGCCGCCCAGCAGGAAGCGGGCGGTGTCGCCGAGCGACAGCGACACGACCGGCACGCCGGCCTCGAGCGCCGATGCGTCCTCGTCCTTGTCCTGGTGCAGCCCCATCCGGCCATCGCGGCCGTAGCGGTTGACCAGACAGATGTCGGGCGCGAGACCGTAGCCGGCCACGGCGGCCGCACTCTCCGCGAGGCGCGCGAGATCGGCGGGCAGCGGCGGCGCGGGCCGGTCGTCGTAGTCCGCCCGGACCGGCTCGTAGGTGTAGGTCATAGCGTTCCAGTGCCGTCCGAGGCAAAGCATGTCGCAGTGCATCATGCCCCCGCCCCGCACGCGCGGCCGGTAGAAGCCGGCCGGACCGGCCGCGATCGCCTCGACCGCCGCCAGCACGCGGCGCTGGTCGGGTTCCGGCAAGAATCCCGGCAGGTGGAACGCGCCGGGGGCGACTTCGACGGTCTCCTGAGCATTCATGACGCGCCCGTGCCGCGTGCACGCGGCACGGGCGCGTGTACGCGGTACTGATCGTAGCGCTATCATCATCCGGATGGCGCGCTCTCCCGACGTCCTGGTGGTGGGCGCGGGCTCGTTCGGCGCCTGGGCGGCGTGGCACCTGCGCCGGGCCGGCCGTTCGGTCGTTCTCGTCGACGCGTTCGGCGCCGGCCATTCGCGGGCGAGCTCGGGCGGCGAGTCGCGCATCATCCGTTGCGGCTACGGGGACCGCCCGCTCTACTCCCGCTGGGCGCACGCGTCGCTGCCGCAGTGGAAGGCCCTGCTCGAGGAGGCGGGACGGACCGACCTCTTCCGGGAGACCGGCGTCCTCTGGCTCGGCCGTGACGACGACCCCCACGTGGAGTCCTCGGCGCGCATCCTCGCGCAGCTCGACATCGCCGCGGAATCGCTCACCCGTGCGGAACTTCGGGCGCGCTTCCCGCAGCTCGACGTCACCGGCATCACGCAGGGGGTGCTCGAACCGCGGAGCGGCGTTCTGCTCGCGCGCCGGGCGGTACGCGCGGTGGTGGACGAGGCACGACGCCGCGGCGTCGACTACCGGCATGCGTCGGTCGATCCGGCCGGAGTCGAGCCTCGGGCCGGCACGACAGGGGTACGCCTGGGCGACGGCACGCGCATCTCGGCCGGTGCGTTCGTCTTCACTTGCGGCCCCTGGCTGCCCCGCCTCTTCCCGGAACTCCTCCGTCCGCTGCTCCGGATCACCCGCCAGGAGGTCTTCTTCTTCGGAACGGCGGCCGGCGACCGCCGCTTCGCGCCGCCTTCCCTGCCGGCCTGGATCGACTTCCACGGCAGCGCCTACGGGCTGCCCGACATCGAGGGCCGCGGCATCAAGGTCGGCGTGACCGCGCTCGGTCCGCCTTTCGATCCCGACCGCGGCGACCGCGACGCATCGGCGGAGGGCTTGGCGGCGGCCCGGCGGATCGTTGCGGACCGCCTGCCGGGTCTCGGGGAGGCGCCGCTGCTCGAAGCACGCGTCTGCCAGTACGCCAACACGCCGAGCGGGGACCTGCTCATCGACCGGCATCCGGCGTACCGCGACGTCTGGCTGGCCGGAGGCGGTTCGGGGCACGGGTTCAAGCTCGGCCCCGCCGTGGGCGGCTACGTCGCGGGGCAGATCGCCGGCACCGGAACACCGGAAGCCCAAGTCGCCACGGCGGCCCACGAAGGCAACCGGGAACGCCAGGTACTCTGAGGGCCCCGGGGCGTTCCCCCGGCAGAGCGAGCCCCGCCGTTCGACGGCGCAGACTCCTGGCGTGCGGCGCGTTCCCGGCAGCCGCTCGCTGCCCGGCCGTCAGCGGGCCGACTGCGCCGCGCCCCCCTCCTCGGCCTGCACCGGCCGAGTCCGCCCGGCATACCTGCGTGCGGCGCGCACCCCGAGCAGGCCGGCCAGGATGGCGGCATAGATGAGCGGCTCCACAAGGTCGATCTTGACGAGCCAGAGGAAGTGCACGACGGCGGCCGCGGCGCTCACGTAGACCAGGCGGTGCAGCGCGGTCCAGCGCCGGCCCAGCCGCCGGATCCAGCCCCGGGTCGACGTCACGGCCAGCGGGATCATGAGGACGAACCCGAAGAACCCGGCCGTGACGTACCTGCGCTCGGCGACGTCCTCGAGGATGAGGAGCAGATCGAAGAAGTGGTCGAAGACGAGATAGGTCGAGAAGTGCAGCGTCGCGTAGAAGAAGGCGAACAGGCCGAGCATCCGCCGGAAGCGGATTGCGGCCTGCCAGCCCGCCAGCCGGCGAACCGGCGTCACGGCCAGCGTCGCGAGCAGCAGCCGGAGAGCCCAGTTGCCCGTCCGGTGCGTGATGTCCTCGATCGGGTTGACGCCCAAGCCGCCCGTGAAGGCATCCCAGCCGAGCAGCAGCGCCGGCGTCAGACAGGCGAGAAATACGAACGGTTTGGCGCGGCGAACCACGAATCCTGTTGCCATCCTCGGGAACCGTGCGGCGGGGCCGCGCACGCGGGCCTCGCCGCGCGCCGAGCCGCCCCGGCCGGCGGCTCAGTAGTTCGCGGCCAGGTCCATCCCGGCGTACATGTGGGCAACCTGGTCGGCGTAGCCGTTGAACATCTGCGTCCGCTGCCGGAAGAAGCTCCCGATCCGACGCTCGGTCGCCTGCGACCAGCGCGGGTGGTTCACCTCCGGGTTCACGTTGGCGTAGAACCCGTACTCGTGCGGGATCGCCACGTTCCAGGTGTTGCGCGGCTGCTCCTCGACGAACTGGATCTTGACGATCGACTTGAGGCTCTTGAAGCCGTACTTCCAGGGCACCATCAGGCGGAGCGGGGCACCGTTCTGGTTGAGGAGCGTCTTGCCGTAGAGGCCGACGACCAGAATCGCCAGCGGGTTCAGGGCCTCGTCCATCCGCAAAGCCTCGACGTAGGGATAGTCGAGGTTGCGCCGGCGCTGTCCCCGGAACTCCTCGGGACGGTAGAGCGTCTCGAACCGGACGTAGCGGGCGCGCGACGTCGGCTCGAAGCGCCGGACCAGATCGGCGAGCGGGAACCCGACCCAGGGCACCACCATGGACCATGCCTCGACGCAGCGCAGCCGGTAGATGCGCTCCTCGAAGGGGTGGGGCTGCAGGATGTCCTCGAGCGCGTAGTCGGCAGCCGGCCGGTTGATGTGCCCCTCGACCCGGACGCTCCAGGGCTCGACGGTGAGGTCGTCCGCGTAGCGCCGCGGGTCCTCCTTGTCGAGGCCGAACTCGTAGAAGTTGTTGTAGCTCGTGATCTCCTCGTAGGAGTTCAGGCGCTCATCGGTGCTGAACGGGCTCGGCTTGAGATCGGGAATGTCCTCCTGGGGAGCGGCCTGCACGCGGCCGGATCCGCCGAGCAGAGCCGCGCCGGCGGCGCCGAGCGCCGCCCCGGAAGCCGCTCCCATGAACTGCCGCCGGTTGTAGTAGACGTGCTCCGGAGTGATCTCGGAGGACGGAATGTCAGGCGCCTGCTTGATCAGCATTCGACTTTCCCCTGTTCGTGGCTCCAGGCTCGCGCGAAGCGGTCATTGATCCCTGCTCACTGCCCTGCCTCGATGGTCGCCCCGCGGGGATGCCATTGTCAATAGCGCGGCCCGGCACGGTCAAAGCTGCGGCCCGCCCGGGGCCTCGGCCCGAACGCCTCCGCGCGGCGCGCGGAGCCAGACGCAGGCCGCCACGGCCGCCACCAACCCGTACTCGACCGGCTCCACCCAGAGCGGCACGACCCAGCCGCGCCCCGCGAGCTGCGACGTCCACACCAGGTAGGTGAGCGGCGCGGCCAGGGTCCAGGCGGCCAGCGGCGCGACGGCCCTCGACGTCAGGAAGGGCGTCATCCAGACCAGGTACCACGGATAGACGGCCGGCAGGAAGGCCACGGTGACCCCCAGGGGCCACGCCCAGGCGGCCGGGTCCTCCGGCGCCAGCCGCCGGCGCGCCGCCACCGCCGCCGCCAGTCCGGCGCCGACCGCGGCGGCGACCGCCCCCGGTACGCCGATCCACGATGCGAGCCCGCGGAACAGGGGACCGTTGAAGCGCCACTGGGCGGCGTAGGTGGCCAGCGAGCCGATGGGGAGAGGCCCGTCCGGCGCCGCGAACGGCAGGTACAGCAGCACCACGGCCGCGACCGCCAGCGCGGCGTGCCGGACGCGGACCCGCCGCCACAGCAGCGGCAGCAGCACCAGCGGCAGGAACTTCACCGCTACGGCTCCGGCAACGGCCAGTGCCGCGGCCAGCGGGCGGCGGCGCACGAGCGCCCACGCGCCCGCCGCTACGAGCAACGTCCCGAGGATGTCGACGTGGGCCCCGGCCGCCGACTCGAGGACCACGAGGGGATGCCAGGCGTACGCCAGCGTCCACCACGGGCTGCGTCGCGTCGCGAGCAGCCAGCGCCAGAGCACGAGCAGCGTCAGCAGATCGCAGAGGACCACCGCGGCCACCATCGCCGCCACCGAGTCGTCGACCGCGGTCACGGCCAGAAAGAAACGCTGGGCCAGCGGGGGATAGAGGGACGGAAGGACGGCGCTGGTCGGGTCGATCCGCCGTGTCGCCGTCGTATGCAGGTCGGCCAGCGCCGGGTCATCCGGCACGGCTTCGTAGGGGCTCAGTCCGAACTGCTGAACGCGCCCGTCCCAGAGGTAGCGGTAGACGTCGTCGGAGACGAGCGGCGCCCCGCCGGCAACCAGGAGGCGGGCGGCCACACCGATGGCGACGCACGCCGCGAGCGCCCGTCCACCGGCCGGCGGACCGCGCCGGACGACCGCGAGGGCGCCGACATACGCGGCCGCCGCCAGCATCATCAGGGTGACGAAGACGCCGGCCTCGCCGCGCGCGTCCATCCGGCTCGCCGTCGCCAGGCTCGCGGCCAGAACGACGCCGCACCCAAGGAGTGCCCGTAGCGCGCCGCCGCGCGCGGTCATGCGGCGTCCGCCCGGCCCCGGCCCGCCCGCGAGCCAAGCCAGCGCGGACGGGACGGGGCTGGGGACGATGATCCGGACCGGGCGTCGTAGCGGCGGGCGAGTCGCCGGGGCGACACGCCGCTGAAGTACAGGGCGAGGAGGGTCAGGTTGCGCAGGCTGCGGCGGACCCAGCCGTCGCGCTCCCAGCGCCGCGCCGACGTGCGGGCGGGAAGCGACGACAGGCGGAGCATCCCGTGCCGGCGGAGGCGCCGCACCAGGTCGATGTCCTCCATCAGCGGATAGGGCCGGTAGCCTCCCAGCGCCTCGAAGGCGTCGCGGCGCACGAACAGGCCCTGGTCGCCGTAGGGCAGGCCCAGCCACCGGGTCCGCCAGGCGACGCCCCGCTCGATCACTCGCGCCACGCGGCGCGGCGAGTCGAGCGTGAAGCGGAACGCGCCGCCCACCGCGCCGTGCGACTCGGCCTGCCGCAGGGCGTCGAGCCACCGGTGGTCGAGCCGCGTGTCGGCGTGCAGGAACAGCAGCCAGCGGCCCGACGCGACCGCGGCGCCGGCGTTCATCTGCCGCCCCCGCCCCGGCGGGCTCGCGACCCAGCGCACGTCCGCGTGGCGCGCCTGCACGCCCGCGACCGCCCCGTCATCGGCGTCGCCGTTGGCCACGATGATCTCGACCGCGGCGTCGTCCGCCCGGCCCGCCAGCGACGCCAGGAGCCCATCGAGTTGCACGGAATCCCGAAGCACCGGGATGACGATGGATACCTGCACGAGCTTCTCTCCGGCGCTCCCCGCTCTGGGCGCCTCGGGTCCGCCGTCCGCTCCGAATCGTAGCCCACCCTCCCTCGCGCGCCACGTATGCGACCATGGAGAGGAGGATCCGTTGGCGCACGCTGCCTGTCCTCATGCGGTCGCAAGAGCACCGCTGCCTCTCCTGGTGCTCGTCGTCAACCTCCTCGTGGGGAGCGCGGCGACCCTCGGCGCGGCGCGGCGGCCGACGGGCCGTGACGCGGCGCCCGCTTGCCCTGCGGCCGGCCGCGGATGCCGCCCTACCGGTCCGGCGGGCACGGCACCCCTCCCGTTCCCCGGCGCGCGCGGCCGACCGGGTCCGCCCGGCCTGCCTGCACGCCCAACGCGGCGCGGCGCCCCTACTACTTCCCGGCGGCGTCGGGTTCACTCCTCCACCTCCTCCCAGTTCGCCGCGAGTCCGGCGCGGACAGTCCCAGGAAGCGCGCGGTCGCCTCCCAGAGAGCGTCGGGCTCCGCGGTGAGCCGATGGTCGTCGTCCAGCATGAGCAGCGTCACGTGCGGCCGCGCCGCGGCGAACCGGGTCACCATGTCGGGATCGACGACGTCGTCCCGCCGGCCCTGCAGCACCAGCGTCGGCGGCGTGCGCCGGACGGCGAACGAGTCGTAGCGCTGCGCGTCCCGGAACAGCTCGTAGTGCACGCGGCAGCGTTCGCCGGAGGCATGGTGCGTCATCTCCCACCACCCCTCGTCGCGCCAGCGGGCCATGCCCTCCGCGCCGAGCTCGCCGACCGGCCGCCGCCCGAAATCGAGCGCCGGCGCCAGCAGGACGAGCCGCTCGATCGGATGGGGGCCCGCCGCCGCCCCCTCCGCGACGTGCAGGGCCACGAACGCGCCGAGGCTCGATCCGATCAGGACGACCGGCCCCGGGGGCAGCGTGGCCACGGTGGCTGCCGCCTGCGCGATCATCCGGGATGTCGTGAGCGTCGCGAAGTCCGGCTGGTTGAGGTCCGGACAGTGCAGCATCAGGCCCTCCGCCGCCAGCCGCTCGCGGAACAGTCCGGCCTTCGAGGACGCCGGAGACGACGCGAACCCGTGAAGATAGAGGCAGTGGGGCGTGGCCATCGGATGCAGGAGCGCGCCAGCCTACCATGAGTCGCCGCATCGAGACGCACGCCGTCCACGCCAACGGATTGACGTTCGAGGTGGATGCCTGCGGCGAGGGCGACCGCCTCGCGCTCTGCCTCCACGGATTCCCGGAGCTGGCGTTCTCGTGGCGCCACCAGCTTCCGCTGCTCGCGCGGCTCGGCTGGCGCGCCTGGGCGCCGAACCTCCGGGGCTACGGCCGCACGTCGCGGCCCACCTCGGTGGCCGACTACGCGATGCCCCACCTGGTGGCGGACGTGGCCGGCCTGATCGACGCCTCCGGGGCTCGCCGCACGCTGCTGATCGGCCACGACTGGGGCGGCGCCATCGCTTGGCAGGCCGCCCGCGGGCTCCGGCGGCGCATCGAGCGGCTGATCGTTCTGAACATGCCGCATCCGGCCTGCTTCCTCGACGGGCTCTCCGGGTGGCGCCAGCGTCTCCGCTCGTGGTACATGGCCGCGTTTCACGTTCCGTGGCTGCCCGAGCGGATCCTCACCGCCGGCCACGGCTGGCTGGCCGCGGAGGCGATGGCGGCGACCGCGTCCGACCGCTCGCGCTTCCCGCCCGAGGTCCTCCGCGTCTACCGGGACGCGGCGTCGCGCCGCGGGGCGATGACGGCGATGCTCAACTACTACCGCGCTCTGCCGCTCGCGGGCCCGCCGCCCGACGCGGTCGCCGCGCTGCGGGAGCGGATCGAGATTCCGACGTTGATGATCTGGGGCGAGGAGGACTTCGCCCTCGGCCGGGAGCTGCTACGCGGCACCCGCGCATTCGCCCCCGACCTGGTGCTCCGGACGCTCCCCGGCATCTCCCACTGGGTGCAGCAGGAAGCACCGGAGACGGTGAACGCGCTGATCGCGGCCTGGCTGACCGGCCGACCGGTGCCGGTTCCGGGGCCGCAGGGCCGGCTCGCGGCAGAACACGGGGCTCGCTGACGAGCGCAGGGGTTCGCCGGTCCCTCCCGGTGGCGCCGCCCGACAGCAGCCAAGGGAGAGGGTGGCGGAGACACGACGGCTATACTCGCGCCCCATGTCGGACTGGTGCTCGGAACCACCTCCGGCGCTTCTGCTGCGCGGCGTGGAGCAGTTCAATCGGGGAGAGTTCTTCGAGCAGCACGAGACGCTGGAGGACCTCTGGCGCGCCGAGACCCGCGAAGTCCGCCGGCTCTACCAGGGCATCCTGCAGATCGGGGTCGCGGCCTACCAGATCGGGCGGCGCAACCACCACGGCGCGGTGTACATGCTCACGCGCGGGCCGGCCTACCTGCGGCCATTCGCGCCGCGCTGCCAGTCGGTCGACGTCGCCGACCTGCTCCGGCAGGCGGAGCGCATGCGGGCAGAGGTCGAGCGGCTCGGGCCCGACCGCCTCGACCGCTTCGACTGGTCGCTCGCTCCCCGGGTCCGGCTGATCGAGCCGGTATGACGCCGCCCGCAACCTCGGCGTGCCGCCGGCCGCGGCCCGGCCCGACTCCGGCGCGGCCGACCGCGAAATCCGGGGGCGTGGTCTATACTCCGCCCCGTCGTGCCCGCCCCGAAGTTCTCCGCCGAGACGTTGACGTTCCTCCGCGAGCTCAAGCTGCACAACGACCGCGACTGGTTCCGCGAGCACCGCGAGACCTACGAGGCGCACGTGCGGGCGCCGATGCTCGCGGTCATCGAGAAGCTCGCGATCGACCTGCCGGCGTTCGCGCCCGACCTGGTGGCCTCGACCCGGACCTCGATGTACCGCATCCACCGCGACACCCGGTTCTCCGCCGACAAGTCGCCCTACAAGACCTGGGTCGCGGCCATCTTCCCCCTGCGGGGCGGCGGGCGCCACGAGGGGGCGGGCCTGTACGTCCACGTCTCCGGGGATCACGTCATGATCGGGGGCGGCGTCTATGCCCCGACGCCGCAGCACCTGCAGCGGCTTCGCGAGCACATTGCCGCCGACCCCGGCCGCCTCGCGGCGATCCTCACCGCGCCGGCATTCCGCCGCAGCTTCGGCGAGCTGGGCGGCGAACAGCTCAAGCGCGTCCCGCGCGGCTTCGCCGCCGACCACCCGGGCGCCGACTACCTGCGCCACAAGCAGTTCCTGGCCGGGTGCAACCGCCCGCCGGAGTTCGCCACCGGCCCGCGCTTCTACAGCTCGCTCGTGCGCCTCTTCCGGCACCTCGGCCCGCTCATCGGGTTCCTCAACGAGCCGCTCGCCGGGAAGCGCTTCGAGCTCGGCCCGCTCGTTCGGGTATTCTCGTGGAGTGCTGCGGGAAGCCGCCGACATCCTGTGGCGCGGGCTCCGGCTGCGGTGCCCCTGCTGCGGCTACGGCCGGCTGTTCCGGTCGGCGTTCCACATGCACACGCGTTGCTCCGCCTGCGGCGAGCGCTTCGAGCGGGAGCCGGGCCAGTGGTTCGGCGCCGTCTACATCAACCTCGGCTTGACGCTCGCGGCCGTGGTCGTCGGCGCCTGGGTCACGGAGGCGTTCACCTCGCTGACGACGAGCGGCCGGGTGTTGGTCTGGACGCCGCTCGCCGCGCTGGGGCCGTTCCTCTTCCACCGCCTCTCCCAGGGGCTCTGGGTCGGCATCATCTTCCTCGGCGAAGGGCTGTACATCGCGTGGCCGCACCGGTAGGCGGCCGCGGCGCCTTGGCCGCGGGCGAGGCCGCCGGGGCGTCGCCCGCAGCCGGCGCGTCCCCCGGCGCCGACGAGGTCCGCGCGCCTACCGGCGTCATCGCCGGAGCCCTGTTCCGGATCGGCGAAGCGTTCACGTTCGCCCGCTACCGCAACCTCTGGACCGCCGCCTTCACCTCGGCCGTCGGCACGTGGATGCAGCGGTTCGCGCAGCAGTGGCTCGTCTTCGATCTCACCGGCTCGGCGTTCTACCTCGGCCTCGACATGTTTCTCGGGGCGCTGCCGCTGCTGCTCTTCACGCTGATCGGGGGCGTGGTCGCCGACCGCTACGACCGGCGCCATCTGCTGATGGGATCGCAGGCCCTCCAGATGGCGTGCGCCGTCACGCTGACCGCCCTCGTCGTGCTCGACGCGGTGCAACTTCCGTGGATCCTCGCGCTCTCGTTCCTGACGGGGCTCGCGCAGGCATTCGGAGGACCCGCGTTCCAGTCGATAGTGCCGGCGCTCGTCCCCCGCCGGACGCTCCCGAACGCGATAGCGCTGAACTCCATCCAGCACAACCTGGCCCAGGCGGTCGGCCCGTTCCTGGGCGGCGTCGTCTTCACGACGCTCGGCCTCGCCGCCTGCTTCGGGATCAACAGCGTCTCGTTCCTCGTTGTCATCGTCGTGCTCACCCTGATGCAGGGGGTGGCGCGCCCGGCCACCGACGGCCGGCGGCCGCTGCTCGTCGAGCTCGGCGGCGGGCTGTCGTACGTGCGGTACGGGGAATCGCTGCTCGCGCTGACCGTGCTGGCGCTGGCGACCACCACGCTGGGGCTGCCGCTCCGGACGTTCCTGCCGGTCTTCGCGACCGACGCCGATCACCTGAGCCGGCTGATGACCGCGGTCGGGGTGGGCGCCGTCGGCGGGGCCTTGGTCGTCGCCTGGCTGGGGACCTTCCGCGGCATGGGCCGCACGCTGCTCCTGACGCTCGTCGCCTACGGCGCCCTCGTGGCGGCGTTCGCCCTGATGCCGGTGACTGCGTTCAGCTACGTGCTCCTCTGCCTCGGCGGCGGAGCGCTCCTGATGGCCTTCTCGCTGACCGCATCGCTGGTGCAGCTCGCCGTCCCGGACGAGCTCCGCGGACGCGTGATGAGCATCTACCTGATGGCCTTCCGCGGCGGCATGCCCCTCGGCAGCCTGGCGGGCGGCTACGTCACGACCTTCGCGCCGGTGCCGACCGTCATCGCGGCGAACGGCTTCCTCCTGATGCTGGTCGCGGCCGTCTTCCTGCTGCGCCGGGGAGGGGTGCGGGATCTCTGACCCGCGCTCCAACACCTGACGACCGTCGGGTCTCGAACCTCGCCCGACCGCATCCGGCAGGCTCCCGCCGTTCGCGGGGACATCCACCCATCGCCATGTTTCGACGGCGGAATCCCCGGCACTCCGCACGTTATGTCAAGATATCTACGATTATTTCAAAATATCATGATAACTTGGCACTTGGTCACATCACGCCGCGCTTGGGGGAACATGACCGGGAAGCTGACCGTCGCCGACGAGGCCTGGATCGCCACGGCGCTGCTGCACAAGGAGTATCCCGATCGGAAGGACTTCACCAAGAAGGAGATCGTCCAACGGGCCGCACGGATCGCCGACCCCGCACCCCTGCGTCCCGGCGTCGGGCATCACATCTCCTCCCACGCCGTCGCCCAGAAGCCGCCGCAGCCCGGCAAGCACTGCCTGCTGTTCGAAACCGCTCGCGGGCGGCGACGTCTCTTCCGGCCCGGCGATCCGCGCCATCCGGACCGTCGCGGAAGATGCCTCCCCGAGAGGGATCGGCTCCCGGTGGCGTATCGCTCCCTGATCGACTGGTATCACACGGTGTACGCGGCCAGGCCGGATGACGCGCCGCCGGACCCGATTCTGGGCCTGCGGGGGGTCGGCGGGGCGCTGTGGGCCGACGAAGGCGCCGACGCCTACGTCGCGCGGCTCCGCGAGGGCTGGTCGTGAGCAGGGTGTTCTGGGACACGAACCTGTTCGTGTACCTGATGGAAGGCGAAGGTCTCCGCACCGAGTCCGTGGTAGCGCTTCGACGCCGGATGATCGAACGGGGCGACGAGCTGCTGACGTCGTCGCTGACGCTGGGCGAGCTGCTCGTCAAGCCGGTCGAAACGGGCAACTACGAGCTGCGGAATCGCTACGTGCAGGCGATGGAAGACGGCGTCACGATGCTGTCGTTCGATACGCAGGCCGCGCTTCGGTTCGCCGATATTCGCGGCGACCGGTCGATCCAGTCCCCCGACGCCATTCAACTGGCGTGCGCGGCGGCGGGCGGCACGGATCTCTTCATCACGAACGACGACCGGCTGAGCCGCAAGAACGTGCCCGGCATCGCGTTCATCCAGTCTCTGCAGCGGACCTTCCTCTGACCCGTCACCGACGCCGGGGCGAACGGACCGGCGCTGCGCAACCGGAATGAGCCCACCGTGCTACGATGCGATTGGCTCGTCCGGCTGTGGAGGCGAGACCCGGGCGGTAGCGGTTCGCGTGGCATGACCAACGACACCAGGTGGATCATCGGGACCATCGTTCCGGCCATCCTGGTGGTCGCCGGGTTGCTGTCGGTGCAGATCGCGGGCGTGAATTCGCGGATCGACGACTTGAACGGTCGCCTGCAACGTCTCGAGACGGACGTGCGCAGCATGGACGACCGCCTCCGCGCCGTCGAGGTCGCCTTCGGCAAGGTCGACCAGCGACTCGAGACCCTCGAACGCGCCATCCTCCCCGCCGCCGAGTAGCCGGCGCAGAGCAAGCGTCACGCCAACCCGTAGCGAGCGCTCACGGCGAGAACGGCGCCGAGAAACGGCGGCCCGCTCCGCAATCCCCCAGCGCCGCGGCGTGGGCCGCCGATGCGCGCTCGAAGTCCACCGCCCAGCCGTACTGCTCGCCCTGACGCTCGTCGATCCCCCAGCGCTCCCACCGGCGTCTGGGCGCCGGCCGCCGCCGGCAGGTGCAGCGCGACGCTGACTACGGCCCCCAACCACCGGAATGACCACATCACGGTGTTCACCTCCGTGCCCGCGCGCCGCCGGAGGGACTGCGCGCGGGCCGCAGGCACGGAACGGCGGGGACTACTCGAACAGCAGCGGGCGCCAGTCGAGCGTCCAGGTCAGCGGAATCTCGGCCGGGACGTAGCAGATCTCGTGGTCGCAGGCCTGATATTCCAGCGCGCCGGAGATCGTCACCGTACCGTCCGGGGCGGCCGCCTGGCCGGCGATCTCGCGGCTCATCGGGATGGTCACCTCCTGCACGAGGCGGAACGGCGACTCGTAGACCTCCACCCGCTCGTCGAGCGGCACGAAGTGGTAGATCTCGGAATCGGGGTAGGCCACGTCGTGCGCCCGCGCGAACTCCGGCTCGTCGATGCGGAGCCGGATGACCTGGTAGGAGTGGTCGCCCGGCGCGTAGACGTGCATCTCCGGCTTCGGCGTGACGTCGACGACCAGGGAGAACCGGTTGCCGGGAGCGACCACGTCGTCGGTGACCCAGGCCTCTGCCGTGAGGTGGTCCGTCTCCACCCGTACCGCATCGCGATCCGTCCCCTCCAGCGGATTGCCGAGCCGCACCGCGATGCTCGAGACGGTGAAGCGCTCCTGGTACGACGGCTCGAAGTAGCGCTCGCTCACCCGCCCGTCCGGGTCGAGCAGGAACGTGCCGGGGTACGGCACCCCGAACAGGCGCTCCATCATCTCCCGTTGCTCCGCCGGCGCACTGGCCGGGTCGAGCTCGCGGTTCAGCAGGTCGAAGGCCCGGATGGTCTCCGACCCGGCGTCGGAGAGCAGCGGATACTCGATGCCCCGGGTCTCCGCGAAGCCGGCGAGGGTGTCCGTCGAGTCGTAGGTGATCACGGCCAGACCCAGTCCCCGGGCCTGCAGGTCGGCGTAGCGGCTTTGCAGCTCCACGAGCTGCGTCTTGCAGAACGGTCACCAGTCGGCCGAACGGCTGAAGACGAGCATCGTGCCGTTCGGTCCGGCCAGCGATTCGAGATCGCGCTGCTCGCCCCGCTGATCGGCGAGAGCGAAGTCGGGCACCGTCTCCCCCACCTGCGGACCGAAGCGGTCCACGTCCGGGAGCGGCCCCTGCGCCGCGGGTGCGGCGCCGAGGGCGACGACGAAAGAGAGAGCGAGAATCTTCCGCAACAGCCACCTCCTGGCTTCCAACGGAGAGCGCGCGGCATGCAAGGGAGCTCCCCAAGCGCACCGCCTGTCGCCGATCATACCCAGAAGCCCGTCCCGCGACCGACCGCTACAATCCCTGCCCATGACATCCGACGAGCTCCGGCCGCCGCGAACGCCGCGTCTCGCGGCCGCCGCGTTCCCGGCGCTCCCGCCGCTCCCGCCGCCCTCGGCGGTCCCGGCCCCCTTGGCACTCCCGGCGCTGGCACTCCAGCGGCTCCAGCGGCCCCGGACCCTCCTGGCGCTCCTGGCGCTCCTGGCGCTCCTGGCGCTCCTGCTGCCGGCGACGGTAGCCGCCCACGACGTCGAGAACACCCACGTGATGGTCGTCTTCGAGGCGGACGACACCTATCGCGTGGACGTCCTCAACGACGCCGACTGGCTGTGGCTGCAGGTCCACCCGGTCGCCACCGCCGCGGATCTGCCTGCAGTCGGCGAGCGCAACCGCCAGTTGGCCGAGCGCACCCCCGCCTTCGCGGCCGGCATGACGCTCGTGTTCGACGGGTCGCCGGTGCCGCCGGAAGGGGTGACCTACGTTCCGCCGCCGACCTCCGACCGCTCGGGACCGTGGGGACTCGCGGAGCCGGGACTCATCCGGCTCACCGGGACGGTGCCGGCCGACGCGGTCAGGTTCCAGTTCGCCTACGACCGCGTCGTCGACGAGTACCCGATGACCGTCGCCCGCGGCGCGGGCGCGCCCGTGACCCGCTGGCTGCAGCCCGCGCAGCTCAGCCCCCCGCTCGACATCGCCGACCTCGTGCCGCTCACGCCCGTGCAAGTGGCGGTGCAGTACCTCGGGCTCGGCTACACGCACATCCTGCCGAAGGGGCTCGACCACATCCTCTTCGTCCTCGGCCTCTTCCTGCTCAGCGCCCGCCTGCGGCCGCTCCTCCTGCAGGTGACGGCGTTCACGGTCGCGCACACGATCACGCTGGCGCTGACCATCTACGGCGTCTTCTCGCTCGCGCCGTCCATCGTCGAGCCGCTCATCGCGCTCTCCATCGCCTACGTGGCCGTCGAGAACCTGGTGACGACCGAGCTGCGGCCATGGCGCATCGTGCTCGTCTTCGCGTTCGGGCTGCTGCACGGCATGGGGTTCGCCGGCGTGCTGGCCGACCTCGGGCTGCCGCGGGGGGAGCTGGTGACGGCGCTCGTCACTTTCAACGTCGGGGTCGAGGCGGGGCAGCTCACGGTCATCGGCGCGGCGCTGGCCGCCGTGGCCGCGTTCCGTGGTCGCGAGTGGTACCGCGGACGCGTCGTCGTGCCTCTGTCGCTCGGCATCGCCGCCGTGGGCCTGTACTGGACGGTGGAGCGCGTGCTGGCGGTCTGACGAACGCACCGGCGCGCCCGCACGCGCTTCCGGGCCGTGCGCCCCCATCCTTGGGGAAGGGCCAGGCGGCCTTCTGCCATGGCGGCTACTGTTTCTTCGTGCGCGCTCGCGACGGCGCAGCTTCAGATCACGCCGAGGTGCTGCAGGCCCTCGCGGGCGAAGCGCACCGCGAAGACGACGAGGGCGAGGCCGAGCGCGCGGACCAGGTAGACGTAGCCGCGGCTCTGGAGCAACCGGCGCCCCTTCCCCACCCCCCACGCCACCACCATCTTCGAACCGACCAGGCAGCCGTACATCGCGGTGAGGAAGGCGACGGCCGGCGCCGCGCCCTCGTCCCACGCCCCGAGCAGCGTCGGACCGCCGATCCCGATCCAGAAGAGGTACGGATGCGGGTTCAGCAGGTTCACGGCCGCGCCCTTGGCAAGAGCGGAGCCGCGTTGCGCCGGCTCGGCGGCGGCCTCGGGCGCGGCCACTGTCAGGCTGTCCCACGCGAGCCAGGCGAGGAGCAGGGCGCCGGCGAGCGCCAACGCGCCGAGAACCGTCGTACCGGTCACGCGGGTCAGGAGCAGGACCGACACCAGGACGATCGGCGCGTCCGTCAGGAGGGGCGCCGCCGCCACCCGCATCCCGGCCCGCACCCCCCCGCGCAGCGACTCGGTCACCACGAGCGCCAGGAGCGGCCCCGGGGTCACGCCGGCCGCCAGCCCGAAGACGACGCCGGTCACGGCCAGGGTCCACATCGTCGTTGATCTCCGGCGGCAGCGGCGGCCCGCTCCCGGCGACCCTGTAGGATCCGCGCGTGACGACACGCGCCCCACTGGCCGAGCTCGCCACCCTCTTCCTGCGGCTCGGCGTCACCGCGTTCGGCGGCCCCGCCGCCCACATCGCGATGATGCGCGACGAAGTGGTCGACCGACGGAAGTGGCTGACCGACGCGGAGTTCCTGGACCTGCTGGCCGCCACCAACCTTATCCCGGGCCCCAACTCGACGGAGATGGCGATCCATCTCGGCTACCGCCGGGCGGGACTTGCCGGGCTCGCGCTCGCCGGCGTCTGCTTCATCCTACCCGCCGCGCTCATCGTGCTGCCCATCGCCTGGGCCTATGCGCACTACGGCGAGACGCCGCAGGCCGCGTGGCTCGCCTACGGGATCGCGCCCGTGATCATCGCCATCGTGGCGCAGGCCGTGATCAAGCTGGGACGCGCCGCGGTGACGGGCATCGCCCCCGCGTTGCTCGGCGCCGCGGCGGCGGCACTGTCGATCGCGGGCGTGAACGAGCTCCTACTGCTCGGGGGCGGCGCGGCCGCCGGCTTGGCTGTCGCCGGCGCGCGGACTCTCGGACGTGGCGGCTCGTCCGGCGGCGCCGCCGCGGCGGCCTGGGCAGTCGCCATCGCCGCGAGCGGCGCCTGCCTGCACGCCGCCGGCGCGGTGACGGCGGCTGCGGCCAGCGTTCCGGTCACCCTGACCCGTCTGGCGCTCTTCTTCCTCAAGGTCGGGTCGATTCTCTTCGGCAGCGGGTACGTGCTGCTCGCCTTCCTGCGCGCGGACCTGACGGAGCGCTGGGGCTGGCTGACCGAGCAGCAACTGATCGACGCGGTGACGGTCGGACAGGTGACGCCGGGCCCAGTGTTCACGACCGCCACCTTCATCGGCTACCTCCTCGGCGGCGTGCCGGGAGCGGTGCTGGCGACGGTGGCCATCTTCCTGCCGGGCTTCGTGTTCGTGGCGCTCACGCAGCCGATCATTCCGAGGTTGCGCGCCTCGGTCCTCATGGGCGGCGCGCTCGACGGCGTGGTCGCGGCGTCGCTCGGGCTGATGCTCGCCGTGACGTGGCAGTTGGCGGACGCCGCGATCACGGACGCCGCCACGGCCGGACTGGCCGCCGCGGCCGCGGTGATCCTGGTGATCTGGCAACCGAACTCGACCTGGCTGATTCTCGCGGGCGCGGTCGCCGGCTGGCTCCTGCACGGGACCGGCTAGGAAGGCTAGGAGTCTGCGCCGTAGAACGGTGCAGACTCCTAGCAGGGTTGGTTGCCGTGAAATTCCACGTGGGAGCGGCCGCACTCCGGCGCGCGCGGCTGTTGGCGCCGCGAGTTG